>JANYHS010000138.1 GCA_025358945.1 Acidobacteriota bacterium
TCGCGCTCCGCACCGATCAGAATCTTCGTACCGCCCGGGCTGACGACCCACTGATACTCCGGCGCGATCGTGCGAACTGTATTGTTATGAAACAGCCGCATCCGAGTTGGGGTCGGAATAGGGTCTGACCCCAGCCTGACCCCAGTCTGACCCCCGATCTCGTAGAGATACGAGCGGCGGTGCCGCGGCTCGCCCATGACGGCCAGCAGCCGGTCGGCGCCGACGAACCGCGGCAGCAGGTCGTGCTGGATCTCGTGGGTCACCTGACGCTCGTTCGCGCCGTCACGATCGGCGACCACGATCTCCCAGTCGTCGTGCGGCATCATCTGGTACGCGATGCGACTGCCGTCGGCCGACAACGCCGGCGCGTCGAGCCGCTGCGCCGACGTCTTCACCGCCGCGTAGGGCCCCAGAGTCGGCCCGACCATGACGCTGTATTCCGGCCCGGCGCGCGAGATGTAGGTGAGCGTCTTGCCGTCAGCCGACCACGACGGTGCGCTGCCGGTGACGACCGTCACCTTGCGCGTGGCGATGTCGACAAGCGCAAACGATAGAGGCGGGTTCGCCTGCCCGCCTCGTCCACCTGCCGCACCAGGTCCACTCGCCCGCCCCGTTCCGTCCACTCCACCAGCCCGACCTGCTCCTGGCGCTGCCGGTGGCGCCGGGCGCCGCAACGGATTCTGCGCAGGGATCACATAGAGCAACACCTTACCGGTCGGATCAACAATCAGTGCGCTCTTGAACCCGGCCGCGTCCGCCACCATCACCGGCTTCGGCGCGTTCTCGCTGATCGCATACAGATCGTCTCGCTCGGGTTCGGCTTCTTTCGCGCCGAGAAAAAACAACTGGCGCCCGTCGGCGCTGAACACGAGACCGGTCTTCACCAGATCGGACGCTGGCAGTTCCATCTCACGCCCGGTGCGCAGGTCGCGCGTGACGATGTCGGCGTGTTTGGCGATGAGCCAGGTCAGGGCCTGCGTCAGCTGCGTGCGATTCTGCGCGGTCAGCGACGCCTGCGCGATCGCATCAGACGCGCGGCGAATCTCGTCGTTGTTGTCAGGAATCCTGAGATACGCGACCTGATTGAGCGTGGAGGAAAACGTCGCCGACACACCGGGCAGATCGGCAACCAGGGTCGGCGCCTGCCCTGAGCTTGCCGAAGAGTCGTTGCGCAGCACACGCGTGCGCCGAGACGTCTCGAGGCCGGTTTCGTAGGTAATGAACTGATTGTCCGGGCTGAAACGCGGCGCACGGCCATCCGGCGTCAACTCGCGCGTCTCGAACAGTTCTCCGGTCGTCAGCGCGATCGGTTCGAGGAATGCGTCCGCGCCCGGCGCGTTCATCACCTGCAGAAAACCCGAAAGCGCTGTGATGAATTCGCCGCGCTCCCACGCGTCAGTCGCGGCGTCCAACGATGTCTTCGACGCCGCGGGCGGTGAGGCGGCGTACGGAGACGCGGCACAGATCAGCCACAGAGTCACGCACACACGAAGAAGAATCCGGTGTCGTGCCTTCGTGCTTTCGTGGCCAATCACCGGCATACGAAATTCTCGGCCTGATCGGTGCTGCCGGTTCCGGTGTACACCGCGCGCTGCGGATACGCACACAGCGGACGCGTCCGCGTGACCGCGGCGCCGCTGCCCTTCTGGGCGATCAGCCGCTCGGGCGCCTTGCCGCTCTCGACCCAGCCATCGATCGCCGCAGCCCAATCCGCATTATCGGGACCCGGTCCTCCGCCACAGTGAAGAACCCCGGGCATCATGAACATGCGCACGTAGTCGTTGAACTTCGAATCGCGCGCCTTCACGCTCTCGTAGTACTTGATCGTCCCGAACGGCGACAGCCCGGCATCCGACCAGCCGTGCCAAATCACCAACTTATGTCCCTTGGCCTTGAACGTATCGAGATCGGGGTTTGTGGCGTTCAGGATCGCCGCCGCGCGTTCCGAATCTTTCTTCCAGGTCGAGAGATCGTACCTCCGGTAGTCCCAATCGGGATTGCTGGTGATCAGGTACTTGAACAGGTTCGTGCCGAACGCGTAGCGCAGGCTCGGTCCCGCCGGCTGCCCCTCACGCGGGGTCGCGCCGGAAATCCACGCTGGCCATCCCGCCGCGTCGCCTTCGCCGCCGAAAGGCTGACCGGGAAACGCGATCTGGTTGCCGGCGCGCGTCGGCGCGTAGATCGTCTTGAGTGCCGTGCGCTGCACATCACTCAGTCCAGTCAACGTGGACACATCCACCTTGCACTGCCGCGGATCCTCCATCACTCCGTCTTTCACGCCGTCCAGCGCGTCGCAGCTGTCGAGAATCTGCGCGGCGACGGATTTCAACGTCTCCGGCGACAGCAGCGGGGTCAGGTTCTGCGGATCCGGAAACTGCGCGCGCACGTCCTTGATGAACTGCGCGGCGATCCCGGTGAAGTCGGCAGCTGGCGCGCCAGCGACGATCCCGTCGAAGTCGTCGGGATAACGCTCCGCTTCCATCAGCGCCTGGCGGCCGCCATTCGAGCAGCCAGAGAAGTACGCACGCGTTTCGTTCGCGGCGTAATAGCTGCGAAGAATCACCTTCGACGTTTCGGCCGTCCGATGCACGGCGACGTACCCGAAATTCACCTGCCGCTCGAGATTGCGCAGTGCCCACGACGCGTCGGTCGTCTCGCCGGTGTGCCCGGTGTCGGTGCCAGCCGTCGCATAGCCGGCGTTGACGACAAACTGCGCCTGGTTCTGGACGGAGCCGACAAACCCGCCGCCGCCGCCCATCAGGAACTTGTGGTTCCAGGTATCCGGCAGCAGCAGCGAGAACGTGATCTCGGTGCCGATGACGCCGGTGACGCGGCAATGCGCGACTTTGATCA
>JANYHS010000146.1 GCA_025358945.1 Acidobacteriota bacterium
CCCAAGCCTCATGGCTCGCCCTGTCACAGTCTTTTCACGGCCTGGGCACGGTGCGACGCTCGGATAATCGAAACATGCGCAGACTGATTCCATTCGCCATTGTCGCCGCGGCCTTCCTCTTGCCGGGATCGCTCTCGGCACAACGTTCAACGTCGTCGACAGGCACCTCGATCGGCGGCGTGTGGACGCTCAACAACGATCTCAGCGACCAGCCGGCTGATCGCGATCAGCGCGGCGACGATGGCCGGCGCGGGAGCAACGGCGGCAATGGCCGTGGTGACGGCAGTGGGGGCGGGGGCGGACGCCGTCGCGGTGGTGGTGGCGGCGGCGGGGGATTCGGCCGCGGCGGTGGTGGCGGCATGGGACGCGGCGCCGTTCAGGCGAATCCTGACGACATCGCGCGCATGCGCGACGCGATGCGCGACATCACCAATCCGTCCGGGCACCTGACGATCACGCAGACCGAGTCGATGGTGGTGCTGACCGAGGCCGATGGCCGCACGACGCGGCTCTCGCCGGACGGCAAGAAGGTCAAGGACGACAACACCAAGATCGAGCGGAAAACGAAATGGGACGGCACAAAGCTGGTCAGCGAGATCAGCGGTCTCGGCCCCGGCAAGATGACGCAGACCTTCTCGGTCGATCCCGACGGCAAGCAGCTGCGCATTATCGTCGTGATGGACGGCGGCAGACGATCGGGGCAGGCGCGCACTATCGCGCACGTCTATGACGCCGACCAGCGTTAGCGCTGGCACCGTTCTTGGAACACGTCTGCGTGCATGCTGATCACCGCCATTCTCGCATTCGCCCTGTCCGCCCAAGCTCAAGCGCAGTTGCCCGTGGCACGGCCAGCTGATCCGGAGGAGCAGCAAGCCGACGCCAAGGAACCGCCGACGCCGGCGCACACAGGTCTCCGCGCGCTGTTCGGTGATCTGGGCGAGGACATCAAGCACCTGCCCGAACTGCAGAACGTCTACATTGCCGCGATCGGCGGGGGACTCGCGGCCGCCGTGCACCCGATGGATCAAACGTTCAACGCGCGTGTGCAGAACAACGGCGACGCCGTTAACGCGGCGTTCGCACCGGGGAAGTATCTGGGCGGCACGCCCGTGCAGATCGGCTTGTCCCTCGGCACCTACGTCTTTGGACGCTGGCGCGATCAGCCGAAGGTGGCGCACCTCGGTATGGATCTGTTGCAGGCGCAGCTTTTGACGGAGATCCTAGTCGAGCCGATCAAATTTTCGACCAACCGCCTTCGCCCCGATGGCAGCAATCACCAGTCATTCCCGTCCGGACACGCGGCGATCACGTTCGCGGCCGCAACCGTCATCGAGCGCCATCTCGGTTGGAGAAAAGCCGTGCTGGGGTATGCGATCGCGTCGTACGTTGCGGCGTCGCGACTGCACGACAACCGGCATTACCTGAGCGATGTAGTGTTTGGAGCGGCGGTGGGATCGATTGCCGGGCGCACGGTCGTTCACCACAAGGCCGACTACTGGGCGCTGACGCCCACCGCCGTACCGGGCGGTGGGGTTGCGCTGATGGTGACGCGCTCGAACTTCTAAGTTCTCACTTCTAAGTTCTCACTTCTAAGTTCTAAGTTTCCTCATCCTTATCCAGGTCGTCCGTCGGCTTGCTCGTCGCGACGTCGTCGATCTCCGGCATCGCCTCGTCTGGCGTGTCGACGTCATCGAGACTGAACGACCGTCCCGTGTTCTTCATCGGAATCGGGCCGCGCGGTTTGTCGTCGCCCTTCTTCTTGCCCTTCGCGCTGCCGCCTCGCTGCGGCTTCGCATCCGGACCGAAGTTACGGCTGCGCCCTGCGGCGCCGCCGGGTGCGGAACTGCCACCGGATTCAAACCGGGGCGCACCACCAAACGAACCGGGCGGGCGCGGCGCGAAGCCGCCGCCTGGCCGGGGACCGGAGGAGTAGCCGCCGGGGCGCGGTGGACCGCCGGGACCGCGGTCTTCGCGCGCGCGCGCTTCGCTGACGGCGAGCGGGCGGCCGTTGTAAGGCTGTCCGTTGAATTGCTTGATCGCTTGCTCGGCATGCGCGCGGTCGATGAATTCGACGAACGCGAATCCGCGCGGGCGTCCGGTTTCCCGGTCGATCGGCAGCACAACCTGCGACGGTGGCGCGACGGCGCCGAAATACGTGCGCAGGTCTGCTTCAGTGCAGCTGTAAGCGAGATTACCGACGAACAGACGGACGGCCAATCAACTGTCTCCTAATATGGGACAACGGGGCAAGGAAGCGCGGGGTGGCAGGCGCACTCGGAGGCCACTATAGTACGCCTTCATTGAGTTTACGCCAAGGGGGATACATGAGTCGTCGCCTGGCTGTCCGGGGATGGGGAGTCGCAATCGTGCTTGGGGCCGTTGCCGCCCTGACCGCTGCCGGTGGCGCCGGGGCCATCAGGACTCTGGATTTACGGGAATGGCTGACATATCTCTCATCCGATGAGCTGGAAGGACGGGCGGTCTTTACCGCGGGATACGGCCTGGCCGCCGCCTACGTCGGGGATCACCTCCATACTTTTGGCGTGAAGCCGGCCGGCGATCACGGGTCTTACCTGCAGAGCGTGCGCGTGCTCGGCGTGAAGACCACTTCACGCGCGACCGTCAGCGTGTCGGTGAATGGCGAGACGCGCATCTTTGCCGACGGCGAGGCGGCGATGTTTCCCAGAAACATGGGCGGCAAGCAGACGTTCACGGTCGATCGCGTCGAGTTTGCCGGGTACGGCCTCGACGCGCCTGGCGCGGGTCATGTCGACTTCCGCGGGAAGGATGTGAAGGACACCGCGGTCATCTGGCTGGGCGCCAGCGGGCCGAAGAACCTCGATCTGTCGCTGTTCCGCCGCGCGCTGACGGGGCGCAGTCGCTACGCGACGGAGCAGCTCGGGGCGGCCGCGAGCATCGGGCCGGCGGCCGGGCCGGCTGGCGCGGGCAGGGCGGGTGCGCCTCCATCGGCGGGCGGGGCGCCCGGAGCAGGTGGGCCGGGAGGAGGACGTGGCAGTCCGCTGCCGGCAGCAGATTTCACCACAGTGCAGCGTCTCGATAAGCCCATACCCCCGACCGTCAGCGCTACCGACGCGTTCTTCGAGTTCCTGTTCAGTCAGGCGCCCGTGAAGTACGACGAGCTGAAGCGGAAAGCGACGGCGCAGGATGAGCTGCCGTCGTTCCGCCTGCCCGGCGTGACGATCACCTTCAATGTGGACGCCGACTATCAGATCGTCCGCACGCAGCTCACCCAGAATGTCGTCGGCGTCATCGAAGGTAGCGATCCGCAGTTGAGGAGCACCTACGTCGCGTTTGGTGCCCACCTCGATCACGTCGGTTACGCCGAGGGCGAAGTCACACGTGGCAGCGACAACACGGCGCGGCGCGCCGGCTCCGTGGGACGCGTGACGCCAGGGAAGGAAGACGATCGCATCTGGAACGGCGCCGACGATGACGGGTCGGGGACCGTGGCGCTGATGGCCCTGGCGAAAGCGTTCGCGGACGGACCCAGGCCCAAACGCTCGCTGATCTTCGTGTGGCACGCGGGCGAAGAGCGCGGGCTGTGGGGATCACGCTACTTCGCGGACTATCCCGCCGTATCGATGGACAAGATCGTCGCGCAGTTGAACATCGACATGATCGGCCGCAACCGCGACGACAAGGCCAGCGAGGCGAATACGGTGTACCTGGTTGGCTCGGATCGCATCAGCAGCGAATTGCACGCGCTGAACCGTACCGCGAACAGCGCGGTGTCGAAGCCGCTGACCCTGAACTACGAGTTCAACGACCCGAACGACCTCGAGCAGCTGTATTACCGCAGCGACCACTACAGCTACGCAGCCAAGGGCATCCCGATCATCTTTTTCACCACCGGCCTGCACCCCGACTACCACGCCAACACCGACGAGGTGTCGAAGATCGAGTTCGACAAGATGACGCGCATCACGCAGATGGTCTTCGAGACCGGGTTGCGGCTGGCGAACCTCGATCACGCGCCGGTGCGCGACAACAAGGGTCCGCGCGCCGGGCGCCTGACGCAGTAGGCGGCGCGCTGGTATGCCGTGGGCAGATGATGTCGCGTTGACGCGCGGGCTCGAGCGTTGCGAGGCGCCGGCCGCGGGGATTCCCGCACGCCTCGCACCTCCGCGTCGCCTGGGTTTATCTGAGTGAATCGCCGTCGCTGGACGAGGCGATCGCGCGAATGGCCGCCACCTTGCGCGCGTTCGCGGCGTCGGTCGGGCAGCCGGAAAAATACTCGGATGCGACGACCGAGTTCTGGATGCTGCAGGTCGCCTCCGTCCGCGCGCTGATGCCGGGCGTGGAGATCGACGACGTGCTGCGCGCATTTCCGCATCTGCTGGACAAAGAGTTCATCGCCGCGGCGCACGCGGTGGCGAATCTCAGTCCCGCTGCCGCGCCAATCCGCGCAACGCGAGGACGCCGAACACCGGGCCGGGCACGAGGCAGATAAACACCCACTGCCAGCCGACCGCCTGCGCGGCGATCGGCAGCAGCCGGATCGACACCATCGTCAGCAGGAACCCCGCGCACGTTTGCACGGTCAGCGCCGTGCCGACGTGATCGCGCGGGCTGTACTGCGCGACCAGGGCGGAAAGCTGCGCGGAGTCGGCGACCACCGCGACGCCCCAGATCATCGCGAAGACATAGAGCACGGGCGCCGGTGCGTGAAACATGAATCCGGCCGCCGCGCAGCACACGCCGCTGACGATCATCGCCCAGCTGGCGACGCGCGCCTTGCCGAGGCGATCCGCGAAGAGCCCGGCCGCCGCCGATCCGATCGCCCCGCTCCCAATCGTCGCAAACGCGACCGCGGAGCCCGCGGGCGAACTCGGCGTGGCGCCGCCACCGAAGCCGAGGCTGGCAGATGCGAACGCAGCCATCCATGTCCACACGGCGTACAGCTCCCACATGTGACCGAGGTAGCCGAGGGTGGCGAGCCGAGTCCGGCGATCGGAAAAGACCCTCGCGACCGCTGATGGATCGAAGCGCGCAGCGCCGGTGACGTACGGGCCGTCGCCGACCAGCCTGACCACGAGTGCACCGCCCATTACGGCCAGCGCGGACGCCGCGATCATCAGCGTGCGCCAGGGAATCGTGGCGGATGCCGACGCCAGCAGGTGCGGAAACGCGGAACCCACAGTGAGCGCGCCAATCAGCACGCCCAGCGCCGCGCCGCGCCGCCGCTCGAACCAGCCCGCCGCGATCTTCATACCGGGCGGATAGACACACGCGAGCGCCGCGCCGGTCAGGGCTCTCAATCCGATCAGCATCACCACGCCATCGGCTCGGACCAGCGCGGCGTTCGCCACGGCAGCAACCATGCAGCCGACCGCAAACAAACGCCGCGGGTTGATGATGTCCGGCAGGTTGACGAGCGCCGAGATCAGCGTGCCGACCACGAACCCGGCCTGCACGGCCATCGTCAGCCATGCCGTGTCGGCGGCGGAGAGATGAAACTCCGCAACAATTGGCGCGGTGGCGGCAGTGGCGGAGAACCACAGCGTCATCCCGAAGAACATGGCGAGCGATAGCCACGCGAGCTGGACATTCGGCGACCGACCCATCGATGGGCAGCGTACCAGATCCGGCCCAGCCTGGTTTGCGCCATAATCTCCTCGATCGTTCGCGGAAGAGGAGAGGGCATGCCTGACCAGAAGCTCGTCGGCCAGAACTACACGCCGCCCGACCTGATCGCCAAAGTGACGGGCCGCGCGAGGTACGCCGAGGACTATCGCGCCGACGGCATGCTGTTCACCAAACTCCTGCTGAGCCCGATGCCGCACGCGCGCGTGCGCCACATCGACACGCGGGCTGCGTTGGCGATGCCCGGCGTCAAAGCGATTCTCACCGCTGACGATCTACCGGATCTGCGCGGTGCGGAACGTGCGCTCACCAACGAGCCGCTGTATCAGGGCGAACCGATCCTTGCCGTCGCTGCTGTGGACGAGCGCACGGCCGCCGAAGCCATCGAGCGCATCGAACTCGATCTCGAGCCGTTGCCGTTTGTGGTCGATCCGGTGGAGAGCCTGCGACCCGGCAGCGCGAACGCGCGCCTCGACGGCAACGTGTGGTTTACGCCTGCACCAGTGGCGGGCGCGACGCCACAACAGGCGCGGCCGAAAGTCCAGGTGCTGAAATGGACCGCGCAGGATTTTGCGAACGCACCTGAAGGCGCGCTGCCGATGGGCCAGGCGCCGGATGAGTGGGCGTACGGCGACCTCGACGCTGGCTTCACAGACGCGGCTGTGGTCGTCGACGAAACCTTCGTCGTGCAGTCCACCGGTCATCAGCCGATGGAATCGCGCAGCGCGATGGCCTACTGGCAGAACGGCAAACTGTACCTGCACGGATCCACGCAGAGCGTGGCCCGCACAATCGATCCGCTGGCCAGCTGGCTCGCGATGGACGCGTCCAACATCGTGCTGATCAGCGAGTACTGCGGCGGCGGCTTCGGCAGCAAGGGTGCGGGCGCCATCTCGATGGTGATTCCGGCGTTGCTCTCGAAGAAGGCCGGTGCGCCGGTGATGATGCGCATCAGCCGCGAGGAAGAACACTTCATCGGCCGCGCGCGGACGGGCATGGTCGGGCGCGCCAAGGCCGGATTCACCAAGGACGGCCGCATCACCGCGCTCGATCTCTTTATCGTCGAAGACAACGGATCGTACGGGCCGATGGGCGACTATCGATCGGCCGCGCTGGCGGCGTCGCTGATCTGGCAGCCGATCGCGATGCGCTGGCGCGGGCTCGCCGTGCTCACCAATACGCCGCCGCGATCGCAGCAGCGGTCGCCGGGTCCGATGCAGGCCAACGCGATCATGGAGCCCGTCGTCACCAAGGCGGCGAAAAAGCTGGGCCTCGATCAGGTGGCGATTCGCCGCATCAACTCGCCCGAAGGGAAGGCGCCGTACGGTCCGGTGCGGCCGAACGGCCAGCGCGGACGCATCACGAGCGCGTTCGTGAAGCAGGCTCTGGATCGCGGCGCGGACCTGTTCAAGTGGGACGAGCGCAAGGCGCGTTCAGGGAAGCGGCAGGGATCGAAAGTGCGCGGGGTCGGCGTAGCGGTCGGACCGCACGGAGCAGGGTCGATCGGCTACGACGGCCTGATGACGATTCAGCCCGACGGCAAGCTGTACGTGCAATCAGGCGTCGGTAACCTCGGCACGCATTCGTGCATCGACCTGGCGCGCGTGGCCGCAGACGAACTCGCGATGCCGTGGGACAAGGTCGTGGTGAACTGGGGCAGCACGGCCAAGAATATTCCGTGGTCCGCGATGTCGGTCGGCAGCCAGACGACGCACGCGATGACGCGGGCGAATCTCGCGGGCGCCGCGGACGCGCGGCTGAAGCTGCAGGAGATTGCCGCGAAGGATCTCGGCGGCGCCCCTGCTGACTACGTGCTGGCGAACGAACGCGTGCATCGCCGCGACAATCCGTCGCGCGGTCTCACCTACGCGCAGGCGGCGAGCCGGGCGGTTGCGCTCGGCGGTAAATTCGACGGCCACGAGTTGCCGGCGGACATTCATCCGATGACGAAGAAGTCCGCCTCGGCGCTTGCCGGCCTCGGGTTGATGGGCGTGGCGAAGGATACCTACGCGCACGACGGCGACACCTACTCGTTCGTGATCGGTTTTGCGGAAGTCGAAGTGGACGTCGAAACGGGAAAGGTGCGCGTCGTCGACTATCTCGCGGTCGGCGACGTCGGCACGGTGATCAATCCGCGCAGCCTGCACGGTCAGTTGTTGGGTGGCATCAACCTCGGCATCGGCCACGCGCTCCAGCAGAAATGGGTCTACGACCCGCACTACGGTGTGCCGCTGGCCAAGCGCTTCTACCACAACAAACCGCTGACCATCCTCGACGTCCCGGCGGAGATGCACACGCTCGCGCTCGGCCTTGCGGATCCCGAAACGCCAGTGGGCGCGCGCGGTGTCGGCGAACCGCCGGTGGGCGCCGGCTACGGCTCGGTGATGAACGCGATTGCGGATGCGCTGGGCGAGGAGATCTTCCGCAAGGCGCCGGTGACCGCGGACATCATTCTCACGTCACTTGAGCACGGCAAGCGGATGCACGACCCACTCGCGTCTCACCTATAAGAAGGAACCGCCGAGCGGTTCCTTCTTATCGTCACCCCCCGAAGATGTACCGCTCGCGGCGCGGGTCTGCGCCGCCGCGCAGTGTGCCGCTGTGCGGATCCACGCCGACGGCGACGACGCCCGTGCTCATGCCGTACGGGCCGAGCACTTTCAGCCGGTGACCGCGCGCGATGAGCGCGGTGCGCACGGTCTCCGGCACGCGGTCTTCAATCTCCAGCATCCCTGGATCGCTGGCGTGGTTGTCGAACGATCCGAACGGGTGCAGCGAGTTGACGCGCGGCGCTTCGATCGCGTCCTGAATGTCCTTGTTGAACACGATCATCTGCAGCAGCACGTTCAGGATCTGCTGATCCTGGCTGTCGCCGCCCGGCGTGCTGATCGCCAGGAACGGCTTGCCGTCTTTCAGCACCAGCGTGGGCGTCAGCGTCGTGCGAGGGCGCTTGCCGCCGACCAGTACATTCGGGCTCAGAGGATCGAGGTCGAACACCGTCATGCGGTTGGACATCGGTACGCCGGTGTCGCCGGCGACGAATGCGCCGCCCAGCAGCCACCCGGAACTTGGCGTCGCGCTGAACAGATTGCCGTCCTTGTCGACCACGTCCACGCAGGTCGTGTCGCCGGGGCTGGACGGTGTCAACACGCCTTGCGGATGCGGCGTGTAGCGCGTCGCGGGCGCCTTGACCGCCTGGTCGAACTTGAACGGATCGCCTTGGCGCTGTTCCATGGACGCCTGCGGGCCGATCAGCGCGCGCCGCTCGGCCGCATACGCCTTGGACAGCAGTCCGTCCATCGGCACCTGCGCGAATGCCGGGTCGCCGTAGTACGCGTTGCGATCGGCGTAGGCGAGTTTGATCGCCTCATGCACGGAGTGAATGTAATCCGCGGTGTTGACGCCGAACTTCTGAAGATCGACGCCCTCGAGAATGTTCAGCGTCTGCAGCAGGACCGGGCCCTGATTCCAGGGACCCGCTTTGTACACGTCGTAGCCGTGGAAATTCGTCGTCGCCGGCTTTTCGATCGTGCCGTGGTAGGACGCGAGGTCGTTGTAGGTGAACACACCGCCGGCCGCGGTGTTCGCGTCGGCGATGCGATGGGCGATGTCGCCGGTATAGAAGGCGTCGCGTCCCGCGTGAATCGCCGTCACGCGGTTGTGCGACGTGGCGAACGCCGCCTTGTCGGCCGCAGCGATCGCGCGCAACGTCCTCGCCAGGTTCGGTTGATGGAACAGCTCGCCGACGTCCGGAATCTGTCCGTTGGGGTAGTAGGTTTTCGCCGACCACTCGTACTGCTCGGTAGCCTTCCGTTCGCTGACCAGAAAATTGCGGAGGAAGGCGTACATCGGGAAACCGTCCGCGAGTTCGATCGCCGGCTGCAACACCTGCTCGAGGCGCATCGTGCCTTTGGCTTCGAGGGCAATCGCCATCGCGTCGAGCATCGCGGGTACCGTGGCGCCGAGTGGTCCGTTGCCCGGCACGAAGCCTTTGGCGGCGAAGAGCGCGGGCGTGGCCGCCTTCGGCGCCGGACCCTGACCGTTGATGACGATGATCTCCTTCGTCTTCGCGTCGTAGATCATCGCCGGCGATTCACCGCCGAAGCCGAAATGCGAGATCTCGACGACCGATGCCGCGAGCACGGTGGCGACACCCGCGTCCACGGCGTTGCCGCCTTGCTGCAGAATGCGGACGCCGGCGGCGACGGAGTAGTGGCGCCCGGCCGCGACGATGCCGTGCGTGCCGAGGATCTCCGGGCGCATGGTGTCGAAACGCGCCGGGGTGTGGGGCACAGGCGCCTGCGCCGTCAGCGTGACGGCGGTCAGCAGAAATAGTGACAGGGCGGTGTTTTTCATGATGTTCGAGGCGGTCTTCTGAATGCGCGGCTGCTCATGTGCAGAAACGCGATGGTGCCGTCCGGTCCGGGAACCAGCGCAAACGTCTGCGCGTGGCCGCCGGCGACTGGCGTGACAGAGAACTGCAGGTCGCCGATCTTCGTCACTTCGGCTTCCTGTGTGCCGCGGCGGAAGTACAGCTTCCCGTCGCGAAGCGCGAGGTCCACGCGCGCCGGCGGGTTGGTGTACGTCCCGGTGTATTTCATCATCTCCGACGCGTCCATCGGGATCGTCGTGACGGCCGTGGGCACGGCCGGCTGCAGCGGTGCCAGAAGCTCGAGTGCCCGCTCGGACGTGTTCGTCAACGACGCGGAGGTTCCGTTGACGAGGATGATGATCGCGGCCTTCCGATCCGGCAGCATGCGGACGGACGCGCCGAAGCCGTCGATCGATCCGCCGTGTTCGACCAGCCGCATGCCTCGGTGCGTCGACGTCGTCAGCCCATAGCCGTAGCGCGCGTGCTCCGTGCTGCTCGGCACATCCGCGTAGCCGGTCGACAGTGTCGAGATGGTCGAGGGCTTGAAGACCGCGCGCCCTTCGATGATCCCGTCGTTCATGAACGCGATGGCGAACCGCGCGAGTTCAGGCGCGCTCGAAAACATGAAGCCGGCCGGCCAGTAGCCGGCGTTGTCGGCGAACGGCCGGACCACCGTCGGCGGTTCCAAGCCAGCAGCACTGTGGCCCTGTGCGAAGGGCCACGTCATCGCCTGCGTGGGACGGAAGGTGGAGCGCGTCATGCCAAGCGGCTTGAACAGGCGCTCGTCGATCACGTCGGCGTACGGCTTTTTCGCCACCTGCTCCAGGACGTAGCCCGCCAGCGTCATGCCCGGATTCGAGTACGACATGATGCGGCCGGGCTCGAGGAACGCGTAGTCGTCGCCCCAGCTTTTCACGGTGGCGGCCATCGCCGTTTCATCGTGCGCACCGAACGCCGGCGCCTCGTCACGGATCCCGGCGGTGTGGCTCATGAGTTGATGCGCCGTCACCCGTCCCAGTTTGCCGCTGACCCCGGTGGCGTACCTGGCGATCGGTTCGGCGAGCTTGATTCGCCCTTCCTCCGCGAGCGAGACGAGCGCGGCGGTCGTGAACATCTTCGTCACCGACCCCACCCGGAACAGCATGTCAGGCGTCACGGTCTGGCCGGTCTCGATGTTCGCGATGCCGATGCCCTGCTGGTAGACGATGCGATCGCCTTTCACGATGGCGATCGCGGCGCCCGGGGCGTTGATGGTCTTCAGCTCGGTGCGCGCAAGGCCCGCGAGCTCGGAGAACTCGCCGACCGGTGGCGCCTGCTGGGCAGCGGTTGAGATGGCGCCGATGACGGCCGCGCCGACTCCCATCGCGGCAATCGCCATCCGCCATCCGCAACCCGCAATCCGCAGTCTCATGTGTGGGCTGATTGTATAGAATGTTGAGACTCGTGACGCGCCCGCTCCTCATCATTTTCCTTACGATCTTTGTCAACCTGGTGGGGTTCGGGATCATCATCCCGCTCCTGCCGTTCTACGCCCAGACGTTCGGGGCGTCCCCGCTGGTCATCGGCCTGCTGTTCGCGGCCTTTTCGCTGTGCCAGCTGCTGGCGGCGCCGGCGCTCGGCGACTTGTCTGATCGATATGGACGGCGTCCGGTCCTGATTTTCAGCCTCGCCGGCACCGTCGTCAGCTTCGTCATGCTGGCGGTCGCGCACAGCATCGCGATGCTGTTTGCCGCGCGCATCGTCGACGGCCTGTCGGGTGGAAATATTTCGACGGCGCGGGCGTATGTCGCCGATATCACTGAGCCAAAGGACCGCGCGCGCGCCTACGGCATCATCGGGGCGGCATTCGGGCTCGGCTTCATCCTCGGACCGGCGTTGAGCGGCGTGCTGTCGGGGATCAGCTACACGGCGCCGATCTGGGCTGCTGCGGGACTGACCGTCGTGGCGACCGTCATGGCGTGGCTGTGGCTGCCGGAAACGGTCCATCGCGCGCGCGCCGGCAGCGGCAATCCGTTCAGCTACCTGCCTGAGCTGCTTACGCGTCCCGCAGTGCGGCGCATTCTGACGATCGACTTCATCTACTGGCTCGCGTTCGCCACATTCCAGACGACGTTTTCGCTATTCGTCGCGAGACGTTTCGGATTCGGCGTAGCAAAGACGGGGTACTTCTTCGCGGCGTTCGGCGTTCTTGGCGCGGTGATTCAGGGCGGATTCATCCGTCCCATTGTCAAGCGCATCGGCGACAAGCCGACGTTTCTTCTGGGACTCGGGTTCAGCGCGCTGGGGCTCGCCGCCGCGGCGCTGGCGCATTCCGTCGCGCTCTTCGCGCTCGCCCTCGTGCCGCTCGCGCTCGGCATGGGCTTCGGGCATCCGACGATGTCGAGTCTGGTGAGCCTGGCCGGGCGCGATGACGAGCAGGGGCGAATCCAGGGCGCCGCAAGTGCGATCGAGAGCCTTGGCCGGACGATCGGACCGGTGTGGGGGAACGCGTCGTTACAGCGCTACGGCGAATCGACGCCCTACATCTCAGCGGCGGCGCTCCTCGTGATCACGCTGCTGATTAGTCTGGGTATCGACGGCGGCGACCACGATCAGGTGATCTAGCTCGCTGGCAAGGCCAGGGCCTGCGCCACATGAGGCGCCGCCTAGCGCTCGCGTCGATCCGGCTCGATCCGTTCGATCTCCGAATCGGTTAGCGCCCGATGAACTTCACGTGGACCGTCAGTGCCCGGGACGTATTCCTGCCGCCAACCTCGCCAGTTGCAGTCATGGCAGCGAAACGGGGCGCGTCCTGTCGCGCCGCGACGCAGCCGCTCGAACCACGATCGCGGGCGCGAGTGGTGGAGCGGTTTCGCGCACGTCGGACACCGAAGGGGAACAGGCACTGATCAGAAGATAGCAGATTTCGGCGCGCCCCGACCCGGCTGTGCGAAGCGACCCAGGGCGCTGATTCCTAGACCGGTGCGGGTTCGGGTGTCGTGGCGACAGGGAGATAGATCAGGAACGTCGCGCCCTTGCCGGGTTCGCTGGCGACGGTGATGTATCCGCCGTTCTGTTTGACGATGCCGTAGACGATCGAGAGGCCCAGGCCGGTGCCTTTGCCTTGTTCTTTTGTCGTGAAAAACGGCTCGAACAGTTTCGCGCGCGTCTGCTCGTCGATGCCGGTGCCGGTATCCGACACACTCAACCGCGCGTAGCGTCCGGCCTTGCCTTCGACGAGCGCCACCGCCGCCGCCTCGTCCACGTCCACGCCCTCGACGCGAACGGTGACGCGGCCGCCTTCCGGCATCGCATCGCGCGCGTTGACCACCAGGTTGAGCACGACCTGCTCGGTCTGTCCGGAGTCGGCGACCACCATCAGCGGCTCCGGCGCGCAGATGATTTCGAAATCGATCTCCGGGCCGATCAGACGTCGCAGCATCGTGTCCATGCCCCGGACGACGTCGCCGAGGGCGAACATGCGCGGACGCACCGCCTGGCGGCGGCTGAACGCGAGGAGCTGCCGCGTCAGGCCCGCACCGCGATTCACGGACGTTTTGATCTCGGTCGCTTCCTCCCGTGCCGGATCGCCTGGCGCCATCTGCATCAGCAGCAAATCCGCCGAGCCCATGATGCTCATCAGGATGTTGTTGAAGTCGTGCGCGACGCCGCCGGCGAGTCGCCCGATGGCTTCGAGCTTCTGTGACTGGCGCAGCTGTTCCTCGAGTGCGCGCCGCTCCGTGATGTCGCGGACGAACCCGGTGAGGACGGCGCGGTTGTCCGCGCCGATGCGCGCGACCGACAACTCGGTCGGGAACTCGCTGCCGTCGGCGCGCAGCCCCGTCATCTCGAGTTGGCGTCCCGCCAGCGGTCCGCTGCCGGCCGTGAGGTATTCGTTCAACGCGCGCACTTGCTGCAGACGCTCGGCTGGCGGCAGCAGCAGCTCGACGTTGCGGCCAAGGATGTCCAGCCGCCGGTACCCGAACATGCTCTCGGCGGCCGGATTGAACTCACGGATGTTCAGTTGGGAATCCATCGTGATGATGGCGTCGTGGGCGGCCTCGAGAATGGCGCCCTGCCGTGCGTCGCTTTCGCGGCCGGCGCGATACATCTTGTAGGTCAGGTAGAGCGGCGCCGCGGTCAGCAGCAGCGTCAGCCAGTAGCCGGAACTCTCCGACACCTTGATGACGACGGCGGCGGCGGCAGCGCCGAGCAGGTAGCTTGGCGCGCTCGACGCGAAGTCGGTCTTCCAGATGCGCCACGCGCTCTGATTCGTAGTCAGCGCGATGGCGATGGCGATGGGCACCGTGTTGACGAAGAAGTAGGTGAGCGCCATGCCGGCCAGCGGCACGAGGAGCGCGCTGGGATCGGCGTCTGGCCGGCCGCCCAGGCGCAGATAGACCTGGCCGGACGCCTGGACCGTGAGGACCAGGATCGACATGTTGAACAGCGTGCGGAACGCGGGGTTCGGCGACCGCGAGTTCAGCGTCGTCTGGCTCCAGCCGCTGGCGGCGCCGACGATCATCGTCGCGTGGGGGCCGCGCAGGATGAGCGCGGCGATGTCGACCACGTACGACACCGACATGTTCGAACCGCTGGCGATCGGAAACTGGATCTTGAACGCCGACGTCAGCGACGAGGCGAGGACGAGGACGATGAGTGGAATAAGAGGCGTGAATTCGGCCCGGGGCACAAGCGCGCCAAAGGTCAGCGCACCGAGCGCGATGACCGCGAGGATGTACCAGCGGCCGCGGGGCGGGAGGTCCCGAAGCAAAGTTCCGCCAGTATATCGCGCTCGACACGTTCAAACTGTTGTTTGATACAATTGTTTAAGACAACGACATGACGAGAAAAAAGGCCGTCTTCCTCCTCGGGCTGATCCTCGCCGCCGGCGTGGGCGTCTACGCCTACCGGCGGATGCCAGTCGGGCCGCTGGTGTTGACCGGCATCGTGACCACCAATGACGTCATCGTCAGCCCGCAGATCGCCGGCCAGATCGGTCAATTGCTCGTCACCGACGGAGAAGCGGTCAAGAAAGATCAACTGCTGGCGGTCATCGTGCCGGACGAACTGAAGGCCGACACGGCGTACTTTGCGCAGAACGTCGAGGGCATGTCGTCGCAAATCCGCGAGTCCGAAGCGGCACTGCGGCTACAGCAGCGGCAGGCCGTCGATCAGATCCGGCAGGCGGAATCGACGCTCTCCGCGATTGAGGCGCAGGTCGAGGCGGCTGCCGCGGAGGTCGAGCAGACGCGCGTCACCTACTCGCGCACACAGAATCTGTCGCGCCAGAACGTGGTGTCGGCGCAGGAACTGGACGCCTCGCGCACCGCGCAGACGGCGGCGCAGGCGAAGCTCGACGGGTTGAAGAAGCAAGTGGAGGCGCAGCGCGCCACGGTGGCGCTCGCGCGGTCGAGCGCCGAGCAGACCGCCATGCGCCGCAGTCAGGTGCAGACCAGCGAGCATATGAAGCAGGCCGCGTCGGCGCAAAGCGCCAAGGCCGGCGTGCGTCTCCGCTACACCGAAATCCATGCGCCGATGGACGGCATTATCGACGTCCGGGCGGTGCGCGTCGGCGAGATTGTGAGCCCGGGGCAGCCGATCGTCACGCTGATCAACCCGGACGATTTGTGGGTGCGCGCCGACGTGGAAGAAAGCTACATCGATCGCGTGCGCCTGGGCGACACGGTGACCGTGCGCCTGCCCTCTGGTGTCGAACGCGAGGGCACGGTGTTCTATCGCGGCGCCGACGCCGGCTTCGCGACGCAACGCGACGTCAGCCGGACCAAGCGCGACATCAAGACGTTCGAGGTGCGGCTGCGCCTCGATAACCGCGATCGGCGTCTGGCCGTGGGCATGACCGCCTACGTGCTGATGCCGCCGCAGTAGCGCGAATCGCCAACGTGGCGCAGGCCTTCGGGCCTGCGATGATCTTATGTACGCCATCGACGTCCAGCACATCGTCAAGAAGTTCGGCGACTTCACCGCCGTCAACGGGATCAGCTTCTCCGTGGACGAAGGTGAGGTGTTCGGCCTGCTCGGCCCGAACGGCGCCGGCAAGTCGACGCTGATCCGGATGATGGTCACTCTGCTGCAGCCCACATCGGGCACGGCGCTCATCAACGGCTTCGACGTGGTGAAGCAGTCGGACGGCGTGCGCCAGTCGATCGGCGTCATTCCGCAGGCGATGACGAGCGATCTGGAGCTGAGCGTCGAGGAGAACCTGATCATCTTCGCGAAGCTGTACGGCGTACCGCGCGCCAAACGCGAGCGGCTAATCACCGAACTGCTCGAGGCGGTCGAACTCACGCAGTGGCGCAGGGCGCAGGTGAAGAACCTGTCGGGCGGCATGCGGCGCCGCGTCGAGATCGCGCGCGGGCTGGTGCACGAGCCGCGCATCTTCTTTCTGGATGAACCAACCACCGGCCTAGATCCGGTGTCGCGCGTGGCGGTGTGGGAGATGCTGGCGAAGATCAAGCGCGAGCGCAACTTGACCATTCTCATCACGACGCACTACATGGATGAGGCGGACAAGCTCTGCGATCGGATCGCCATCGTGGATCACGGCGAGCTGAAAGCCCTCGATTCGCCGCTCAAGCTGAAGGCGTCGATCCCGGGCAGAAACTCGC
>JANYHS010000151.1 GCA_025358945.1 Acidobacteriota bacterium
CTGTTCCGCATCCGGCCGCGCGGCACGCAGCAGGCGCGCCGGCACGAGGTGGTCGTACAGCACGACGTCAGCAGACGCGAGACACTGCAGGCCGCGGACAGTCATGAGGCCGGGGTCGCCCGGTCCCGCGCCGATCAGATAGACGATGCTCATAGGGTCACACTCTCTGCTGAATGCGCCTGGCCTCGGCGAGAATGTCGCCCGCGCCGTCGGCCATCAGCTGCTCGCCCACGCGTGCGCCGAGCGCCGCCGCCTCGCGCCTCGGCGCGCGCGCGTGTCCGCGAATGACGCGGCTGCCGTCGAGCGCCGCCACGACGGCGACGAGGTCGAGCATGTTGCCGTCGGCGAGAGAGGCCAGTGCGCCGATCGGTGTCTGGCATCCGCCGTCCAGCCGCTCGACCAACGCGCGCTCGGCCGCAAGCGCGTCGCCGGCGTCGGCGTCGTTGATGAGTGCGACCGCGTCACGCGCGCGCGCGTCGCTGCCGCGAATTTCGATCGCCACGATGCCCTGTCCTGCCGCCGGCACGCAGGCCGTCGCCGGAATCGAGAGCGAGATGCGCGCTGCGAATCCCAAGCGCGTCAGACCGGCGGCTGCCAGCACGATGGCATCATGCGCGCCTTCATCGAGCTTGCGCAACCGGGTGTCGAGGTTGCCGCGGATTCCCGTGAAACGCGCGCCGGGAAACAGCCGCGACAACTGCGCGATGCGCCTGACGCTGCCGGTGCCGATTGACGGGGAGCTGCCAAGAGCCGTTACAAGATCGTCGACGGTTGTCAGGGCTGAGGGCTTAAGGCTGAGGACGTTCGACGGCTCCGGAGCCCTGAGCCCTGAGCCCTGAGCCCTGGCGGGTAACACCAACGCGTCGAGCGGATTTTCCCGCGGCAGGACGCCGGCGATCATCAGTCCGTCCGGCAGCACCGCCGACATGTCCTTGCTGCTGTGGACCGCGAGGTCGATCTGGCCGCCGAGCAGCGCGTCTTCGATTTCCTTGACGAACAGTCCCTTGCCGCCGATTTCCGACAGCGGCCGCTCTTGCAGGCGATCGCCGTCGGTCTTGATGACAATGATTTCGCACCCCGGGCCGCCCGCGGCGGCGATGCGTGCGGCGACTGTGGTGGCCTGCCAGAGCGCGAGTTGACTGCCGCGTGTGCCGAGGCGGAGGTTCACGGCTTACCGCGGACCGCCCGACGGGCGTCTGAACGGCTGCACGCGTCCGGCTTTCCCGTCCGCCTCGCCTTCGGTGTGTTCGTTCGCCGGCTGGTCGCTCAGCGCGAAGAGCCGGCGCAGCGCTTCGGCGTACGCGCCCACGGTTTCGGTGTCGCCGAGTGCCTTGAGCTGTTCGGTCGGCGTCAGTAGCAATTTTTCGACGATGAGGTGCGTGACCTCGTCGACGCGGGCGCGCGCCTCCGGCGGCAGCGACGATAGCTTGAAGTCGAGGCGCTCGAGTTCCGTGCGCCGGATCGTCTCGAAGCGCTCGCGCAAGGCGACGACGGTGGGAATGGCCCCGCGCGAGCGGAACCACGACCCGAATTTTTCGACTTCTTCGTTGACGATCGCCTCGGCGCGGGCCACTTCGCTGGCGCGCCGCGCGAGGTTTTCGCGAACCGTCGCCTGCAGGTCGTCGATGTTGTAGAGGAACACCTGTTCGATTTCGCCGGCGGCGGCTTCGACGTCGCGTGGCATCGCGATGTCGATGATGAACAGCGGCCGGTTGCGCCGCGGGCGCATCACGCTCTCGATGTGCGCCTTGGTCAGGATCGGCGACGCCGCGCCGGTCGCGCTGATCACGATGTCGCTGGACCCGAGCACGGCGTCGAGTTCTTCCCACGGTGCGGCGCTGGCGCCGCCAATCGCTTCGGCCGTCCTGGCCGCGTGCGCCATCGTCCGGCTGACGATCGTGATGCGCTTCAACGCGTGCGACTTCATGTGCAGCGCGGTGAGCTTGCCCATCTCGCCGGCGCCGATCACGGCCACGCTGCGGCCGCTGAGGTCGCCGAAGATCTTGCGGGCCAGCGCCACCGCCGCGAAACTCACCGACACCGCGCCCGAGCCGAGGCCGGTTTCGGTGCGCACCCGTTTGCCGACGGCGAACGAGGCGTGGAACAGCCGGTTGAGCACCGGGCCGGCGGTGTGCGCTTCGGTTGCGGATACGTGCGCGTCCTTCACCTGTCCGAGGATTTGCGGCTCGCCCATCACCAGCGAGTCGAGCCCGGCCGCCACCCGGAACAGGTGTCGCGCGACGTCGAGGTCCGTGACGTCGTAAACGTGCGGAGCGACGTCGATAGCCGGAACGCCGTTGAAGTCGCTGACGAAACGCACGAGATCCTGGCGGGTCGCGGCCGCTTCGTCGCACGCGACGTACAACTCGGCCCGGTTGCAGGTCGAGACGACCACTGCCTCGCGCGCCGATCCGCGATCGGCCAGCGCGCGCAGCGCGTCGGCAATACCGCGCGCCTGGAAGTCGATCCGCTCGCGCAAATCCACCGGCGCGGTTCGATGACTGATTCCAACCAGCAGGAGCTGCACGTTAGAAATTGTGACTCTTCGAGAAGAAGTAACTAATCGGCACGAAGTTGAAGAGCACGATCAGAAAGCCCAGCGCCGACAGGTACGCCGCCCGCCGCCCGCCCCAGCCAATCCGGCGCGCGGCGAACAGCTCGAACGAGTAGACGATCCAGCACACCAGCGCGACGAAGATCTTCGGATCCTCGAGCGACATCGCCTGCACCCGCGGATCGCCCGCGCCATACCCGCCGCGCGCCTGCGCCGCCCAGATGCCGCCGACGATGATGCCGATCGTCAGGAAGATCCAGCCGATGACGATCGCCCGCTGGTTCATGCGGTCCAGCACCGTCAGCGAGGGGAGCCGCGCGTAGAAAAACCCGAGATGCTTGGCTTTGATTTCCTTGAAGAGCAGCACGTAGGTGATGCCGATCACGCAGGCCAGCGCGAAGCTGGCGTAGGCAAACAGCAGAGACGACACATGCACGCCGAACAATGGCCCCTGCAGGACCGCCGCCCGGTCTTCGACGCCGGGACGAAACGCCGGAATCGCCTGCAGCGCGACCAGCAGCGGCATGATGAAGACGCCCATCGCGCGTTCGTCGGTCGTCATTTCGATGTAGAGGTACGACAGCGCGAGCAGCCACACGAACGTCGAGATTGCCGACGTGGCGCCCGCCACCGGTACGTGTCCGATCGCCATCGTCTGCATGCCGATGAAGAAGGTATGCGACAGCGCGGCCGCCACCAGCAGCGTCGTCGCCGAGCGGCCGAGCGTGGCGGTGCGCTGCGCGAAATGCCACCCGTACGCCACGAGCGCCGCCACGTAGAGTGCGAGCGGGACCGTGTTCATGTCAGCGTGGGGGCGTGGGCGCGAAGTAGCCCAGCTTGGTCCGCGTGGCCAGATTCGGACGGCCCACACGGACGACGACGCGTCGCCACGAGCCATCGCGTTTCGGATTGCGGGATGTGTAGCCGACCGTGTACTGGCTCGACAACTCGTCGGAGATCTGGCCGTAGACGCCGGCCAGCTCCGACAGCTGGTTGGGAAAGAACGAACGCGCACCGGTTTCCTGCGCGAACTGCCGCAACACGAACTCCGCTTCCTTGAAGCCCTTCGTGGTCGTGCCAGGGCCGTCTGGCGCGCGCAGGCCGATCGCGTAGATGGCGGTTTCCGAGCGCTTCGCCAGGTCGAGGACTTCTTCAAACGGCAGCAGGCTCGACGTGTCTTCACCGTCGGAGAGGACGACGATCGCCTGTCGGCGGATCTCCTCCGTGTTTCTCGCGACGACCTTCTTCAAGTCCTTCAAGGCGATGTAGACCGCGTTGTACAGCGACGTGGAGCCGCCGGCGGAGGTCTTCCGGATCGCGGACTCCAACTCGGTCGCGCTGTTCGTGAAGTTCTGCAGAATGACGACGCGGCTGTCGAAATCGATGACCTCGGCGAGATCCTGCTTGCGCAGGCGCTTCGCAAAGCCGATCGCCGCTTCCTGCGCGGTCGGCAGCTTCGAGTCCATGCTGGCGCTGGTGTCGAGCAGCAGCGCCAGAGCAATCGGGAGGTTCGTGCGGTTGAAGAAGGTGACGTCCTGCTTGACGCCGTCCTCGAAGACGCTGAAATCTTCCTGCGACAGATCCGTGACGTACCGCGCTCCGCCCTCGGTGACCGTCACGTTCAGCGAGACGAGATCGACGGCGGAACGAAACGGCGCCTGCGGAGCTTGCGGCGCCTGCGCGGACGCGATCCGGATCGCCGCGGCGATAGCGACCGCGGCCAACGGCCAGCGGAAGCGGACGGCAGGCCGGACGATC
This sequence comes from Acidobacteriota bacterium, assembly GCA_025358945.1. Lineage (GTDB taxonomy): Bacteria > Acidobacteriota > Vicinamibacteria > Vicinamibacterales > CAVVIG01 > CAVQFC01. The sequence goes on from JANYHS010000151.1 coordinate 4,313, forward strand.
ACGGGCGTCCCTTGTCTTCGTTGATCAGCGTGCCCCGCACGGTCATGCCCGGTTTCGCGGCAGCGACGGTCACCTTCTCCGGCGGAATCAGCGATTGCGGACGTGCGTAGGTGACTTTGTACTGATGCGTGAGTTCGTCGGCGAGTAGTTTCAGCTTGCCCTCGAGCGCCATCGGCGTCAGCAGTTCCTCGCGGCGTCCGCCTGTCTGCGTCGGACCCTGATCGAGCACCATGTTGCGGTTCCGTGCTTCGTCGCTGACGCTGCTCGACGGGCGCCCGATCGCGATGACGTGAAAGGCGGCGCCGCTGGCGCGCAGCGGGTCGAGCACCTGATCGTACTGGCGGTTGCCAAGATCCGGCCCCTCGCTGACGATGGCGACGATGACGGGACGCTGGGCACTCCGCTTCTTGAATCCCTCACACACCTCGATGATCCCGTCGAGGAGATACGCCCCTGAGCCTTGCACCGACCAGATGCGGTCAATGCCCTTTTTCAGTTCGAGCTGGCTGAAGGTGTAATTGGTGAAGACCGTTGGGCGCTCGCCGATCGCGATCAGGGCGACTTCGTTCCTCGGCTCGGCGCCGGTGAGGGCCGCCACGAATCCCGGTAGCGCCGTCCGCATGTGCGGCACATCGTCGCGCGCGGCCTGGCTGGTGTCGACAAGGACAGCGATCTGCATCGGCGCGGCGGCGGGTTCGACTTTCAGGACTTCCCGGGCCATCTTGTCTTCGCGGACGACGAAGTCGGAGGGGCCCAGGTTGGGGACCGGCACGCCGGCGTCAGTGAGGGCGCTGACATACATCGCTCGCTGAATGGCCTGGGCAGTCAGCGTGTTCGACCACACCAGCCCGCACGCGGCCATCGACAGAGCGGCGACCAAAAGGCGCCGAATAGTCATGAGGAGAGTATAGGTCTCGCTTTTGGAGAGCGTCAAGGGACGCGGAGACCAAAAACGGTTTGAAATCTGTAGGTTGCGGGGAGTCACCGCGCAACGACGCGGCGCGTCCCGTTTCTTGACACCCCTCAGGTCGCATGTTATAAAACCGAGGCTTTTCTACTGTCGTGCTTTATCTTGCGCGACACGAATTCCACATGCCATCAGCTTACGGCGCGTCAGCCTACATACCGATAGCCATCTTCGTCGCGGTGGCGACCGGCTTTGCCTTGTTCACGTTGGTGTTCTCCAGCCTGATTCACTCGGAGAAGTACAACAAGGTCAAGCTCGAGCCGTACGAGTGCGGCATCGAGCCGACGACGGACGCGCGCGATCGCTACAGCATCCGCTACTACCTGGTGGCGATGCTGTTCGTGATCTTCGACGTCGAAACGGTGTTCATGTTTCCCTGGGCAGTCATCTTCAACAAGCTCCTGCTGTTCGGCCTGATCGAGATGATGGTGTTCATCTTCATCCTGGTGGTCGGCTATTACTACGCGTGGCAGAAGGGCGCGCTCGACTGGGTCTAAATGGCTGACGAACCCGAAACCCCGAAACCCGCCGCTTCTGCGCCAGCTCCGCCTGCCAAGCCCTTGGGCGCCGAAGCAGCGGCCACGACTGCTCCCGCTGCGAAGGCGGCCGCCCCCGAGGCAGCTGCGCCTGCGGCAGCCGCTGCGAAGCCGGCCGCGAAAGCTGCACCGCATCCGCCGCCCGCGCCGGCTCCGCCGAGCGGACCGACCGAGCCGCCACCGCCTGCCGACATGGCGATCCCGGCGTTCATCACCTCGCTGCAGAGCGCGGTGTCGGACAGCGTCGCGTCGATCAGCTACTACGTCGGCGACTGGTCGGTGGTCGTGCCGCTGGAGAAGATCACGGCGGCGCTGATGCACCTGCGCGACGCGCCGGACGCCGCGTTCGATTTCTGTTCCGACGTGACGGCGACCGACTGGCCGCCGCGCAAAGAGGCGCGTTTCGATTTGCTCTACTGCCTCTACTCCACGCGTCATCGTCACCGCATCCGGGTCAAGGTGCGCGTCAGCGAGACGCAGGCCGTGCCGTCGGTGACGCCGATCTGGCCGGCCGCCAACTGGCTCGAGCGCGAGGTTTACGACATGTTCGGCGTGAACTTCACGGGCCATCCCGATCGCCGCCGCATCCTGATGCCGGACGACTGGCAGGGCTTCCCGCAGCGGAAGGACTATCCGCTCGAAGGGCCGGGCGAACTGCTGATGGAAAATCCGATTGACTGGCTGAAGCTGCGCCAGTCGCGCGAAGAGGCAGACATTGAGTAACGTCGGCAACGCGCTCGAGCCGTCGGCCGTGCATCACGGCGCCATGTTCGACACCAACGAACTGGTGATCAACATGGGTCCGCAGCACCCGAGCACCCACGGCGTCCTGCGCATCATGATGGAGCTCAGTGGCGAGACCGTGCTGCGGTCCAAGCCGATCATCGGCTACCTGCACACCGGTATGGAGTGGACCGGCGAAGAGCTCACCTACCTGCAGGGCTGCACCAACGTCACCCGTATGGACTACGCCTCACCGCTCTTCAGCGAACTGGCATTTTCGCTG
>JANYHS010000187.1 GCA_025358945.1 Acidobacteriota bacterium
GTTTCCTGCGCAGCCTGTACGAGGGATGCAAGACCATCTCGCCCGACAGCCTGTTCACCTACGTCAATTTTCCACCGACCGAGTTTCTCGACCTCTCCTTCCTGGACATCTGCGCGTTCAACGTCTACCTGCATCGCGAGCCCGAACTGCGCGCGTACCTCGCGCGGCTGCAGCACATCGCCGGCCAGAAACCGCTATTGCTGGCCGAAGCGGGCGCCGACAGCCTCCGCGAAGGTGAAGTACAGCAGGCTGACATCACGTCGATGCACGTGCGCGCAGCGTTCGAGGAAGGTGCCTGCGGCGCGATCGCGTTTGCGTGGACCGACGAGTGGTGGCGCGGCGGTCATCCGGTCGACGACTGGAAGTTCGGCCTGGTCGATCACCAACGCCGCCTCAAGCCGGCGGCGGCCAGCGTCGCATCCGCTTTCGCGGACGCGCCGTTCTCCCGCGAGCAGCAGCGCGCGTGGCCTCGCGTCTCGGTCGTCGTCTGCGCCTACAACGCGGCCGACACGCTCGAGGACAACCTGCGATCGCTCGAGCAACTGACATATCCCGACTTCGAGATCATCCTCGTCAACGACGGTTCGAAGGATCGCACGAGCGAGATCGGCCGCAGCTTCGCCAGCGTACGTGTGATCGACACACCGAACGCGGGTCTGAGCGCAGCACGCAACGTCGGTCTCGCCCAAGCCACGGGCGACATCGTGGCCTACACCGACGCCGACACGCGTGTCGATCGCGACTGGCTGACCTTTCTCGTCCAGCCGTTTCTCACCTCCGACGTCGTCGGCTCCGGTGGACCGAACGTCGTGCCGGCCGACGATCCGCCGATCGCGCAGTGCATCGCGCGCGCGCCTGGCGGACCCACGCACGTCCTGCTCGACGACCGCATCGCCGAACACGTGCCCGGCTGCAACATGGCGTTCCGCCGCGACGCGCTGCTGGCCATCGACGGCTTCAACCCCATCTACCTTCGCGCCGGAGACGATGTGGATGTGTGCTGGCGGTTGCAGGCGCGAGGCTGGAGAATCGGCTTTGCCTCATCGGCGCTGGTCTGGCATCACCACCGTTCGTCGGTGAAGGCGTACTGGCGGCAGCAGGTCGGCTACGGCGAGGGTGAGACGTGGTTGATGGCGCATCATCCGGAAAAATTCCTGGACGGGCGCATGCTGTGGCGTGGCCGCATCTACAGTCCGCTGCCGTTCGTGCGCTCACTGTGGGGCACGCGCATCAACGCCGGCGTCTGGGGCACCGCGGCATTTCCGTCGGTGTACCGCACCGACGTGCATCCGTTCGCGTTCCTGCCGAATTCGATCAAATGGCAGGTCCTCTCGTATATCCTGACACTCGCAGGCATCGGGGTCGCGCTGACGGGGCAGCACCACTGGACGTCCTATATTCTGCTCGGCGCCGGCGTCATCGGCGTCGCGGCGACGGTGGCCAAGAACATCGACTACGCGTTACGGTCCGACGTCGACTCGCTGTCCGGCAGCAAGATCTGGTATCGCCTGACCGTCGCCTACCTCCACTTCATCCAGCCGCTGGCGCGGTTGCACGGGCGCATTCGCGGCGTGCTGTCGCCGCCGCCGGTCGCCGTGCCGGCCAGCGCGCCGCAGACCAGCCGCGGCCCTCGCCCGTCGCTCGCCGAAGCGTGGCGCGCACTGCTGCTGATCTCCGGAAACGTCACCGAGGATCGGTTCTGGAGCGAAACCTGGACGTCAGCTGATCGCGTGCTCGCGCGGCTGACCGACTGGCTCCGCCGCTCGAGAGCTGTGCGCTCGATCGAAATCGATGAGGGATGGTCCGACGATCGCGACGTCAGCGTCTTCGTCGGCCGCTGGGCATGGGTCGATGTGCGCGCGCTGGTCGAAGAGCACGCGGGCGGCAAAGTGCTGGTCCGCATCAGCACCCACCTGCGCCCGACCACGTTCGGCTTCGTCGCGGCAATGGGCATCGGCGCGGCGCTGCTGGTTGGCGCCGCATCGCCCGCGCTGATGCATTGGCGGCTCCCGGGATCGGTTGGCGCGTTTCTCGCCGGCGCCACATCCAACAGCGTGCTCTTCTGGCGGACCGCCGGAACGATCGTCTCCTCGCTCGCGGTGGCGCTGATTATCGGCGTCGGGTGGCGCACGGCGCAGACGACGGCGATCGTGCGGCGGGGCATTGCGCGGGTCACGCTCGGCGCGGGCATGGTGGCGATGCCCTCGAGCGCAGCGCGTGCGCCGCTCATCGCGCCGTCGCTGCTGCGCATGTACGGCCTGCGCAGCGCGTTCATCTTCGTCCTGATGATCGTCACGCTCGGCGCCAGCACGTTCATGTTGCGGGAAGCCGCGATCGGCCCGGTGATCGGCGGCCAAAAAGGGTACAGCGGCGACTACGGCTCGCCGATGTACGCGTGGCTCGACGCGCCCGGCGGTCTCGCGATTGCGCCGAACGGCGATATCTACATCGCCGACTCGAACAACGACGTCATCCGACGCGTCAACGCGAACAACACGATCATCGAGCCGATCGCCGGCAACCATGATCTCGGCGCCGGTTTTTCTGGCGACAACGGCCCCGCCATCGTCGCGCAGCTCGACACGCCGGACGGCGTCGCGATCGCGCCCGACGGCGATCTGATCGTCGCCGACTCGCACAACGATCGCATTCGTCGCGTGGATCGGCCAACGCGAATCATCACGACCGTGGCCGGGTCCGGCGAAAACGGCTACGACGGCGATGACAAACCGGCCACCGAAGCGGCACTCAACACGCCGAGCGCGGTCGCGGCCGCGCCTAATGGCGATATCTACATCGCCGACACGCTGAACTACCGCATCCGGATGATCGACGCAAAGACCGGCCTCATTCACACCGTGGCGGGCGACGGGCTGCCGGGCGATCCGCAGAGCGTCGGCGACGGCGGACCGGCGACCAGCGCGCACCTGAACATGCCGAGCGACGTCGCCTACGATCCCAAGACCGGCGACCTCTACATCGCCGACATGCATCACAACCGCGTGCGCAAGGTCGATGCGAAAACACAGATCATCACCACCGTCGCCGGTAGTGGCAACTGGGGCAACGCCGGCGACGACGGTCCGGCGACAATCGCGCGGCTGGCGGGACCGGCCGGCATCGCCGTCGTCAACGAGCCGGGCGGCAAGGTGACCCTCTTCATCGCCGACTTCTACAACGGCCACGTGCGCGCGGTCGGCCCCGATGGCATCATCCGCGACCTCAGCGATGAGGGCCGCGAAGCCTTCGGTGCGCCAACGCGAGTCGCCTATGACCCGCGGCGCGGCTTCCTGTACGTCGCTGATTCGAGCCAGGATCGGGTCGTGCCGCTGATCATCCCGAAGATTGCGCCCAACCTCGTGCCGCCGAAGCCGGTGTTGCCACCGCGGAGGATCGGCGGATGAGCGAGCCGACCAAGCCGGCGGAGGTGAACGCGACCGACGGTCTGCTGCGCTGGATGCTGACGTACCTGCGTCCGTACCGCCCGCGTGTCGCGGTGCTGTCGGTGCTGCTGGTGTCGGAAATCATCCTCGGCGCGCTGCAGCCGTGGCCACTCGCAATCGTCATCGACTACGTGTTGACGCCGGCGGCGCTCGGTGGCAAAGCGTTTCCGTCGGCGGTGCAGCCGTGGATCACGGCGCTCACGCACGACAACCGCTTCACGCTGCTCATCGCCGTGGTCGTGGCCGGCGTGGTGCTGCAGGTGGTGAATCAGTTCGTGTCGGCGTACGGCACGCAAGTGCAGGTGGATACCGGGCAGCGGATGGTCTACGACCTGCGCGGGAAGCTGTTCGCGCACCTGACGGCGCTCGGCCTGCACCATCACATCACGACCAGCACGGCTGACGCCGTCTATCGCGTGGACGTGGACGCCTACGCGATCGAAAACCTGGTGATGAGCGGGCTGTTCCCGCTCGCGACGTCGACGATCGCCCTGACGGTGATGTTCGGCGTCCTGCTGCGGATGAACGTGACGATCGCGCTGCTGTCGCTGACCGTGGTGCCGTTCATGTACCTCTGCCTGCGCTACTACACCAAGACGCTGGTCAACCGCGAGGAGCGCGTCAAGGAATTCGAGGCGAAGTTGATGGGGCGGCTGTACGAGACGTTCGGTGCGATGAAGCTGGTCAAGAGCTTCGCGCGCGAGCCGTTCGAGTTGCAGCGCTACGCGACCACCGGCGTGACGACGATGAACGCGCGGATCAAGCTGACGTGGCAGCAGTCGATCTTCTCGGTCGTCGTCAGCACCATCACCATCCTCGGCACCGCGCTGGTCGTCATCGTCGGCGGCCGCTTCGTGATGAGCGGCCGGCTGACCATCGGCGAGCTGACGGTCGTCATCAGCTATCTCGCCGCCGTGTACGGCCCGCTCTCCGCGATCGCGCACACCACGGGACAGCTGCAGGGCGCCCTCGCGGGCACCAAGCGCGTGCGCGCGATGTTCGCCCTGATCCCGGAGACGGTCGAAGCGCCTGGCGCCATCGACGCAACCGACATCAAGGGCGACATCCGCGTCGAGGATGTCGGGTTCACGTACCCGAACGGCACGCGCGTGCTGCACGACATTTCGTTCGCGGCCAAGCCGGGCGAAGTGATCGCGCTGGTCGGCCTCACCGGCGCCGGCAAGACGACGCTGGTCAGCCTGATCCCGCGCTTCTTCGACGCGACCGTCGGACGCGTGACGATTGACGGCGTCGACGTGCGGCAGTACCGCATACGATCGCTGCGCGAGAAAATCGCCATCGTCTTGCAGGAACCGGTGCTGTTTGCGGGCACCATCGCCGACAACCTGCGCTACGGCCGCCTCGACGCGACCGACGCGGAGATCGAGCAGGCGGCGCGCGCCGCGCATGCGCACGACTTCATCGCGCGGCTGCCGAAGGGATATCAGACGGAGATCGCGCAGGCCGGCGGCGGCTTGTCAGGCGGCGAGCGTCAGCGGCTTAGCGTCGCGCGGGCTATCTTGAAGAACGCCCCGATCCTCATTCTCGACGAACCGACCTCGTCGCTCGATTCGATTTCGGAAGAGATCGTGTTTTCGGCGCTGCGGCAACTGCGCGCCGGTCGCACGACGATCGTCATCGCGCACCGGTTATCGACCGTCCGCGACGCCGATCGCATTCTCGTGCTCGACGGCGGCGAGATTGCCGCGCAGGGACGGCACGAGGAGCTGCTGACGTCGAGTCAGCTCTATCGCCGGATGTGCGCGCGGCTGTCGGTTGGCAAGTCCCTCGACGATCCCGAGAGTGTCGACGAGCTGATCGAGGCGGCCAAACGGTGAAAATTCTGTTCGCCGGCATCATCGCGCGATATCCGTTCGGCGGCGTCACGTGGTGTTCACTGATGTACCTGCTCGGCCTGCGCGCACTAGGGCACGAGGTCTTCTACATCGAGGACACCGGCGAGTGTGTCTACGACCCGATCCTGAACACGCGCGCGACCGATCCGATCTACGGCACGACCTACATCAACAACGCACTCGAGCCGTACGGCCTCGGCGACCGCTGGTCGTTCGTGAACTACGACGGCGGGTATCACGGCCGGACCGCGGACGAGGTGCGCCGTTTCGCGGCCGACGCGGACCTGTTCATCAACCTGTCCGGTGGATCGTGGTTCTGGCGAGACGAGTACGTGCGGATTCCGCACAAAGTGTTCATCGACTCGGATCCCGCGTTTACCCAGCTCGCGATCGCGAAGGCGGAACCATGGTACGTGGACTTCTTCCAGCGTTTCGATCACCTGTTCACGTTCGGGTCGAACATCGGCACGCCGGCGTCGCCGATTCCCACCGGCGCGTTCACGTGGCGCAAGACCTGGCAGCCGGTCACCATGGACGATTGGCGGACGGACACGGCGCCGCGCGACCGCTTCACATCGGTGATGACCTGGCAGATTGAGAGTTTTGCCGACGTCGGCGGCAACAAGGATCAGGAGTTCGTGAAGTTCATCGAGCTGCCGTCGAAGACTCCGCAGCGTTTCGAGCTGGCGATCAACGGCCCGCAGGCGCTGTTGCGGCAGTACGGATGGGACACCGCGGACGCCATGGCCGTGTCGCGCACGCCGCCCGAGTACCGCGCGTTCATCCAGGAATCGAAGGCGGAATTCGGCGTCGCCAAGCACACCTACGTCGCCAACCGCTCCGGATGGTTCAGCGATCGGACGGAGTGCTATCTCGCCGCCGGCCGCCCTGCGCTCGTGCAGGACACCGGCTGGACCGCGCACCTGCCGTCCGGCGAGGGCCTGCTCGCCTTCTCGAACATGGACGAAGCGTTGGCCGGGATTGACCGCATCAACAGCGACTACAACATGCACGCGCGTCGCGCGTCCGAAATCGCCCACGCGCACTTTGACGCCCGCGTCGTGTTGCCGCGGCTGCTGGAGACGGCCACGCGATGAGAATCGCCCATATCGCACCCGTCGCCACGACCGTCCCGCCGCCGAAGTCAGGCTCCGTCGAGACGATGACGTCGCTGCTGACCGAAGGACTGGTCGCGCGCGGCCACGACGTCACGTTGTTTGCGACCGCCGACTCGAAGACGAAAGCGAAGCTGCACGCCATCTACCCGCATGGCTACTGGCACGACGAGCACATGTGGCCGTGGGAGCTCTACGAGATGCTGAACCTGGCGGCCGCGGTCGAGCGCGCGTCCGAGTTCGACATCATCCACTACGAGGCGGCGTACTACCCGATGTCGCTCGCCTTCACGCGCCTCTCGTCGACGCCGATCGTCCAGACGCTGCACCACTCACCGAGCGGCGCGGAGGTGAAACTCTGGTCACGTTACCCGGAGGCGCCGTTTGTCGCCATCTCGAACGAACAGGCCAGCCTGCTCAAGGGCCTCAACGTCGTCGGCAACGTGCTGCACGGCGTCGACACCGACAACTTCACGTTTCAGGAAACACCCGAGGACTACCTGCTGTTCCTCGGCCGGTTCACCGACGGCAAAGGCCCGCTGCAGGCGATCGAGCTCGCCAAGCGGATGGACATGAAACTGATCCTCGCTGCGGCCGAAGACGACTACTATCGCGAGCGCGTGGCGCCGCACGTCGATGGCCGCCGCGTCGTGTATTTCGGCGAGGCCGATTTTCAGGCGAAGGTAAAGCTGTACGGCGGCGCGCGCGCGCTGCTCTATCCGATTCAGGCCCGCGAGCCGTTCGGGCTGGTGCTGGCCGAAGCGATGGCGTGCGGCACGCCGGTCGCCGCCCTCGATCGCGGCGCCGTCCGGGAAGTCGTGGACGAAGGCGTCACCGGACTGATCTTCGACGACCTGGAACAGATGGCCAACGGGCTGTCCCGCGTGTTCGATCTCGATCGTCGCCGCGTGCACGAGCGCGCGGTCGCCCGGTTCGGCACCAAACGCATGGTTGACGAGTACATCGCCGTCTACACCCGCATCGTGGAGGCCCATCGTGCCCGAGGCTAGCGCCGCACTCCCGTTCGCGGGTCGAACCGTCCTCGGCATCTTTGCTCACCCAGACGATGAGTCGCTGGCGTGCGGGGGCACACTGGCGCGCCTGGCGGACGCCGGCGCGCACGTCGTCGTCGTCTGCGCCTCGCACGGCGAAGCGGGATCGATCAGCGATCCCGCGTTGGTGCCGGACGGCGATCTGGGCCGCGTCCGCGTGCGGGAGCTGCGCGACGCCGCGGCCGTGCTCGGCGTCGCCGAGGTCATCGTGCTCGATCACCCCGACGGCGACCTCCGCTGGGAACACGTCCCGGAGCTGCACGCGGAGATCGTGGCGCTGATTGAACGCTACCGACCCGCGGCGGTGATCACGTTCGCGGAAGACGGACTCTACTGGCACCTCGATCACATCGGCGTGCACGAGCGGACCTACACCGCTGTGCTGTCGCTCGGCGCTGCGGCGCCGCCGCTCTACTACGTGACCATGCAGCCCGGCGTGATGCGCGAAGTGGTCGAAGCCGCGCACGCCAAGGGCGGCGCACCGCCCGATTCCAGCTTCTGGGGCATCGCGCCGGACGCATTCGGTGACGGCGCGAACCCGCCGACTTTCGTCATCGACGTGCGTGACTGGGCCGCGCGCAAGCTGGCGGCGCTGCGCTGTCACCGGACACAGATGGGCCCCAACAACCCGATGGCGTGGATCGACGAGGACGAAGCGCGGCGCTGGCTCGGCGTCGAACAGTTCCAGCGCGCGCCCATCGACGCGACTGGTGACGCCGTCCTCGAACATCTCGGCGAAATCACCCATGCGGATTGAGACCCTCGACGTCCTCCGCTGCCCGTACTGCGGCGGACGGCTGTCCCTGGTCGATTCCATTTTTCACCGCCGCACCGACAACCAGATCCACGACGGCATCCTCGGCTGCCACTGCTGCATTTTCCCTCTCGTTGACGGCATCCCGGTGCTGCACGTGCTGCCGGCGGCAACGGTCGCGCGCGATCATCTTCAGGCCGGCCGCCCGGAGCTGGCGCGCCGCGCGATGTTCGGACTGGATAACGACAGCGACGCGGAGGCCTTCGACGCGGTGGCCTCCTCGAACACCGCAACGTATCGCGACACCGTCGAGGCGCTCGGACCGAATTTCGAGGGCGGCTACTTCCTCTATCGCTTCTCCGACCCCACCTACATCGTCGCGCAGGCAGTGGCGCGCGCGGTGGGCGCGACAGTACTCGGAGGCAAGCGCCGCGCCATCGACATCTGCGGCGGATCGGGTCACGTGACGCGGACGCTGCTCGACTTGTCGGAGATGCCGCCGGTGCTCGCGGATCTGTATTTCGCAAAGGTGTGGCTCGCACGACGGTTCACGGCGCCAGGATGCGAGCCCGTCTGCTGCGACGGCAACGCACCGATGCCATTCGCCCGCGGTACGTTCAGCTTCGCCATGTGCACCGACGCGTTCATGTACATCTGGACGAAGCGGCAGTTCGTCGGCGAGATGGAGCGGCTGGTTGAGGCGCGCGCGCCAGGGGCCGAACCCGGCGCGGTGCTGATCGGACACACGCACAACGAGCGCACGTGGACGCCGTCGCACGGACAGCCGCTGTCGCCCGAGGGCTATCGCGATCTGTTCGAGACCTTCGAGCCGCGGATCTTCGGCGAAGGCAACCTCTTCACCGATGTCGTTGCCGGTGGTCCGCTGGACCTCTCGCGCCGCGACAGCCAGGACACGCTCGACAAGAGTCCGGCACTAGCCATCGTCGCCAGCCGTCACCCAGGTGTCTTCGCGAAGCATCCGCTGACGCCGCCGGATACGGCCGCGGGCGAGTTACGGATCAACCCGCTCTACACGCAGGAGGCCGACGGTGACCGCGTGCGCCTGACGCTGGTGTTCCCGAACGAGGAATATGCGGACGAATACGGTGCGTGCCGTCAGTACCTGCCCGAAGCGCTGACGCTCGACCGCTCGGCGGTCGCCGCGCTGTCCAGCGGCCGGGTCTCGGGAGAATTCGTCGAACTGCTCCGCAGAAAAGTCATCGTCGATCTGCCGAAGCGCTATTATTAGCTCCGATGCGTTCGACGTCTGCGGCCCTGCGCCGCGCCGCCCGCGCCCACTTCACGGACTCTTCCAAACGCCGGGGTCTGTTGATTGCATTCGAGGGGCCCGACGGTTCCGGCAAGACCACCCAGCGAAAACTCTTCAAGACCTGGCTCAAATCTGAAGGCTACGACGTCGTCACGACGAAGTGGAACTCGTCGGATCTGATCAAGCCGATCATCAAGAGCCGCAAGGCGGTTCACGCGCTCAGCCCCGAGGAGTTCTCGCTGCTGCACGCCGCTGATTTCCGCCATCGCGTCGAGGAGGTGATCCTGCCGGCGCTGTGGGAGGGCAAGTTGGTCATCGCCGACCGATTTCTCTTCACGGGCCTGGCACGCGACGTCGCGCGCGGTCTCGATCTCGATTGGGTGCTGAGGCTGTACCAGCCGCTGCTGTGGCCGGACCTGGTGTTCTACTTCGCCGTCTCGCCAGGAACATCCGGCAAGCGCGTCACCGCGGTGCGCATGCCGAGCTTCTACGAGGCGGGCCAGGACGTCACCCAGGTGGACGATCCGGTCGAAAGCTATCAGCGCTTCATCGGGCGTGTGATTCGCGAGTACGAGTCGCTGGCGCTGATCTTCAACATGATCACTGTGGACGCCGAACAGTCGATCGGCGAGCAGCATTATCTGATCCGCCGGCTGTTTCTCGAGGGACAAGACCGCCCGTGGTCCGACTGGAACGCCGACGCTGTCGCGGAGTGGCTCGCGCTCAAGGGCGACAAGGCGGGCCGGTGACGAAGAAGAACACGCCGCCGCAGTTGATCGCGGTCGATGGCGTGGACGCTGCGGCCGTGCAGGCCGAGGCCAGGATCGCGCTGGGATCGCCCTCGCGCGGCGGCATCAGCCGGTGGGATGCCTCCGGCGTGTTTCAGGAACTGGCGGTCGCCGAAGAGGCGGCAGGTACGCCGTCGGCGCGCACGCTCCTGTTGCTGTACGCCGCCGATCTCGCGTTCAGGCTGCGCTGGCAGATCCGGCCCGCACTCGCCGAAGGCCGCACCGTTGTGGCCGCGCCATACATCGACACCGCGATGGCGTTCGGACGCGCAGCGGGTTTGAAGCCCTCGTGGCTCACCAATCTGTTTCGCTTTGCGCCGCGCCCGAAGCACCGGCGGTTCGTGGCCCTGAGCAAGGGCCGCGCGGCAGCGGTGAAGGATGGGTTCGTTGGTTTCAGCTCGCAGCGCATCGCGGACCACGCCGGGGGCTCGCGCCGGCAGATCATCGAAGCGACTGCCGCGCAGTTGCGCCGGCTCGCGCGATAACGTTCCGCCTGCTTGATGGCGCACCTCGCCCGATCCGTCGCGAGCGGGGCGATCAGCATGGGACGCCGTCGTCAGCGCCTGCCTCTGCGGCGCGTCCTTCGGCCGCCGCCTCTCGGATGGTGCGGAACAGTTCCGCTGCCTCGGCCACCGCCGACGCCTCGGTGACGACGATCGCAACCTCGCGGCGGAAGTCGAGGCTGAGCGCAGCCAGCGCGAGACTGCCAATGACCACCGTCTCCTCGTCGATGAGCATGATCTTCCCGTGCGATCGCAAATCGCCGAGATGTTTCGCGGAAAACACTTCGACCGTCATGCCCGACGCCCGCTTCGCATTCAGCAGCGAGACGAGATCGGGATCCGACAACTTCGCGTCGATCAACCGGATGCTGGTCCGCGCCCCTTCAATCAGCGCCGTGAACTGCCGCCGCGCGCGCTCGGGTCCGACGATTAACCGCTCCGCCAGATCGTCGGGCATCGCCTGACGTGCGCAATCGGCCACCCACAACCGCCGAAGATCGGCCACCACTGCAGGATCGTACGTCACCACCAGCGCGTCGCAGGTCTTCTTGAAACACTTCTTCGTGAAGTTCAGCGACGCGACGATAGCCGGGCCGTCATCGGCGACCAGATACTTGGGGTGATATTTCACGACGGCATCGGTGTAGGAATGCAGCGCCGCACCTGTTTCCTCGAGCGCGTGCCACAGCTGCACCATCTTCTTGCGGCCACCCTTGGCGCGAGAGGTGACGAGCACTTCGACGATCACGCCGCGCGTCACCGCCGCGGCAAGTTCCTCGAAGACCGCCGTGTCGTTGCAGCGGAAGAGCGACAGCGTGATACGCGTGCGCGCGTGGCGAATGACGTCGAGCAACGCGGCCTGGCGATCACCGACCGACGTGATCAGGCGATCCGGCGGCACCGCCCTGGCGGCGTTCATGCGCGTTTCCATGTCGGACAAAAGAACGGGGCTTAAGGCTCGTCTCGGCATATTTGTGAGAATCGGCAATATACACTAAGGGAGATCGACCAACGCTGAAGTACCAAGCTGTGCATCTTGGCGTCCGTCTCTGCCGTTGAAACCCTGATCGAGGTTAATCCATCCATGAAGATCGTCATCGCCGGCGGCACCGGCTTTCTCGGACGCCCGCTCACCGACGCACTCGCGCGCGACGGCCACGATGTCGTCATCCTGACCCGCGGTCAGAACGGCGGTCGCACCGGCGTGCGACGTGTACCGTGGAATCCGAACGGTGAACGTGGTCCGTGGGCCGCGGAGATCGACGGCGCCGGCGCCGTCGTCAATCTCGCCGGTGAACCGATCGCGGGGAAGCGATGGACGGCCACGCAGAAAGCCTGCATCCTCGACAGCCGCATTCAAGCCACCCGTAGCCTGGCCGCGGCGATCCGCGGCGCAACCGCCGCGCCGCAGGTGTTGGTCAACGGATCGGCGGTCGGCTACTACGGACCGCGAGGCGACGACGTCGTCACGGAATCGGCGCCTGCCGGATCCGATTTTCTGGCGCAGGTCTGCGTACAGTGGGAACACGAGGCGCTGCGCGCGGCAAGCGATCGCACGCGCGTCGTCTGCCTCCGGACCGGCATCGTCCTCGAGAAAGACGGCGGCGCGCTGCCGCAGATGCTGCCGCCGTTCTGGTTCGGCGCTGGCGGCCCCGTTGGATCGGGCAGGCAGTACTGGCCGTGGATTCACCGTGACGACTGGATCGGGCTCGTGCAATGGGCGATCGCCTCGCCCGCGGTACGAGGCGCGATCAACGCGACGGCGCCGCATCCGGTGACCAATGCCGAATTCGCGCGCGCCCTCGGCCGCGCGATCCATCGCCCGGCGTTCATGCCTGCTCCCGGATTCGCACTGAAGCTGGTGTTGGGCGAGATGGCCGATGCGCTGCTGCTCTCGGGACAGAACGCAGTGCCGGACGCCGCCAAGCGCGCGGGATTTTCGTTTCGCTACAGCGACGTGAACGACGCGCTGCGCGCGATTTTCTCGTAGCGCAGGGGGTTCAGCCCCCTGTCGCAGCCCTGAACGGCTGCGCCACACGTCGGTGTGTTGACTCAGTGCGCGAGGCCGACGAGATATTTGTCGCCGGTGGGCGCGGGCATGCCGCCTTCGGGCTCGAGCGTGACTGCCATCGCTACAGGCGCGGGGATATCCTGCGGGGTTGCAATCGTGGCGTTCACGCGGCCGTCCGCGTCGAGGATCAACATACCGGCGCTGATCGGCGAGGGCTGAGACGTCAGCACCCAGAGTTGATACGCGCGTCCCGGTGGCGGCTTGGGCAGATTCGCGGCCGTGAAGACGAGACCACGCGATCGACTCCAGTACGCGCGCGCCGACGCGCGCGGCGCAACCCTCTGACCTGCCAGATCAATGCGCGCCAGATCGGGCGCCGCCAGCACCGCCACCGTCGACCGCAACTCGAACGACGTCCGCCTGACCTCCGCCACCAGACGCTCGCCGGCATCCGCGCGCAGCGTCGTCTCGCGCAGCCTCGCCTCGAGCGTCGTCACCTGACCCCGCAACTGCGACGCATAAGTGCCCAGTCCGACCGCCAGGGCCACTGCTGCGGCCATCGCCAGCCAGTTGGCGTACGACGGCGAACGGCGCGTGTAGACCCTGGCCAGAAGACCGGCGCGAATCGTTGCGGCAGGGACGGCAGGAGACGGGAGATGGGCCAGCGCCTCGACCACGGGCGCCCAACTGCGCACCTCGGCCGCACAGTTGGCGCAGGTCGCCAGATGCGCCTCGAACGCCTGGTTCTCGGCAGCGGTCAGCGCGCCCAGGACGTAGGCCGCCGCCTGATCGCCAAGTTGGTCGTGCACTCCCACAATAGGCTCTACGGCGCTCACTCCGGATGGGATGGCCGCCGCAGAAAGGACAAGCTACGCCAGCATGCTGGCGGGCAGGTGCTCTTCGGGTGGGACGATCAGGATCACCTGCGCGCCCTCGTCCGTCCAGAGCTCGCCATGATCGGTATTGGCGTCGGCGTGCACGAAATCGCCCGGACCCAGCCGCCGCCCACACGTAAAGATGCTTCCGGAGACGACGTAGCACTCTTCGGCGCCGCCGTGATGGTGCGACGGAAAGTGGGTCCCTGGCGCCACGTCGAGCAGCAAGGTCGCGTAGCCGCGCGTCTTGTTCAGCGAGAGAACCTTCATCCTGATGCCAGGCACCGGATGCGCCATCCAGGTATCGGTGTCGGACGCGTGGTGAAACGCGAAGCCATCGGGATCGGGTGATGCGGCGACGCGCTCCATCAGCCGCTGTTTGACGCTCGAATCCGGCACGACTCCACCCGTCGTCGAGGCGAGCGCCAGCGCCACAATTGCGTCGAAGTTCACGATATCGAGGTCGTCGGTCATTGCTCTATGAATACCTGCGACAGCTGCTCGCGCAACGCGAGCATGCCGGTGCGAATCCGCGTTTTGACAGTGCCGAGCGGGAGCTTGAAACGTTCTGCGAGCTCGGACTGCGTGAGCCCCAGGAAATACGCCTGCTCGATCAACACGCGCTGATCCGGCGGCAAGGTGTCGAGGGCGCGTGCGACGGCGCGCTGCTGCTCGCTGACGCTCGCCTGCGACTCGGGGCTCTCGACCGGTGCCGGCTCCGGCGCCGACTCCACCGCGCGCAGGCGGACGCTATTGGCGCGCAGCCGATCGATGGCGCGGTTGCGCGCGATGCGCACCAGCCAGGCTGCCGGCGGCCCCAGCGAGACGTTGTACGTTTCCGCCCGCGTCCAGACGAGGACGAACACTTCCTGCAGCACTTCCTCGGATTCGCTGCGATCGCGAAGAATCCGCAGGATCAAGCCGAAGAGCAGGCGGCAGTGGCGATCGTACAGATCGGCCACCGCGTGCTCATCGCGCGCGACGATGCGCTCGATGAGGACGATGTCGCCGCGGGCGTCTTCGATGTGCTGCACGTCAGTACGCGACCAGTGTCCGCAGCGCGGCGGTGATTTTGTCGGTGTTCGGCAGATTGAACGCCTCGAGCACGTGGGAAAACGGCGCGTGGGTATCCGGATACGTCACGCGGAGCACCGGCGCATCGAGGGCGTCGAACTTCTCTTCCATGATGACGGCCGACAGCTCGGCGCCGAGGCCCAGGGTCTTCACGTCTTCGTGAACCACCAGCACGCGATTTGTCTTGTCGAGCGATGCGAAGATCGCCGCCTTGTCAAACGGCATCAAGGTGCGCAGATCGATCACCTCCACCTCCACGCCTTCCTTCGCGAGCCGGTCGGCGGCTTCGAGCGACGGCGTCACCATCGCACCGTAGGTGAGCAGCGTCGCATCGGCGCCCTCGCGTCGCGTGGCCGCCACGCCGATCGGCACGATCTCGTCGCCCTCTGGCACCGGCCCCTTCGCGCGACGATACAGATACTTGTGTTCGAGGAACACCACCGGGTTGTCGTCTCGAATCGCCGCCTTCAGCAGGCCCTTCGCATCCCAGGCGGTCGACGGCGCCACGACTTTCAGCCCGGGCCGGTGAATGAACCATGCTTCGGGATTCTGCGAGTGATACAAGCCGCCACCGACGTTGCCGCCGCTCGGCGCGCGCACCACGATCGGCACCGACGCGCGGCCGCCGTAGCGATAGCGCAGCGTCGCCGCCTGATTCACGATCTGATCGAATCCGCACGAGATGAAGTCAGCAAACTGCATCTCCGCCACTGGACGGTAGCCGCGCAGCG
Source organism: Acidobacteriota bacterium (assembly GCA_025358945.1). GTDB lineage: Bacteria > Acidobacteriota > Vicinamibacteria > Vicinamibacterales > CAVVIG01 > CAVQFC01. Next base: position 15,473 of record JANYHS010000187.1, read on the forward strand.
CCGCGCCGATACTGACGCCGATGATCGCCGACTCCGAGATCGGCGTGTCGACCACGCGCATCTCGCCGAACTCATCGTAAAGGCCCTGCGTCACGCCGAACGCGCCGCCGTAGGGGCCCACATCCTCGCCGAGGACAAAGACCTTCGGATCGCGGCGCATCTCTTCAGCGAGCGCCTCGCGGATCGCTTCGAGGTACGACAACTCCTTGCTCATGCGATCACATCTCCACCGCAGAGGACACAGAGGACACGGGAACACAAATCTTCTCGTACAAGATTCGGCCTCGTAACCTCCGGTCCTCCGTGGTGGAGCCCTTATGCATACAGATCCGTCACCGCATCCTCTGGCGCGGGGTCCGGTGCGTTCAGCGCGAACTCCACGGCGTCGTCGATCGTCGTCGTGATGCGCTCCTCGATGGCCTTTTGCTTGTCGTCGTCGAGTACGTGACGGGCGCGGAGATAGGTGGTGAACGTCGGGATCGGGTCGCGACTCTTCCACATCGCGAGCTCTTCGTCGGTGCGATAGAACGCCTTGTCGTGCTCCGAGTGCCCGTGCCAGCGATACGTCTTGCACTCGATGAGGGTCGGGCCGTCACCGGCGCGCGCGCGGGCGATCGCGCCGAGCGACGCCTGATACACCGCCAGGACGTCGTTACCGTTAATCGCGACGCCATCGAAGCCGTACCCTTCCGCGCGAATTGCCACGTCGTCGATCGCCATGCTCTTTTCGAGCGGCACCGAGTACGCGTACTGGTTGTTCTCGCAGATGAAGACGATCGGCAGTTGCTGGACGCCGGCGAAATTCAGCGCCTCGTGAAAGTCACCCGTGTTGCTCGCGCCCTCACCGAAGTAGGCGACAACGACGTTGTCTACCTTCTCCATCTTGAAGGTGTAGCCGAGCCCGGCGGCGATCGGCAGGTTGGCGCCGAGCATGCTGGTGTTGCCGAAGATGCCGAGTTCTGTCACGCCGCTATGCAGCGCCGAATCGCGGCCCTTCGACAGGCCCGTCGTCTTCGCGAACATCTGCGACATCATCACGCGCGCCTCGACGCCCTTCATCAAAAACGATCCGAGGTCGCGGTGCAGCGGGCAGATGAAGTCCTCTTTGCGCAGCCCGAAGCAGGTGCCGACGATGATCGCTTCCTGGCCGATGCCGGTATACACGCCGCTGCGGACCTGGCCCTGCTTGACCAGAATGCTGAGGCGCTCGTCAAAGGCGCGGATCAGTTTCAGCCAATAGAACATCTCGAGCAACTGCTCGGGGGCCAGCTTGAATTTCGTCCGTTTGATCGGGGGCATCGCGAATCTGCTAATTGAGCAATCTGGTAATTGGGTAATTGATCGCCGGATGGCTCAATCCCATGACCAGAGTACCCGAGTACTAGATTACCCGATCCCGACGATCCGTTCGGCGGCGTCCACCGCCTCGGGCCAGAGCCCTGTGCCGCGCTCACTGCGCAGGATGGCAATCACCTGCTCCGGCGGAAGCTTGCCGCGGTAGGGACGGTCGGCCGACAGCGCATCCAGATGGTCGGCCGTGCACAGGATGCGGGCCGACGGCGACAACTGGCCGGCTGGCAGATTGCGGAAATAGCCGCGGCCGTCCAGCCGCTCGTGATGCGCGCTGGCGTCGAAGGCCAACTCGCCGAACACCGGAACGCGCTCGAGGATCTGATACGTGTAGTACGGGTGCAGCTTCACGACTTCCCACTCGCGCGGCGTCAGCGTGCCCGGTTTGTCGAGGATGCGGTTCGGCACGCTGAGCTTACCGATGTCGTGCAGGAGCGCCGCGCGCCGGAGCCGCACGATCGTCGGTTCGTCCAGCCCCAGGTCGCGGCCGATGGAAACGGCAAAATCAGCCACCCGCTCGGAGTGGTGATACGTGAACGGCGACTTCGCGTCGATCACCCACGCGAACGCCGCGGCAATGTCGTTCAGCCGCTGCTCGTCGGCGACAATCTCGCGTCCTTCCGGTTCGGCGGCCGCCACGGTGCTGTCGAGCGCCGGCGATCCACACGCCTCCCACAGATCGTCCTCGCCACACACGCTCACGAATGCGTCGACGATGTCGGGGTCGAACCAGCTGCCGCGCCGCTGGCGCGCCACGGTGGCCGCACTCGACGGATTTTTTTCGCTCGCAAAAATCTCCGCCACCTGCGCCAGCCCCACGATGCGCGCGAGGACTGGTATGCCGTCGCGGCGAAGCCCATCCGGATAGCCGCCGCCGTCCCAGTGCTCGTCCATGCAGCGAATCGCCTGCGCGGTCGGCTGCGAGAAGCCCAGCGTACGCGCGATCTCCGCGCCACGATCGCAGCGCACTTCGAACAGAATGCGGCGGCTCGCCGGGCCTTTGGCCGCCAGCACCGCGAGGCGGCGCACGCGCTCGAAGAGCTTGCCTTCCGGCTCCGCGTAGTCGAGGACGTACGCGATCTGCTCGCGCAGCTTGCGCCAGTCGCGTAGCCAGACACCCCGCTTGGCGACTTGGTCATCGCCACCGAATAACTGAAACACGCGCGCCGAGTTGCTGGAGCAGCCGGCGTCCTTCAGCAGCAGCGCATAAAACAGGTCTGATTGATCGTCGGGTGACAGGCCCATGGCGGCGCCGATCCGCATCCCGATGAGGCAACTGCGGGAGGCGTGGCCGCGCGGGTGCCCCTCGGTCAGGTCCAGAGCGTAGGAGAGGCTGGATAGGATCGACGAAAGCTTGACCGTCGTCGCGGTTTCGACACCCATCCCGTTGTTGTGCAGATCTAGCACATTCGACTCAACGGACACGACGGGAAAACGGATTGGAGACTAGATGAAGCCAATGCCGCTTTTGCGGAAATTTCCGCCGAGCAGCTTCGTGGAGTCCGTCGCCAGCCAGTTGTCGATCACCTGGGCGTAGACCGAGCGGAAATCCGTCTCGAAGGCGACGTCGCCCGCACTGTTTTCGAGCGTCGGGTTTTTCGTGTCCAGGTTCAGGTTCGGCGCGGTGCCGTAGAGCCCGCCGTTCACCTTGCCGCCCATCGCAAACATCACCGACGCAGCGCCGTGATCGGTGCCGTTGCTGCCGTTTTCGCTGATGCGGCGGCCAAACTCGGAGAAGCTGAGGATCAGCGTATCGTCGAGCAGGCCCTGATTTCTGAGGTCGTTGTAGAAGGCCAGCAAGCCGTCGCCGAGCGTGCCCATCAGGTTGTAATAGGCCCCACCGGTCGCGTTCACGTTCTGCGCCGAGTGCGTGTCGAACCCACCGGTCGTGACGTAGAACACCTTCGTGCCGATGCCGCGCACCATCGCGCCCGCCACGGCCTTCAGCGCCTGGGCGAATCCGTTATTAGCCGCGTAGTTCGCCGTGCCCGTCAGCGTGCCGGTGTAGGTCGCGACGGTCGCGACGCGATCGAGCGTCGTCAGTGCTGCCTGCGACGTGCCGTAGACGAACGCGAGTTCCGGACGGTCCACCGGCACATGCGAGGCGATGCGCACCGCTGTCGAACGTTCGATGGTCGCTTCGGTTCCGCTGTTCGGGCTCGAGAACGCGTAGCCGGATGGGCTGGCGATCGCCGGCACCGCGGTTCGTCCCTGCAGCACGTGCGGCAGGTTCGCCGTCGTGTTCCAGCCGACGAGCGGGTCGAGCGGCGACGGCAGCGAATCAAGATACCGGCCGACCCAACCAAACTCCGTCGAGTTGTTCGGATCGCCGGTGGACCAGATGTCCGTGCCGAGAAAATGAGAGCGCGACTGGTTGGGGTATCCGGTGCGCTGAATGAGCGCGAGCTTGCCCTGATCGAAGATCGTTTTCAAACCGGTCAGACGCGGATGCAGGCCGAGCGCCACTTTCGACGAGTCCGTGCCGACTTGGAGCACCTGTCCCGCCGGAATCGCCAGCGTCGGCCGGCGGCTCGTATAGAACGGATCGTTATAGGGCGCGAGCATGCTGAGCGAGTCGTTGCCGCCGCTCAGATTCAGCACGACGAGATTGCGCACATGTCCGCTCTGCGCGAACGCGACGTCGGACAAAAACTCCGGCGCGGCATAGGTCACCGTGAACGCGGCAATGCCGCCTTTGACGAACTGGCGTCTGGTGACTTTCATATCAGCTGATACTCCGGAAGACTCGCCGACAGATGAACGAGGCCGGACGCCTTTGTCTGGAGCTGCGCGTCGCTGCCGGTCCACGCGCCGTTGGCGTGGACGTAGTTCGACAACTCGATCGCGACGCCGGTGTCGAGAGGCGCCGTGAGGATCTGGTCCGCGAAATACGCGAGCATCGTCTCGGGCGTCACGCCGGCGCCGGCGGCCTTGACCGCCGTCGCCAGGTTGAACTTCTGGTTACCCGCGAGCGTGGACGCGAAATTCATGCGCGCGAGCATGGCGCTGGTCGAAAACCACGCCTGGCCGAGCCGCCAGCCGCTGACGTCCGGCGGCTCGAACAGAATCTGTCCCATGTTCGCCAGCGGCGTCAGGGCGCTGCCGACTGAAAACCCGTTCCACCCAATGTCTTTGAGCGCGCGAATCACGAACTCCGCCGGCCACGCGTAGCGCGTGAAATACGCGCTCGAGTCCCAGAATTCCGGCGAGAACAGTACCTCGCGGATCACGGTCCTCATGTCGCCGCCGCTCTGGAGAAACACCGCGCTGACGCGATTCACGAACGTCACGTTCACCGCGCCGAACTCGGTCACGAAGTAGCGATACAGCTTGGTCGCAAGGTACCGCGCGGTGTTGGGATGCGCGGCCAGGCCCGTGATGAAGTCGATGCCGTCCTGCTGGCCGGCCGAGGCCGCCCGCGCCGGAATAGTCTTGCCGCCGTCCGGATACACCGCAAAGCTGAACGTCTTCGCGGTCGTGTCGTGCGCGTTCGCGTTGTAGATGAATTCGTAGCGCTGGGAGCCTTCGGCTACCGAGCCTGGGCGCGTCAGGTTCCAGCCGGTGAACACGCGCGCCGCGGCGGCCACGTCGGCCTCGGTGTAGTTGCCGACGCCGACCGTGAACAGCTCCATGATCTCGCGGCCGAAGTTCTCCTGCGGACTCGTCTTCGTGTTCGTCCGGCCGTCGAGCCAGACGAGCATCGCGGTGTCCTTCGCGATGTTCAGCAGGATGTCCTTGAAGCTGCCGAGGGCGCTCTCGCGGAGCATCTCGATCTGGCCGCGCACTTGCGCGGGATCGTCCGAAGCCTTTGCCGCAAGATACCGGGTCCCCTCGACGCTGCCGAACGTCCCGGCAATCTTGTTGTAGCCCGTCGCGAAATGGTTGTGCCAGAACATCGTCATCTTCTCTTGCAGAGGACGATTGCTGTGCACCATGCGGAACAGCCACCGCTGCCGCGCGTCGGTAATCACCGTGGACGGCGAGAACGCGCCGGTCGTCGTCGTGTTGACGTAGCCCGCCTTCCCGATGAACGAATCGACCTCGTCGGGCACCCTTTCGTAGTTCACGAGCGCGTCGACCGCCTGCGCGATCGACATCTTGCCGTACGACAGCAATTCGTCGGGACGCGCGCCGAAACCCGCGCGCCGGAGAAGATGCTCAATCTGCGGATCGGATGTGATGGCCATGTCGTGTGGTTCCGCCTACATCGTAGAGAGCCAGGGCCTCCTAGACAACGCTTTTCTGGTCAACTGGTGATACCCGGCTCACGATTCGCGCCGTCGACGAGCGTGGCAATTTCGCGACGATCCGCGAACCGTGAGTACGGGAGGTGCATGGAATTCGCCAGCTCGACACCGATTTCGTAATCGAGTCGCCGAATCACAGATTTACCAGAGAGAATAAAAAGCAAACACTTCTAGAAGGCTGCTAAAATCAGGCCTGTTTTTACGAAGCCAAGACATTTGGCGCATGCGCCCACTGCCCGTCGCCGGTTGCGTCCCGCCCGTCCGTGTGGGATAGTGGAGCGGCTCCCACGCAACCTCGGCTGCCGGGTTACATGCGATTTACTTCATCGCCCCTCCGTCCGTTCACCATAGTCGGCAGTGCTGTGCTGCTGCTGTTGCTATCGGTCTGCCATGCCAATGCGGCTCCGCGCCGCGGCACGGCCGGACCGCTCTGCGATCAGCAAACCCCGGTCGCCCGTAAACTTCCGCGCCACCCGAGGTCGTTCGGCGGCCCGCTCAAAGGACCGTCCAGCCATGCGATGGCTGGCCTGTCGGACATCACCGTCCGGCTGCGGCGCGGTACGCGCGCCTACCTGGGCGACGGCGTGGCGGCGATTCAGAACGACAGCGCGCCCGCCGGGATCGACACTGACGACTGCCTGATCCCGTCACTGCGGCCGCTCGACATTATCGGTTCTCTGGACGTACAGCCTCGCAGCCGCGCGTTCTCCCCGCGGTCGCCTCGCGGCCCTCCGCTCTCGGCCTGACGCTGTTTTTTCCTCTGGTCGTGTGCGGTGTGTCAATTCATTGAGGTGACTGATGCGGGTCGTTCTCGCAGACCTGAAATCGAATCGCGGTTTCGTTAGCAAGGATACGGTTGTCGGCGGATACGGATCGCGGCTCGAGCCGTTCACGCGCGTGACGGCGGTGATGGCGTATCTCAAGAAGAAGTTCCACGACGTGCCCAGCGTGCACATGGCCTACATCGCGGCCATCCTGTCGCGCGCGGGTCACGAAGTGCTGTGGACGCGCGGCGAAGAGGTCCACGGCGACGTCGCGCTGGTGCTCTCGTCGCTGGTCGATCACAAGGCCGAGGCGGCGTGGGCCGATCGCATGCGCGCCAAGGGCGTCAAGGTCGGCTTCATGGGCATCACGGCGTCGAAAATGCCGGAGCTGTACGACGGCCACTGCGACTTTATCTTCAACGGCGAGCCGGAAGCCGCGGTCATGCGCCTGGCGCAGGGCATCATCCCGCAGGGTAACGTGATCAGCGAGCAGATCGACGATCTGGATTCGCTGCCATTCCCGCGCTGGGATCTGGTCACCGAGGATCGCTCGAAGATGGGCTTCAAGTTCTTCACGCGGCCCGTCGGCGGCGGCTACCCGCTTCTCGCCAGCCGAGGCTGCCCGGAATTCTGCACCTACTGCCCGCACCGGATTCTCGCCGGCTATCGCATGCGCTCGATCGCGAACATCGTGGACGAGATGGAGCGCCTCTGCAGCCAGGTGTCGCGGCCGTACGTCATCTTCCGCGATCCCCTCTTCACCGAGCAGCGCGAGCGTGTCGTCGAACTCTGCGACGAGATCAAGCGCCGCGGGCTCAACCTCACGTTCGAGGCGGAGACGCGTCTCGACCGCCTCGACGTGGATCTGCTGAACCGGCTGTACGCCGCCGGCTTCCGCGCCATGAGCTTCGGCGTCGAATCGCTCGACCCGGCAACGCTGAAGAAATCGGGACGCCGGCCGATCCCACAGAGTCATCAGCGCGAGATCATCGACCACTGCCGCAAGCTCGGCATCGTCACCGCGGCGTTCTACGTCCTCGGGTTCCTGCAGGACGACTGGAACTCGATCGCGGCGACGATCGACTACGCCACCGACCTGGGATCGACGTTCGCGCAGTTCAAAATGCTGACGCCGTACCCCGGCACGCCGATGTTCAAGCAGCTCGAACCGCTGCTGACCGAGACGGACTGGGAACACTACGACGGCTTCTCGCCGACGTTCAAGCACCCGAACCTCACCGATCGCGAGTTGAAGTTCCTGCTCGGCGCGGCGTACAAGCGCTTCTACATGCGGCCGTCGTATCTCGCGAACTTCCTGAAAATCCAGAACGGCGCGATCCGCGAGTGGGTCAGCCGCATGGATCGCCGCGTGAACGAGCGGCACGCGCGCGAAGAGATCGCCGATATCTCCCGCCCCGTGGCATGCTGACAGCGATCTCGCGCTATGGCGCGCGAGTCCTTCCGATAACCGAAGACCTCGTCGCGGGCTGCAGAGCCCGCGGCGAGTTCATCCAGGGCCCCCAGATAGCAGAGTTCGAAGCCGCGTTCGCAGGCCGTCACGGCCTCGGGCCGGCGCACGCGATCACCGCCGCCTACGGCCGCATCGCGTTCTACTACATGCTCAAGGCGCTCGACCTGCCGCCCGGGTCGGAGATCATCTTTCCCTCGCTGACCTTCTGGGTCGTCCCCGAACTCGCCCGCGTCGCCGGCCTCACTGTCGTGTTCGCCGATGTCGATCCGAAGACGTTCAACCTGGATCTGGACTCGGTCGAACGGCTGATCACAGACAAAACGCGCGCGATCGTCCCGACCCATCTCTACGGCCTGCCATGCGACATGGACCGGCTGCTCGCCATCGCCGGCACGCACAACCTGATCGTCCTCGAAGACTGCGCGCATGCGCTCGGCGCGACGTACAAAGGCAAGCCGGTCGGTACGTTCGGCGCCGGCGCGCTCTTTAGTTTTCAAACGCTGAAGCCGCTGAACTGCTACGGCGGCGGGCTCGCGCTGGTGAGCGACCCGGTCGTGGCAGCCAAGGTGCGTGCGATGGTCGACGCCCTGCCGTGGCCGAGCGAGAAACGCATCACCGGGCGCTTGCTGATGGGACGCCTGCAGCGGATCTTCATGAAGCCGTGGGTGTTTTCGATCTCGCTGTTCCCGGTGCTGTGGGTCTCCGCGCTGATCGACGCCAACCCTGACGTGTTTTTCTGGGAAAAAATTCGATCGCTGCACCCGCTGCCCGAGCAGTACAGGGAACGGTTTCCCAACGTGCAGGCGGCGATCGGCATCGAGGCGCTGAAGCATCTCGACGAATGGACGGCGCAGGTGCAGGCCAACGCGGAGTACGTCAACAGCGCGCTGGCCGGCATCCCCGGCATCCAGCGGCCGCTGGCGCCGGCCGATCGCACGCACGCCTATTACCAGTATTGCGTGATCGGACCCGACGGTCCGCAGCGTGACGATCTCGTCGTGCGGTGCGTGCGCCGCGGCATCGACATCGAGACGCTCCACGTCGACGTGCCGCCAGACATGGAGCTGTTCAGCACCGCGACGGCGGAAGCCGACGGCGCACGACGCGCCGCGCAGGCCATGCAGATTCCGGTGCACTCGGGCCTGCGCCGCGATCAGATCGAGCGCGTCGCCTCGACCGTCCGTACCGTCCTCGCCGCTGCCGCACGGTAGACTAGCCGTCCGTGCTCGTCTACCTGTCGATCTATATCGCCGCGATACTCGAGGGCGAGATCTACTACATCGCAATGTGCATCGCCGCCGGCGCCGGCAAGGTGAGCTGGGTGGGTGTGTGGATCGCGGGCGCGCTCGGCGGCTCGACCGGCGACCAAATCTGGTTCTACCTGCTGCGCGGCCGCATCGACTGGCTCGACCGCTACCCCTGGCTCGCCAGACACCGCGACGCCGTCGTCGATCGCGTGAAGGCGCACCAGATCCTGATGCTGCTGATCAGCCGGTTTCCGCCGGGCCTGCGCGTCGCGATTCCCGTGGCATGCGCGTATGCTGGCGTTCCGCCGTTTCAGTTCTCGGCGCTGAACTTGATCAGCGGCTTCGCCTGGGCGGGCTCGATCATGCTCGTGATCATCAAGCTCGGCCCCGGCGCGTTGAGCGCGTTCGGAGTGAACGCCTGGTGGGCGCCGGCGATTCCCGCGGTCCTGATCTTCTTGTTCTTCCGCTGGCTGAGCAGACCGAAGCGAACGACGTAGCGCCGCGGCATTTTCGGCGCCATGCCTTACAGAAACGCGCGATCGAGCGACGTGATGAACTGGATCCCCGACACCACCATCCGCGACAGGCGGTCGTCGTTGGTGATGAACAGATCAACGCGTGCATGCGCGGCGCATGCGAGCTGGATGGCGTCTGGCGCCTTGATTCGTCGATCCTGCTGTATTTCCGCGTACATCGACGCCACGTCCCGATCGAATGGAATCAGCCGCACGTTGTCCGTGAGAACGCGTTCGTAGGCGGCGGCCAGATCAGCCCGTCGCTCCCTCCTGGGTTTGACCAGGACCTCGCCGAGCGTCAGGCACGACGTGACCAACTGATCATGTCGTTCGAGCATCCGTTGCCGGATGTGTTCGACCTGATCCGCCCGCGGCCCCCGATCCTCGAGGTAGTAGATGAAGAGGTTCGTATCCCAGAACACGAGGCTCATTTCTACTCCTCACGCAGTTGTCGAACATACTCGTCCGCGTCGACATCGGCCCAGATCTCCTTGCCAAGACCGCGCATCGCCAGAATGGGATCGTCCTTGATGCGCTGCTTCAATGACCGCGCTCCCGCGTAGTCCGAGCGATACCAGTCGAGAAGCGAACGGAATTCAGAAGGTACTCCTGGCGGCTCAGGAACGATCTTGCCGGTTCGGCTTGAATCCTGCGGATCGCCGGCCCTGAACAACCGGCGACGTCCCTTCATCGTCTCGAACAGCATTCGGTACTTGCCTGAATTCGGAGTCACATTCGCCACGCAGTGTTGGGTGACATGCGCGTAGAGCGTGGTCCTCTGACACGCGCCCAGCCGCGGTTCGGCCAGTACCCGGTCCACGATCTCCTGGAGTCCGAAATCAGACGATGTGGGATGTTCACGGTGCAGAAGCGCCACCGCTACCCACACAGCATCCGCAACCTTGACCGCGACCGCCGAGGGTGTTTCCGCCTTCATTGAGGTATAATACATTAATACCAGTTATTCATGGTATCGATGTATTACTGCGCCGAGATCGCCGACCGGCGTCCGCGCAACACGAACTTCTGAATCTTGCCCGTCGCCGTCTTCGGCAGATCGGTGACGGGGTTGAAGCTGTGCGGGCACTTGAAGTGCGCCAGATGCTCCCGCATGAACGCGCGCAGATCCTCAGGCGTCGCTGACGCGCCAGCCTTGAAGACGATGAACGCGTGCGGCGCCTCTCCCCACTTTTCGTCGGGCATCCCGACGACCGCGGCTTCCTGCACGACCGGGTGGCGCAGCAGCACGCCCTCCACTTCCACTGACGAAATGTTCTCGCCGCCGCTGATGATCACATCCTTCAGCCGATCGCGAATGTCGACGTAACCATCCGGATGCACCACCGCGGCGTCACCGCTGTGAAAGAAGCCGCCGCGCATGGCGACCGCCGTCGCTTCAGGGTCGTTGTAGTACCCCTTCATCACCGCGTTGCCACGAACGGTGATCTCGCCGACGGTGGACCCGTCATGCGGCACAGGGCGGCCGTTCTCGTCCGCCACGAGAAGTTCACCAGACGTGATCAGTTCCACGCCCTGGCGCGCCTTGATCACCGCTCGTGCGCCGGCTGACAGCGCCTCGTGCTCCGGCCGGGGCTCGCACACTGTGATGAACGGCGCCGTTTCCGTCAGACCGTAAATGTGCGTGATCGTCCACCCGAGTTCGCCCTCGATGCGCTCGATCGTCGCCGCCGCAGGCGCCGCGCCACCGGTCACGACTCGCACCCCCTTCGGTGCGTTCGCCCGGATCTCGGCCGGCGCATTCGCAATGCCGATCAGCACCGTGGGCGCGGCGCAGAGCATCGACACGCGCTCGCCTCGAATCAACTCGAACATCTTCGCGGGATCGACCTTGCGAAGACAGATGTGCGCCGCGCCGACAGCCGTGACCGTCCAGGTGAACGTCCAGCCGTTGGCGTGAAACATCGGCAGCGTCCACAGATAACGATCCGTGATCCGCATCGGCATATGAATCAGCGTACCGACGATGTTCATGTAGGCGTTGCGATGGGTGATCATCACGCCCTTGGGTCGCGACGTCGTGCCGCTCGTGTAGTTGATCGTCAGCAGGTCGAGTTCGCCGATTTCCGGCTTCGCGAAATCCGCTGACGCTTCCCGCACTAGCGACTCGTAGTCGAGCCAGCGGCGGTCGTCGGGACGGCGGCCTTCGAGCGCAATGAAATGCCGGACACCAGGCACCTGTGGCCGGATCGTGTCGAGGCAGTCGAGGTAGTCCTCGTGCGCGCAGACGACCGTCGCGCCCGAGTGATTGATGATGTAGACGAACTCTTCAGGGCTGAGACGGTAGTTAACCGGCACCAGGACGGCGCCGATCTGCGGCACGGCGTAGAACGACTCGAGCTGCGCGTGAGTATTGGGCGCGATGTAGGCGATGCGATCGCCCGGCTTCACACCCAGCATCTGCAGGGCGGATGAGAAACGGTCGCAGCGATCGAACAACTGCGCGTAGGTGAAGCGAAGCGCCCCATCGACGACAGCCTCACGCGCGCCGTAGAGCGCTCGAGCGCGACGGGCGAATTCGAGAGGGGTGAGCGCCACTTCCATGGCGGGGATCTTATCTCACGATCGGATGAAACCGCGGAGACCGCAGACCGCTGAGTCTCCTTTAGCGTGACGGCGGCTTGCCCAGAGAGATCAGGTTCGCGAGAATCTGATACGCGCCGTCGGTGCCGACCGGCAGCTGACGCCAGAGCCCGAGGGCGACATACACCCAGCGGCCCTTGCCATAGTTCGCCTCGACCAGCGCGCCCGTCTTCACGCCCTTGTTGTAGGGGAAGTTATCTTCCATCGTCAGGACGTCGCGGTAGCGCGAATCCTTGTCCTCGGCGAGGAAATACGTGCCGCGCTCCTGCACCCAGTTCTTCCACGCCGCCTCGCCGATCTCGTTCGGCGTCGTCAGTAACTGACTGTGCGCAGCCACGGCTTTCACCTCGGCGTTTTCGTCGGTGACCCGGTTCGCACTCACCTTCGCCGGATACGGCCCGTACTGCGCGTCGTTGAACTCGAACTTGTTGTACTGCACGATCATCGTGCCGCCCTTGAACACGTAGTCGAGCAGCCGGCTGTTGTTCGCGCGCAGGTCGTCGCGCCGTTCGTACGCGCGCACGCCGGTGACGATGGCGCTGAATTTTGCGAGATCGCCCCAGGCAAGATCCTCGGCGGTCAGCAACTGCACCTTGGCGCCGAGCTGCTCGATGGCGGGCGGCACCTGATCACCAACGCCCATCACGTAGCCGATCAGCAGGTCCGACGGCGTCCGCACGTTGATCACTTTCAGCGTCGCGTCCGCTTCGTCGTAGATGTGATAGCGCTTGATGTGCGGGTACTCGATCACCTGAAAGCCGCGGTTGTACGACTGGCCGGCAGCCGAGACGATCGCCTTGACATGAAACTCGCCCGCGCCGACGCTGGACGAGGGCTTCAACAGAAAGCGCACCGTCTGCGACTCGTCGGTTCGCGTGAACCTCACCGGCTGCTCTGCAGGCGTGGCGGTCCATCCCTGTGGCAACTCGAGTGTCACGGACGTCTCGGCGGGGCCCGTCGTGTCGTTGAGCACGGTGACGCGGATTTCGCGATCGGCAGTCGGCGCGCCCCCGGTCGAACGGGCCGCCGCCGGACGTGCACCACGCGGCGTCGTCGCTCGTGGCGGCGTCGTGCGAATCGACGAGGCCGGCACGATCGCGACCTGCGGCGTCACGCGGACGGAAAACGCGGGCACCACCAACAACTCGGTGCGCTTCTCGCCGCTGAAAATGTCGCCCTCGTAGCGATGCTGGACCGGCAGGCCGGAGATGATCTCTTCGCCGCCTGGCAGAGTCAGCGTCACCTGAACGTAAAACGGCGAGGGCCGCATCGGCAGGCCGAACGGCGCGTCGGCGTCGAAGGTGTAGCGACCCTGGTCGCCTTTCCGGCGCCAGTACGGTTCACTGACGCGCGCGCGCGCCGGCACCGTCAGCGTCGGCTCGCAGTGCGCGACCTGATCCTTACGCACGCTCGGCATCGACGACTCTGCGGCGGCGGGACGGCGATTGGCGCCGGGAAAAGAGAAGCCGCCGCCGCTGAACGCCGTCATCGCGCACGCGCCCGTCTGTCCTGAGCCTGTCGAAGGGTCGAACCCATCGAACTTCACATTCTTGATCGCCACCTCGCCTGCGCCACGGTTGGCGACGATGACGTTGACCTTCACCGGCTGGCCTGGCACCACGATGCCGTCATCCGCCAGCGCTTCGATCTTGATGCCGTGCGCGAGAATAATCGCCTGCTGAAACTCGCCTTCCTTCTGACGAAGGCGGACGTCGATCTCGTACTTGCCGGCGTCATCGATCGCCATCGCGCGAAGCTCGCGGCGCAGCACGCGGACCGCGAACAGCCCGTCGAGCAGCGGCTTCATCGTCGCCTCGTCGCTGACCGCATCGAAGGCTTTCTGCGCGGCCTGCGTGGCGGTGGTGATCGTCGTCAGGCCGTCCATCAGATCCCTGGGCGCGCGCGCGCCGGCGAACCGCGCGAGGCTGGCCAGGCTGCTGTCGACGCCGTCAAAGAGCGACGTCTCGTCCTTCTGCATCTGTCCGGGCAGCGTGGCCTCGTCGAGCTGATACGTCGCCACCGAGGCGGGTGACGGCAGCGACAGCAGCTGCCCCATGCCCTGGCACTTGTGCATGCTGCGTGCTTCGGTGCCGATCTCGTTGTAGGTCTTGCCCAGGAGCTGGTCGTAGACGCCCGAGTTCACGCGCAGCGCCCGGCCGATCACTGGCGCCTCGCCGGGGAACCCGAAGGCGGCGAGGTGATACAGCTTCTTGGCCTGCCACGGACGCAGCCCGTCCTTGATCTGCTCGGGGAACTTCGTCGGATCGCCGGCCAGCTTGTACGCGTCGCGGGTGATCACCGCCGACGCCATGTGGTGCTGCCCGCCCGCGTTGCCGGTCGGCGGTAACGTGACGATCACGTCGGGACGAATCGTCCGGATCAGTCGCACATAGTCGGCGATGATCTCGTCGCGTCCCCACTTCTCGAACGTCTCGTCGATGCCGAACGAGTAGCCGAAGTCGACCGCACGCGTGAAGTACTGCTCGGCGCCGTCGAAGCGGTGCAACGCCGCCAGCTCGCCGGTCCGCAGCACGCCGAGCGCCTCGAAGATCTCCGCCCCGATCTCGTTCTGCCCACCGTTGCCGCGGGTGGCGGTCGCCAGCGCGGTGCGATAGCCCTGCCCGCGATTCAGCATCACCAGCAGCCCGTTGTTCTCGTCATCAGGATGCGCCGTCGTGTGCATGAAGATGCCGGTGTTGGCGAGATGCCGCAACTCCAGGCCCAGGGCGACGTGTCCCTGCTCCTCGTCGAGCGGGACGACGCGCATTTGCGCTCCGGGGACGGCGAGGAGCGCGGGCAGGAAAACCAGGAAGGAGAGAAGAAGGCGCTTCATAGATAAATCTTAAGTCAGGCGGGTCGCGTGGGTCAGGTTGGTCTGGTGGGTGGGACTGATGGGTCGGATGAGCAGCGTGCTTACTCACCCGACCTACCCGACCTACCTGACCTACCTGACCTACCTGACCTACCTGACCTACGTGACCTACCTGACCTGTTAGAACCTGACTTTGAAACCCAACTGGAACTTGCGCTGTTCGTAGCCCGACGGATTCACGAACAGGTACGGGTCGGTCGGAATCGGCGTCGTCGGATTGCCGAGCGAATCGATCACCGTCGTGGTGTTGATGCCGGACATCTGCTCCGTGTTGAACACGTTCTTCAGCTCCGCGATGATCTCCGCGCGGGTCGACCCATGCAGCGGAATCCAGCGTGTGTAACGAAGGTCGACGTTCTTGCGTGCCGGCAGATACAGTGCGCCCCGCGGCACGCCGATCGGACGATCGCTGCCGATACCGTCGCCGTTCAAGTCGCCGACCGCCGAGATGTTCAGCGGCAGGCCGCTGTTCACCTGAATCAGGATGCCGATCTCGTTGCCGCTCAGCAACTGGCGAACGACCGCGTTCGACGCGTGGCTCTCCGATGTGTAGACGACGTTGCCGTTGAGGCTGTGACGGATGTCGAGCGGGTTCGGGCCGAGGTCGCGATCGAGGTTGGTCGGGTCGGAGCGGCCCGATTCAGCCTGCACCGTCAACTGGGTGAGCAGCGGCGTGTTGTCCAGGCCTTTGCCGAGTGAGTACTGCACGTTCATCGAGAGCCCCTTGGAGAGGCGCTTGTTGAGCGCGACAGTCGTCGACTTGAAGGTCGACTCGCCGATTGACTGCACCTGCTGAATCAGGTTGAAGCGCGGATCGAGCCGCGTCGTGGCGTTGACGGCCGTGCTGAAGATCGGTCGACCGTCGGCGAGCGTGCCGATCGGATTGATCGGGTTGATGTTGGTCACGACCGGCAGGTCGGAGCCCTTCGCGTACATCCCGCTGACCGACACCGTGAAGTCGCGCGCGAACGCGCGCTCGACCTGCAGACTGGTCTGCGCGGTGTGCGCCACCACGAAATTGGGATCGACGGCCCACGGCGACTGCGCCGCCAGCGTGCCGCTCGAGACGCCGTTGGGGAACGCCGGCGCACCGGCCGACGAGCCGCTGAACGAGTAGACCGGCGCCTTCGGCGAACCGGACAACTGCAGCGCCTGTTCGTAGCCGCCGAGGATCGGCTGGTCGTACATCAGCCCCATGCTCGCCCGCAGCACCGTCTGCGCATCAATTGACCAGGCCACGCCGGCGCGCGGTCCGAAATTGTTCTTGTCGATGTTGAAGCTCTGGGTCGACGTGAGCGGCGCGTTGGCGAGGCCGTCCGGATACTTGTAGAGATCGTAGCGGACGCCGTAGAGAACCTTCACCGACGGCGCGATCTGCCAGTCGTCCTGCACGAACGCGCTGAACACGTTGGTGCTCATATTGAAGGCCAGGTCGCCCGTGATCTGCGACATCGTCGTGTAACCGCGCGGCGTCGTGCCGGCTTTCGCCGCCAGGAAGGCCGTCGTCGTCGGGAACGTGTACGAGAACTGCGGTGCGGCCGTCCGTTCGTCGTAGATGTTCTGCATGTCGAAGCCGAACTTATAGCTGTGCGACGCGCGGATGTAGGTGAAGTTGTCGATCACCTGCGTGATGTTCTGTTTGAAGTCGAATCCGGCGTTGCCCTGCCCGGTGCCGCCGAGCGGCGCGCCGAACGAGATCGCCGGGCTCGAGATCGCCACCGCGGGACCCGTGCCGGAATCGCCGTTGGCCACCGACTGCTGATTCCGGTGCGCGTACTGAAAGCGCAGCTCGTTCAGCTTGTTCGAACCAATGGACGACACGAGCTGCGTCGCCGACGAGTCCATCGCGTCGAGAAAGTCCGTCGCTCGCTCGAGGGTGGCCGTGCCGCCGCCGCTGTTGTACGGCGCGTCGTTGTGGAACCGGATCCAGCGCGCCGTCAGACGGTTGTTGCCGTTGATCTGGTAGTCCGCCTTGGCAATCAGGAACTTCGCGGTCTGGACGTTCGGCGCCGCGTCGGGCTGCGCCTTGAGGCCAACCTGCTCGACCAGCGTCGGCGTGACCGTAATCAAACTGTTGGCCGACAGGTCGCGGCGCGTCTGCTCCCAGCCGCCGTAGAAGAACAACTTGTTCTTCAAGATCGGCCCGCCGATATCCGCGGTGCCGGTGTCGACCTTCGTCGCCGGCAGAACAGCGCCAGCCGCGCGCTCCGGGCAGTTGACGGCGGCCGTCGTGCTGCCGCAACCGAAGAAAAACGGAAATGCGCTGAACGCGTTGCGGCGGAACAGGTAGCTCGCTTCGCCCTTGTACTTATTCGTGCCCGACGGTGTCACCGCGTTGTACACCATCCCCATCGTCTGCCCGAACTCGGGCGCGAAGCCGGTGGTGACGACCTTCACTTCCTGAATCATGACCTCCGACATCGGCAGCATGCGCAGGCCGGCGCGGTCTTTCTCGGTGTTCGTGTTGCCGTCGATCTGGTAGTTGATGCGCATCGCCGCGCCGTTGGCGGCCAGACGCGGCACGCCGAACTCGACGTTCTCGATGCCGGTGACCCCGGGCTGCACCAGCGCGAAGTTGTACGGGTTGCGCGCGACCAGCGGCAGGTTGTGCACCTCGAGGTCGCTCATCGTGTGGCCGATGTCGATGCGCGCGACGTCGAGCGTGGGCAGATCAGATCCGCTGACCGTGATCGTCTCGCTCATCTGGCCGACGGTGAGCGTGGCGTTGACGACCGCCGTCCGGCCGACCGACAGCTGGATGCCGCTGCCTTCGAACTTCTTGAATCCCTGCAGCTCGGCGACGACGCTGTACTTGCCGAGCGTCAGGAGCGGTGCGCGGTAGAGGCCCTTTTCGTTGGTGACCACCGTGCGCGACGCACCGGTGTCGAGGTTGGTGATGGTGACGGTGACGCCGGGCAGCACACCGCCCGAGCTGTCTGAAACCGTACCTTCAATGGCGCCGTTGGCGCCCTGCGACTGTGCGAACGCCGGTGCGGTCAGCGACAGCGACAGCAGGGCCGAAAGAATGAGTTTAAGCATACCCGCGAGTATACAAAGAATTGACGCTCACGAAGCGCCGGCGGGTGCTGAATCAGCGATGAAACTCGAAGATGCTGTCGGTAGGATCCATTTCGCCGAAGTGTTGACGAACGAGGATCTTGCTCGCCAGATAAGCGCCGGTGACACCCTGACTGGCGTCGCCGAGTGCGAACAGATGGTGCGGGTAGTTTCGATGGGGACCAATGCAGGGTAAACCGTTGGTCGTACGAGCATAATCCGACGCCCATCCAAACGCCGGCTGCACGCCGGAGATGTCCGGATACAAAATCGAGAGTTCGTACATCAACTGGCCGGTCCGCTGGACGATGACTTTGTCCCGCAAGCGGACACGGGGTGCGTCGGCGTCGGCCCCGCCGACAAGCACACGGCCGTCAGCGGTCCATCGCATGACATGCGGGGGGACGGCACTGTCGCGCAGCATGAACGTCCGCGTCCCCATCTGCTGGCGGATCTTCGCCGGCACCGGTTCAGTGAGCGCGAAATACGCCGTGCGAAAACAGAAGTGGCGGACCAGCGCCTTGTAGAGGGGCGTCGGCATGCCGGTCGCGACGATCACACGGTTGGTGTGGATGCGACCGTTGGCCGTGATCACCTCCGCTGATTTTCGATTGAAGGTGACCTTGGTGACCGGTGTGCGCTCGAAGATCACCGCGCCGCGATTCGCAGCCGACACCGCGAGGCCCAGGCACGCGCGGTACGGATCGAGCGTCGCGCCATCCTTCGATCGCAGCGCCGGCGCCTGCAGCGCCACCTCGCCGGCGATCGCGTGCGCGGTCAACAGCGTCGCGTCGAGACCGGCCGCGCGCCGCGCTTTCTGCTCGCGCTTGAGTCCCAACACCTGATCCGGCGTCACGGCCACCGTCACGGCCGGGCGCGCCTCGATGAAACATTTCACGTCGAGCCGGCGCAGCAGCGCGACGAGATCCAACGCCGCCCGGCGCCAGCTCTGGAACACGCGCTTGGCGCTCCGGCCACCGACCAGACGCTCGAGATCGGCGTAGCCGACCCCGGGATCCTCGTTGATCCACCCAGACGATGACCCGCTGGAGCCGCGGCCGATCTGCGCCGCTTCGAGCAGTGTGACCTTTGCGCCGGCCGCCGCCAACGCGTACGCCGTCGCACAGCCGGTCAGCCCGCCGCCGATGATCACGACGTCGGTCGCCATCGCGCCTCGCTGGCGAGGAAACGCGGGCACCCGGGTCGCGGGAAACTGATCGATCCACGGAGAGTGGTAGTTGGTCATAGGTCGTTTCGTCGCTGGTCGTCGCACATTCTAGTGGATTCCTTTGGACCTGACCCACCCGCCCTACGTGGCCTCGCTGTTGAGTAACGCCTTCTTGCGCGCCACGCCCCACCGATAGCCGCCATGTCCACCCGCAGCCGGCACCACGCGATGACACGGGATCGCCAGCGCCACCGGATTGGTCGCGCAGGCGCGCGCCACGGCGCGGACCGCTTTCGGCCGGCCAATCGACGAAGCGACCTCCGAATACGTGCGTGTCTCCCCATACGGAATCGACGCCAGCGCCTGCCAGACCTGCCACTGAAACGCGGTCGCCTGGACGT
The DNA here is from genome assembly GCA_025358945.1 of Acidobacteriota bacterium. GTDB lineage: Bacteria > Acidobacteriota > Vicinamibacteria > Vicinamibacterales > CAVVIG01 > CAVQFC01. The sequence goes on from JANYHS010000187.1 coordinate 35,166, forward strand.
CGAGCGGCAGATCGAGGCGGGGCGAACGTCCCGCCAGATGCGCGAGGATCGCGCGCGTCCACCGCGTGATCGCGCCGCTGTCGGGCGTGATCGTCGCCGCCGGAAACTCGCGCGACAGCGCCCGCGTCAACTCGCCGTCCGAGGATCCCATCGACACCGCGCAGACGCCGCGCGGCGTCGCCGCCACCAGCAGGCGTCCCAGCGACGCGTTCGACGAATCCACGATCGCGTAGCCGATCGTCATGCCCGCGCCGCCTCGACGGTACACAGACGGCGCCATCCCCAACTTCGGCACTGCGCGCTCGTAAAAACGACTGCTCGATCCGTATCCCGCCTCCAGCATCGCCCCCGTGATGTCCCCGGTCTGGCGCAACGTCCCCTTCACTTTTCGCAAGCGGACCGCGTCTGCGTACTCACGCGGCGATACGCCGACGAGCCGTTTGAAATTGCGCTGCAGGTGATACGGGCTGCCGCCCAGACGAGCCGCCAATGTCGCCAGCGCCGGATGACCCTCGACGTTGGAGAGATACACACACGCCCGTCGGATTTTTTCGATCCACGGGTCGGCTGCCGTCACAGTGGCATCCGGATGGCAGCGCTGGCACGCGCGAAAACCGCCTTCGCGCGCGCCGGCCGGCGTCTCGAAAAAGGTGACGCGATCGCGGCGCGGGCGGCGGCTGGGACACGACGGCCGGCAATAGATGCCGGTCGAGCGGACAGCGTAGACGAACAACCCGTCGGCGGAGCGATCGTGCCCGAGCACGGCGTCCCACCGCGCGTCAAAGGCTGCCGCCACTTTCTCTGCTGATCTCTTCGTCAAAGCATTCATGCGCCAAGAATGGACCAACCGGCCAGCGCCCGCTATCCGCAGCTTGCGGTCAAATTATGAATGATTTCGCAGAGTAAGAATCTCCTTTTCTGCGGGTTTCGCGAGTTCTGCGTCGATCGTCCCGGAGCGCGAAGGCTTTCGCCGAGCGTGGTACGATCCCCGGCCATGCGGATCGCGATCGTCGGCAGCGGCGGCGTCGGCGGATACTTCGGCGGACGCCTGGCTGCGGCCGGCACCGACGTCACGTTTCTTGCGCGGGGCGCACATCTCGACGTGATGCGCGCGCGCGGGCTTCGCATCACCAGCCCGAAGGGCGACCTGCACCTCCCGCACGTCAAAGCGGAAAGCGATCCGGCGGCTGTCGGTCCGGTCGACATCGTGTTTTTTGCGGTCAAGCTGTACGACACGGACAGCGCGCTGGCGCTGCTCCCGCCGCTGCTCGGCCCACACACGGTCGTGATCGGATTTCAGAACGGTGTGGAAACGATCGGCATGCTGACCCGCGCCGTCGGCGCGGCGCATACGGCGGGCGGGGTGTCGTACGTGTCGGCGGTGATCGCGGAGCCCGGCGTGATCAAACACACCGCGATGGATCACTTGATCTTCGGTGAGCAGGACGGTTCGCGCTCCCCGCGGCTCGAGGCACTGCTCGATGCATGCCGCGCCGCTGGATTCCAATCCACGCTCAGCACCGACATCACCGTGGAGATCTGGACGAAGTTCGTCCGCCTCTCTGTCTTCAGCGGCATGACCGCCGTCACCCGCGGTCCGATCGGCGTCATCGTCAACGACCCCGAGCTGCTCGAGATGCTGAAGGCCGCGGTGCGTGAGACGCTGTCGGTCGCGCACGCCAAGGGCGTGATGGTCGCGAGCGGCATCGATGAAGACGTGGCGAGGGCCTACAAGGCGCTGCCGCCGCAGGCGAAGGCATCGATGCTCGAGGATCTCGAGCGCGGCCGCCGGATCGAATTGCCGTGGCTGAGCGGCGCGGTAGTCCGATTGGGGAAGGAAGTCGGCGTCCCGACGCCGACGCACAGCTTCATCACGACCGTGTTGAAGCCTTACGTGAACGGCGCGGCCTAGCGGGCGTCGGTCTTCAGATACAGCACATCGCCGGCGAGCAGCGCGAAGAACAGAGCGCCGGCGTAGAGACCAACGCCGCCGAACATCCTCTTGGACGTCATCGGCCCCACGGGATGCTATCTCGCGGGAACCTGCGCCGCCGTGTTCGGCAGCGTCTTCATCGACGCCATCACCTTCGCGATCACCTCGTTCAACTGCTTGTCGCCGCGAATCCAACGGAACACCGCGACGATGTCGTTGTCCCAGTCGATGTAGATGATGTTGGATCCGTTGCCGACGAAACGCACCGCCGTCTCGGGTGCCGCCGGCAGCGGTTTGCGATCGGTGTTCAGGTACCAGTTCGCATAGCCGTAGGTCTTGTTGTCCGACCCCGGCGTGCGCGCCATCTGAATCCACCTCTCGGAGACGATCCGCTTGTCCTTCCACGTGCCGTTGCGGAGGAACAGGTAGCCGAAGCGTCCCATGTCGTACGAGTTCATGAACATGCCGCCGCCCCAGTGGCCGCCGCCGCTCACCGACTGGATCTTCTTGCCGTCAACCTCGACCCACGAGTTCTCGTAGCCGTACCACCGCCACGTGGATGAAGCGCCGATCGGCTCCATGACTTCCTCGCGCAGGACTTCCGGCAGCGGCCGGCGCCACACCTGCAGCGCGGCGAGCGCCATCACGTTCACGCGCACGTCGTTGTACTTGAAGTGCGATCCCGGCTCGTAGAGCTTGCGGTTCGCCCAGTCGTCCGGCTTCTCGCCCACGGGACGATCGGCCCAGTCCGGTTTGCCCCACAACGTTCCCTGCCAGTCGCTGGTCTGCCGCAGCAGGTGATCCCACTTGATGTTCTGATTGTGCGGTGCATCGAATAGATCGACGTGCGGCGGCATGTAGTCGCGTGCGAAGTCGTTCACGTCCTTGATCAACCCACGTTGCCACGCCAGCCCCACCACCGTCGTCAGAAACGTTTTCGTGACGCTGTTGACGATATCCGCGCGGTTCGGCTCGCCCCACTGCGCGACGACGTAACCGTGGCGCGTGATGATGCCGCTGGCCGGGCCGCGATCCTTCACCGGACCGACGAGCGTGTCGAATGGTTCCTTGCCGAAGCTGTTCTTGAGAAACAGCGTCATGTCGTGGGTACCTGGCGTGTCGGCGGCAATCGCGAGTTGCACCGCCTCGTTGACGAGCGCCGAGTTCATGCCCACGTCTTCTGGCGTCTTGTGCTGCCAGTCGAGCCGTTCGGGGAAGTAGGTCGCTGCCGCTGGCGCCGCGGGCCGTTGGGCCGGCGCCGGCCGCTGGCCGGTCTGCGCAAGAACGGGCGCGAGGACGAGAGCGGCGAGAACGATCGGAAGCGCACGTCGCAGCATCAGTTATCTCCTTGCGAAGGCTGCAGTATAGTGCAGGGCTGTGGCGATGCGTGCCCGTGTTTACGCCCTTCTGTTCGCGCTGACCCTGAGCACCGCACTGGTTCTCGCGGCCCCCCAGCCACCACAGAAAACCCCGCTCGACGTCGTGCTGGACCGGGCCGGCTGGTATCTGGACTACTTCGTTGACGAGTTCGAGAACGTCGTCGCCGAGGAGACATATACGCAGGACTCGTCGCAGATGTTGGCGAGCTTCTCGCCGATGACCGGCGGACGCGGTGGCGCCGTGCAGCCGCCGGCGCCGTCGGACATGCTCCGCGCGCGGCATCGCGATCTGCGTTCCGACTACCTGCTCGTGAAATCGCCGGACACGCAGGCGCTGGTGCCGTTCCGCGACGTCATCCAGGTGGACGGCGTCATCGTGCGCGATCGCGAGGCGCGGCTGGCCAAGCTGTTCCTCACCGCGAACACCGACGCGATGAACCAGGCCGAACGCATCCGCGAGGAGGGCGCGCGCTACAACCTCGGGAACATGCGCAGCACGCTCGGCAACCCCGTGCTCGCGCTCGGCGTCCTGCAGCAGACCTATCAGCCGCGCTTCCGCTTCTCGCTCGGCAAGGAAGACAAGAGCCTGGGGCCCGGCGTAGCGGTGGTCGAATACCGGGAAACGCAATCGCCGGCGATGATCCGCGGCGAAGCCGGCGTCGATCTGCCGGCGCACGGCCGTCTCTGGATCGACATCGCGACGGGGCGCGTGCTCAAGACCGAACTGCAGGTCGAACAACCCTCGGTACGCGCGATCGTCACGACGACGTTTCAGGCCGAAGAACAATCCGGCATCGCCGTGCCGCTGGAAATGCGCGAGCAGTACACATTTCCGAGCGGCAATCGCGTGAACACCGTCGCCAACTACGGCCGCTTCCGGCGGTTCGATGTCAACGCGAGCGAAGACATCCGCACGCCGATCGCCACGACGACGGATCCGTGGACCGGTATGGTGTTTGTCGAGTTGCCGCCCGGACGATTCACGATGGGCAGCGCGTCGGTGGAGTTCGGCCGCAACGACGACGAGGCCTTGCACGACGTCGAGATCACGCGGCCGTTCCTCCTCGGCCAGAACGAGGTGACGCAGCTCGAATGGCGGACGGTGATGGGCCATGCACCCAGCCAGTTCACCGGCTGCGGCCCGCGATGCCCCGTGGAAAACGTCACCTACGCCGACGTCCAGAAATTTCTCGAGAAGCTGAACGCGCATGGCGCAGCCACGCCGGCAATCCCCGCGTTGCGCTATCGCCTGCCGACCGAAGCGGAATGGGAATACGCCTGTCGCGCACGGACCACCGGTCCATTCTCGACCGGCGAGAACCTGACCACCGCGCAGGCCAACTACAACGGCCGCCAGCCGTACGGAACATTTCTCGCCGGCGATTTCCGGCAGAAGACGACACCGGCCGGCGCATTCGGGCTGAACCCGTGGGGCCTCGCCGACATGCACGGCAACGTGTGGGAGTGGACGTCAGACTGGTACGGGCCGTACGGCGAGACCACGTCCGCGAACATCGACCCGCACGGGCCCTCGACCGGCGAGAAGCGCGTCATCCGCGGCGGGAGCTGGTTCTTCGACGCCAACAGCGCGCGCTGCGCGCTGCGCTACACGTACGCGCCGCAGGACAAGGGATTCAGTCTCGGGTTTCGGGTGGCAGCAGATCGTTCACGCTGAGCGACGCCGACTCGGGCACGACGAACGCGTAATGGAACTGATCGGTCACCACACCGTTCTTGATCGCGCTGCGGCGCAACCGCGCCTCCAGCGCGTAGCCGGCTTTCTCCAGCACACGGCACGACGCGGCATTCGAGGCGAACGGCAGCGCGTAGATCCGGGTCAGGGCGTGCGTGGCGAGCGCGTAATCGGTCACCGCGATCGCGAACGTCGTCTCCGGCGCGCGGTTGCGGACGGACTTGATGAACTCGCGCGCGTCGTGGAGAGTGTAGGGATGCGGGAACGCGTCGCGCAGGTTCAGCCAGATCTTGTAGTTGTTGGCATGGTGCGCGAGCGGTTCGACGTCGGCCACCTTCCACGATCGCACCGCGCAGGAGGTCAGGGTCAGCTGCATGTCTGGCATTGATCCTAGAGGCGCTTCGGCCATCGCTGCCGTCCGTGAAAGACCGCAATGATCTCCAGCCGTTCGCCACGCACTCTGTACGGAATCACGTACGGCGTGGACGGAACGACCAGCTCCCGGGTCCCAGACACCCGGCCAGGTCGACCGATGTTCGGCAGCTTCGCAAGGCGCTCGACGGCGGCCAGAAGCACTGTGG
>JANYHS010000192.1 GCA_025358945.1 Acidobacteriota bacterium
TCCAACCTCCTCGCTCGGAATGAGTCCGGCCTTGGAGCGCATTACCGATCGAGTCCGACACCGCTATGCTTTGGCCCCAACGGTCAACGAGGAGCAGATTACTCTTTGGCGCTGACCTCGGCACAACGGACCATCCTTGAAAAGGCGCGACTGCTAGGAGGCGGCGGTCAAGCGGTAGCGCTGACTGACGGCGCATGCAGATTCCTTGTCGGCGTTATCGCTAGAGATCTTGGACTACTCGAGTACTTCCCCGAATTGGGCGCAGACATTCCGGCCTTTTTCAGCCCATACCCTCTCTCATCTCTAGAACTTCCAGGTGGCGATCTTCTAACGCTATTCGAACGGCTCGTTGGACTGGACCCGAACGGAGACACCTACTTCGGTTGCGTAGCCGCAATGCACAAGGCTCGGCTCAAGTACGAGCGCATTCTCGAAGTTCAACCACTGCCGACGATCGACCAAGTTGGGCCAAGAGGCCTTCTCCAGTTCGGAACGATGAGCGATCGCGCTCTGACGGGGTTTCTACTCTGGCGTAAATGGATGTTCGACATCGACAACAGGGCGGGCCAGGAGACGGGCTATCTGTTCGAGCCGATCATTGCAGCGGCAATTGGCGGAGTGCCGGCGCCGTCAAAGAAGAGTCCGGTCAAACGGACTCGCGATCCGCGCAAGGGGCGCCAAGTGGACTGCATACGCGGAGATCGCGCCTATGAGTTCAAAATACGGGTAACGATTGCCGCTTCCGGACAGGGACGTTGGGCTGAAGAACTTGAGTTTCCGGTGGACTGCCGCCAGAGCGGTTTCATTCCTGTACTCGTGGTTCTCGATCCGACCATCAACCCGAAACTAACAGAACTTGCGAACATGTTTCGACAGAATGGAGGCGAAGTCTTTATCGGCGCGCAGGCCTGGCGACATTTGGAAGCCACTGCGGGGCCAACGCTGGGACGCTTTCTTGAGACCTATGTTCACGGGCCCGTGGCGAACCTGCTGACCGAACTGCCTGAACAAATGCCCGAGCTGATTCTAAACATGACCGACGACGACGTAACTATTTCACTCGACGGTGACGTGTTCTCACTCAAGAGATCGGCGCCAAGAATCGCGGAAGTAGAGGAGATCTACGACGAGATGCCAGAAGACGTCGATTAGAAGGTCCCTTACTTAGCGCCAGCGCCCATCACAATTACTCAGGCGTCGTCGCGGACGAAAAGGACCAGCGATGCGCCAGTGGCAAGCATGGCGGCGATCGCCAGTAAGCCCATCGCGAAGCTGTGCGTCGCGTCGTTGATCGCGCCCAGCAGGTACGGGCCGACGAAGCCTCCGGTGTTCCCCACCGAGTTGACCAGCGCGATCGATGCCGCCGCGCCCACCCCGCCCATCGTCGACGTCGTCAGCGCCCAGAATGGACCGAACATCGACGCGAGGCCGAGCATCGCGATCGACAGCGTCACCACCGTCCAGATCGGGCCAGTCGACGCCGTACTGAGGGCAAGGCCGGCCGCGCTGACCAGCGCCGGCACCAGCACGTGCCAGCGGCGCTCGCCCGTGCGGTCAGAATGACGCCCGACAATCACCATCGCAATCGCGCCGGCTGAGTACGGCACCGCGCTCAACAGCCCAACGATGAAGTCGCTGGAGCCGGATGCCGTCTTCAGCATCTGCGGGAGAAAGAACCCGATGCCGTAGAGCGTGACCGGGATCGTGAAGTAGACGATCGCCAGCAGCCACGTGCGCCGGTTGCTCAGCGCCCCACTGGTCGTCTCGTGGCGAACGGCGACAGCCTCGTCCCGCAGGCAGGTGACGAGCGCCTCGCGCTCCGGCTCGGTCAGCCACCTGGCTTCTTCGGGCCGATCGGCCATCACCTTCAGCACGACGAAGCCGAGGACGATCGAGGGTATGCCTTCGAGCAGAAACAGCCACTGCCAGCCGTCGAGGCCGCCTGCCCCGTGGAGTGACAGCAACGCGCCGGAGATCGGGCCGCCGATGACGCCGGCGATCAGCGTGGCCGTCATGAAGGCAGCAATCGTCTTCGCGCGCTCACGCGCGGGAAACCACCGCGTGAGATAGAAAATCAGGCCGGGGAAGAATCCTGCTTCTGCGAGGCCAAGGAGGAAGCGCAGCGTGTAGAAACCGTTCGCGCTCCGCACGAACATCATGGCGGACGACACCACGCCCCAGGTGATCATGATCCGCGCGATCCACAGCCGCGCGCCGACGCGCGCCAGGATCATGTTGCTCGGGATCTCGAACAGCACGTAGCTGAGAAAGAAGATACCGGCGCCGAACCCGTACACCGTCGACGAGAAGCCGAGCGCCTTGTTCATCTGCAACGCGGCGAAGCCGACGTTGATCCGATCCAGGTACGCGACGATGTAGAGGAGGAAGAGAAAGGGGATCAGCCGCCGGCGCACTTTCGCGAGGACCGGGGTCACGTCGTCGTGCGCCTCGGACAGCGTCACTTGGGTGTCGGACATTTTACAATTCGCGACAAATCACTCCGCCAATGCGACGATGGGATCAATGCGCGTCGCGCGGCGGGCGGGCAGCGCGCAAGCCGCGACGGCGACGACCGCGAGGATCCCGGTGACCGTGATCAGCACGATTGGATCGGTGGCGCTGACGCCGAAGAGCTGTGTTTCAAGGCTCTTTCTCAGCGCGACCGCGCCGATGCCGCCGAGCACGAAGCCGGCGGCGATGAGCATCAGCCCTTCGCGCAGCACGAGCTCGAAGATGGCGCGAGCGCTGCTGCCCAGCGCGATGCGGATCCCGATCTCCTTGGTCCGCTGCGTCACCAGATACGCGAGCACGCCGTAGATCCCGATCGCTGACAAGAACAGCGCGATGACTCCGAAGCTGAGCGCCAACAGCGCCGGCGATTTCCGGCTGACCAGCGACTTCTCCAGCCGCTGCTCCAGCGTCTGCGTATCGAAGACCGGGAGCTCGCGATCGAGTCCGTTGAGCGCGCCACGCACGGCGCTCGTCAGCGACAACGGATCTCCTGCCGTCTTGATCGCAAACGTCATCTCTGACGAGGGTGCCTGGTTCATCGAAAAATAGTACGCGCCAACAGAGTTCTGGCCTTCCGTCAGGTCGTGCAGTTTGACGTCACGAATGACGCCGACGACCGTGTGAAAGACCGTCTTGTCGGTAATCGCCGTGAGATCCTTGATGTCATTCGGAAAGTACATCCGGCGGCCGATCGGATCCCGCCCGATCCAGAAGCGCTTCGCGAGCGTTTCGTCGACGATGATCGAGCTGGCGGCAAGGCCGGGCCGGCCTCCGGCATCGGGACTCGCCACTGCTGTGATCGCGTCACGTTCGTCGAAAACACGACCGAGCGCCAGCTTGACGCCCATCGCCTCGAAATAGCCTGGCGTCACGACCACCTGGGCTGGAGAAATCACCGACTCGCCCGGCTTCATCTGGTAGCCCTCGGCGAAGATGACGCTGTCGCTGTGGTTGCCGCCGAATGGGATGGTATTGGTGGCGCCGACCGCCGTCACACCTGGCAGCGCGCGCAGGCGCAGCAGCGCCTCGTGGGTGAATCCGATCAGCGCCTTGTCGTCGGCGTATCGCGCACGCGGCAGGCCTATCGACGCGGTCAGCACGCCGTCGGGATTGAACCCCGGCTGCACCGCGAGCACCTGCCGGAAGCTGGCGAACAGCAGGCCGGCGCCGATGAGCAGCATGAACGCAAACGCGACCTGCGCGACCACGAGCGACCGTCGCAGTGTGCGCGCGCCGCGGCCCGCGGTACCGCCGCGGCCTTCCTCACGCAGCGCGACGGTCAGGTTCGCGGGCAGCACGTTGGCGACCGGGATCAGGCCGAGCACCAAACCGATCAGCGCCGCGACACTGAGGGTGTACGCGACCACCACGCCGTCGAGCCGTATTTCCTCGCCGCGCGGCAGTTCCTGAATGTTCAGCGTGCCGAGCAGTTGCAGCGCGCCGTAACCGACGAGCAGTCCTGCGGCCGCGGACACCAGAGTCAGCAAGACACTTTCGACGACCAGTTGACGGCCGATGCGGAAGCGTCCCGCGCCCAGCGCCAGCCGCATCGCCATCTCCTTGCTGCGCGCGCGCGATCGCACCAGCACCAGGTTCGCGACGTTGACGCAGCCGATGAGCAGCACGAACAGCGCGCCGCCCCACATCAAATACAACGTGGCCTTGATGGGCCGCACCAGCGTTTCCTGCAGCGGGTCCACGGTCGTGTGGAAACCGGCGTTGACGAGCAGCGGCTTCAACGCGGGAAACTTCTCCAGATTACGCGCGTTGAGCGCGTCGATTTGCTGCTGCGCTCGTTCGATGCGAGCGCCGGGCTTGAGCCGCCCGATGTTCTGGTAGTTGTTGTTATGGCGCCGTTCGTCGCCTTTCTCCTGCGCGGTGAACGCGAGCGGGCGCCATAACATTACATTCGGGTTCAGGAAGGAGAACCCCTTCGGCATGACGCCAATCACTGTGAACGGCACGCCGCCCAGGCGCAGATCCTTGCCGATGGCCGCAGGATCGCCACCAAACGCCGACTGCCACAGCGCGTAGCTGAGGATCACCTTTTTGTCGTTGCCGACTTCGCCGTCCTGCTCGCTGAACGCCCGGCCGAGCGCGGGTGCGATCCGGAGCAGGCGGAAGAACGACGGCGTGACGCGGTTCATCCGGATCCGGATCGGGGTCCCGTTCTGGTCGATGCTCTGGTTGCCGCCGTTGTAGACCGCCTGCTCTTCGAAGACGTCGGTTTCGCGAAGGCGATCGAAGTAGTCCGGGGCGCTGGAGTTTGCGCCGGCCGCCGACGACGCACCCGCCTTCGGATAGGCATTCGCCATCAGGACGATGCGATCGGATTCGGGAACCGGCAGGGGCCTCAGCAAAACGTTGTGGACCACCGAAAACAGCGCGGTGTTTGCGCCGATGCAGAGCGCCAGCGTCAGCGCGGCGGTGACGGTGAACGCTTTGTCCTTCCAGAGGAGCCGAAGGCCGACACGGATATCGGAAATCATACGAGTCCGTAGACGGTCGAGGGCGCGCACTTGTTCGGGCTTTTATTCGATCCGCAGCGCCTCGGACGGATCCACGCGGGACGCGCGCCACGCGGGGACGAGATTTGCCAGCGCTGAAACCGCAAGCAGCACCGTCGCGGCCAACACCCACGACAGCGGATCCGCAGCACTCACGCCAAAGAGCACGCCCGCGAGCAGACGAGCCGCGCCGGCCGCCAGCAGACACCCTGCCGCAAGACCCGCCACCGCGACCAGCAGGCCCTGCCGCATCACCAGACCGAGGACGGCGGAGCGCTGCGCGCCAAGCGCGACGCGGATCCCGATTTCTTTCGTGCGGCGCGCCACGGAGTAGGCGATCACGCCGTAGAGCCCGATCGCGGCCAGCAGCATCGCCACCAGCCCGACGGCGCTGACCAGCCACGCGCTCGCGCGCATCGGAAACAGCGTCGCATCCACCTCCATCGCCATCGTCTGGTTCTCGATGAAGACAAGGTTGGGATCGAGTGCGAGCAATTCGCGCCGCATGTCGCGCAGCAGCGCTGCGGAATCACCGCGCGTGCGCGCGATGATCGCGGTGTACGAGCTGGGCCGTTGCGTGAGCGAAATCTGCAGGAACGGTATCGGCGGCTCGCTGAGCGTCCGCACCTTGTGATCGGCCGAGATGCCGACGATCTCGAACGGCGGCCCCACCCCGCCGCGGGTGTGGAAGATCTTTCCGATCGCGCTCTGGCCGGGCCACACGCGCCTCGCGAGCGTCTCGTTGACGATCGCCACGCGCGGCGTGTCGGGACGATCGGCGTCCGTGAACACCCGCCCTTCGACGATACCGACGCCCATGGTCTTGAAGTAGTCGGGCGAGACGGTCGTCACTTCAACCGTGTCGCCATGTTCACCCTTCTGGTGGCGGCCGGGCACCCAGATGTCCCAGCTATTGGTGTTCAGCTGGAGCGGGACGCGAGTGGCCAGCGCGGCAGATTCCACACCGGGAATCGCCGATACCTTGACGATCGCCTGACCGTAAAACTGACGGCTGCGTTCGGGGGAGTACTTCACCATCGCCGTATCAGTGGAAACGATCGCGAGCCGCTCGACGGCGAACCCGGCATTCGTACGTTGCGCCGCGAAGAAGCTGCGCGTGAGCAGCGCGGCCACCACCAGCAACAGCGCGGTGATCGCCATCTGGCCCGCGACCAGCACATCGCCAAGCGTCCACCGGCGCCCGGCAACCTGCGCCGCGCTCTTTTCACCGCGCAGGTCGGACATCAGATTCGGCTTCGACGCCTGAATGGCCGGGACCAGGCCCGCGAGCAGACCGGTGAGCACCGTCGCGCCGAGCGTGAACGCGAGCACGCGGCCGTCGATCCGCAGATCGAAGGCGAGTGGGATCGGCAGCGGCACATTGATCGAGGCGACGGCCGACGTCGCCCACCACGCGAGCAGCAGCCCGCCCGCCGCACCGAGCAGCGACATCACGAGCGCCTCGGTGACGAGCTGGCGCACCAGGCGGCCGCGGCTCGCACCAATCGCGAGACGGATGCCGATTTCCTTGTGCCGGCTCGACGCGCGCGCGAGCAGCATGCTGGCCACGTTGGCGCAAGCAATCAGCAGCACGAGGCCGACGGCCGCCATCAGCCCCGCGGCGAGTGGAACCACGACCGGATCCAGTGACGGGTGAAGATGGACATCGCTGGTCGGCTTCAGCGCGATGCGGCGGTCCTTGTTGGTCAGCGGGTTGTCGGCGTCGATCCGCGCCATCAACAGCGCCAGATTCGCACGCGCGTCGTGAATCGTCTTCCCCGGCTTGAGCCGCGCGCGGATGAACATCCAGCGATCGGCGCGGCGATCCAGTCGTGTGGCGCCGGTCGGCGACGGCAGCGTGTCGTGCATGCCGACCGGTTCGACCTCGAGCGACGCCGACGCCGGCAGCCACATCTCCGGAGAGAGGATCGGCACCATGCCGTTGAACGTCGCCGGCGCGACGCCGACGATGGTGTATGCGCTGCCGCGAATGCGCAGCGAGCGGCCGACGGCATCAGGCGCGGAACCGAGTTCGCGCGCCCAGTAGCGATGCGACACCATCACCACCGGCGGCGCTCCCGGCGCATCATCTGACGGCAGAATCGTGCGGCCGAGAGACGCGCCGACACCGAACACCTGGAAGTAATTGCCTGTGACGATCTCGCCCATCGCCAGACGCGAACGCGCATCCAGATTCAGCGACGCGAACATCGGACTGTAGCCGACCACGCCGTCGAACACGTCGTTCTGCGCCTTCAGATCAAGGTAGTCAGGGTACGAGGATGTGGAGAATTCGAGGGCGCCCGTGGAATCGCTCGTGAAGACGTCCACCAGCCGCGCGGGCGCCGTCACCGGCAGCGGCTTGAACAGCACGGCATCGACGATGGTAAACAGCGCCGTGTTGAAGCCGATCCCGATCGCCAGCGAGGCGACCGCGATCAGCGTGAACCCGGGACTCTTGCGAAGCCATCGGATCGCGAAGCGGATATCCGCGAGGAGCGACTCGAGCACGGTGGGTGATTATAATCCGCTGATGAAGCACCGGTGGACGCACCGGACTTTCAGGCGCGCCGCGTCACGCCGTAGGCGGGCGACGAAGGGCCTCAGCGCGCAGACGAAGAAATAAGCGGCGCCACGCGCGACGAGGCGATTGTCCACGTGCCGTTCTCGCGGGTGAGCACGGCGAACAGCAACTCGCCGGTGTCCGGCCTGAGACCCCCGGCCGCGGTCTGACCGCCGTGATACGTATTGCGCGCATCCACCGATGCGACGTCGGGCCGCAGGAATTGAATGCGCGAGATGGCGACAGACAGCTTCCGCGCCGGATCGCGGCTCGGCTGTGAAAAGCCGGTCGCCCACATCTGCTGAACGCTCTCCCGGCCGTCGCGAATCCGCGCACCGACGATCAGGCCGCCGTGCGTTCCCGCCTCGCTCCACAGCGCCGCCACCGCTTTGGCATCGGC
>JANYHS010000204.1 GCA_025358945.1 Acidobacteriota bacterium
AGCTTGAAGTTCTTCGAGTCGAAATCGAAGCTGTAGCGCTTGTAGCGATCGTATGCCCGCGCGTTCAGCGCGACGGTCCCGGGAACCTGCTTGGCGTAGTCCGTGATCATCTCGAGCAGCTTCATCTGCTCGTCCTTGTGCCGCGGATACCGCGCATCATCAAGCCAGCCAAAGCCCGGCATCCACCAGCCGCGCATCGACCAGTAATCGCGCGTCTCGACCGAGCGCGTGCGGACCCAGGCCGCGTACTCGGAGAAGATCTGCACCCACTCGTGCGATGGGTAACCGTGCGGGTTCAGGAACACGTCGGGCAGCCACGTGCGCCAGATCTTTGGACGGATGCCGCTCTCCGGGTAAATCGGATCGGCGTCCCACTGCGCGGCGGTCACGTCGACGCCGAGCGATCCGAGATAGCCGGCGTGCAGCATGTACGTCGGGTTGATCTTCTGCAGGTCGTAAGCCAGCTGCGCGCCGTCCGCGTTGGTGATCGGGTGAATGACGACGTTCACCTTGTTCAGCTTCTCGCGATAGACCGGATCGGTGAGCAGCAGCTCCGCCATCCGCAGCACGTGGCTCGTGGACGACACTTCGTTGGCGTGCTGTCGCGCCGAATACACAATCGTCGGCTTCAGCGTCGACTGCTTGGCCTGCGACCAGTGCGACGCCGTGATCTCCGGCATCAGGTCCATCGCCCAGACGTCCGTGCCGAGATAGCTCTGCCCGACCTTATAGACAGTCGCCTCCTTGAACGCCGACATCTTCGCAAGGAGTTCGTACGCCTCCGGCGGCGGTATGGGAGTGTCCCATTGGACCAGCGGTTCGCTCGGCTGAAGCCTTCGCGCTACGTCGGATCCGGGTTCGCTCGGCTGAAGCCCTCGCGCTACGTATCCAGCCGGCAGCAGATTCTTGATATCAGGGAACGGCGCGGCCGCGCCGTTCGACTCGAGTGTGGCGACGACTTCGCTTGCGGGCTTGCTCTCGTGCTCCCAGCCCAAGGTCACGCGCACCCCGCCGAGGTCGTGATACGCCAGTGCTTCGCGATACAAACCCGCCGCGCGCAGCCGGGTCAGGTTCGCGAACACGGCCGTGCCCTGCTCGGCGGACATCATCGTGCGATCGACGCGTCCCTCGTCCGTGCGCTTCACGAGCGCCTCGCGCTCGTCTTTCTCCGTGTCAACCTTCACGCGTAGATCGAGACACTCGATCCCGTTGCGTCCCGCGCGTACAGTGGCCGCGATTGACTGCGGGCGCTCGACGGCGATCTTCGGGACGTCGAGCCGTACGACGCCCGCACGTCCATTCCGCTCCGTGTACTCGACGACCACCGATGGACGAGCGGCGTCGAAACCGGTGACGGTGATCTTCGCGCGTCCCGGTTTGCCGTCCGCCTTCGGGTGCATGATCGGGATGATGCGTCCCGGGTATACGAGCCCGGCGCCGCGCGTGAAGCGGCCCATCACGTCGAAGAAATGAATGGTGTTGAAGTAGATCTCCTCGTGGAGCGCCTCCATCGACGAGATCTGCTCTTGATCCACGGGCAGCCGGTACTCCGGCTCGCTCATCGTGAGATCCACCCTCAGCTCACCGAAGAACGGCGCGTCCTCCGCGCGCGGCTTACCGTTGCTCAGCGCCATCACGTGGTCGTACAGCGCCGGCAACGTCTTCGACTGGAAGCGATCCCAGAAACGCTCCGGATCGGTGGCGATGCGCTCGTCGAGCGCCGTCTTACCCGCTATCTCTGCCTTGATCCAGCCGGTGGTGACGCGCACGTGCTCGTAGTCGGGAAAGCGATCGAAGAACGACCGCTCGACGATCGCCGGCTCGAAGGTGCGGCGCAACAATGGCGCCCCGCCACGCGCGGTGGCGATCACTTCGTACGCCGGCGATCCGATCGGCGTCATCTCGAAGTGGATGTTCTTCAGATCGATCTTCAACTCCGACGCCAGGATCTCGTCGATCGGGTAGATCTCGAGCAGCCAGCGCGTAGGCGCGAACATGCCCTGCTGCTTCCAGCCTGACGGCGGTCCGATCTCCGCGAACTTGATCGTGATCTGATCGACGGTCTTGCCCGTCAACTCTGGACGCACGACGTCATACAGCCAGCTGTAGCCCTGCTTGTAGGCTGACAGGACGGTGACCGACGTGGTTTTTTCGTCCGCGCCCGCTTTGATCAATTCCGCGCGCGCCTGTTGCTCGATCTGATGCCGCAGTTCCGGCGGCTCACTCAGCCGCGCTTCGATCGCGACCGCCGGTCGCTTCTTGATCGACGGAATGATTTTCGTGCGCAGCTTCACCCAGAAGTCGTCCACTTCGGACGGGATCTCGAAGTCGTCGTTGATGATCGCGCGGCCCTTCTGCACGTCGAGATTCTGGACATCGACCGTCAGCGTCGTCGCCTTGATGGCCGCGGCCGCGTCCTTCTTGACGAATGCGGCGAGACCGTCTGCCGCCTTCTCGACGAATACTCTCACGCGCGCGGACGTGAGGTCCTTGCCTTTGAGTTGCGCCGCCAGCTTGTCGAGTTTGTAGAGGCTCATGGCCGCCTGTCCCGCCGGTGACCGACCGGCCATGAATTTCCGGACGTCTTCTTCGACATCGTCGAGCGTCGTGCGATCTTTGCCGCGCTGCCAGATGTGCGGGAACGTTTCCGCCAGCTGATTCACCGCGCGGCTGACACCGGTCGCGTCGCCGCCGGTGACGATGATCGCGCTCTTCTCGCCGAAGGCTTTTTTCACGACCCGGATCAGTCCCTCGCCGGGCTGCAGCGCGGGCGCTTCCCACTTGTGGTCCTTGATCAATTGATCGACGAGCGGGTGCGCCGTGCCGATCAGGACCAGGATCGGCTCGCTCGCTGGCGTGGCGATCGACTTCGCGGTTCGCGCGATCGGCAGCGAGATGCCGGTGGATTCGAGACCAAGCCGCGCCGCGAGATCGATGACCCCTTCCGCGCCGGCGCCTTCCGCGCTCAGCAGTACGTCCACGCGATCCGGGATCAGGTTGTTGTCGGTATCGGCGAGCGCGCCTTCGATGGAATAGAAACTCGACAGATCAAAATTCTCTTTCGCGCCGCCGCCCGGCCGGCGCGCTGGCGGCTGCGATGCGGCCGGTTCTGGCGCCGCCACTTTCGGGAGATCGATCGTCACGCCACCGGATCCCGGTGCGCGCAACCGGATCTGCACGTCCCGCACGCTGGCATACGAGAGTGGTCGCTTCGCGTCGCGGCTGCTCGTGGCCTTGAACTGATTCAGCGCGACCATGGCCTTCACGAGGTCACCGCCGTTGGTCATCTGCAGGGTCACCGTCACGCGATCCGCGCCGTCCGCGCCGCCGGCGTGGATGTAGATCGCCGTGGCTGACGCCGCCGAAGCGGTCACGCCCTTCCCGACGAGGAACTGCTTCACTTCGTCGGCGATCTTGTCGGTGGTCGGACTCTTCTGATCCCAGACGAACGGCAGGTGGCCTGCCAGCATCACCGACGCCATGCTGAGGCCCGCATCGTCGCCGCCGAGCACGGCGACCGCAGGCTTTCCACCTTGCAGGAAAGCGACGACCGCGCCGTCACCGGCTTTCAGGCCGGCGCCGCCGATGGCGTCGAGCGACGAGCCGGATCCCGACAACGATTTGGCGCCGACGAAGATCGTGGGGCTGTCGCCAGGCTGATAGCCACGGGCGACGGTCACCGGCAGGTTCATCGCGGATGTTTCGAAGCCAAGGCGCGCGGCCACATCGCTGGCCGCCGCGAGTTCGCTCGAGGACGGCTGTTCGGGAAGCACGATGCGCGCGTCGACGAAGTCGATCGCGCCGTCGCCGTTGCGGTCCTGCCAGACGAGGCCCGGCTTGAAGAAGTCAGCGAGGGAGAAGAGCGTCGGCGGCGCGTCCGCGCGGCGCGCAGCGACCGTCAACGGAGCGAGGAGCACGACCACGGAGGACGCCAGAAGAAAACGCTTCATACGGATAAGCGGATTCTATCAGCGGCGTACAAAACAACGGGGCACCACGTGATTGCGATGCCCCCTGCTCCACTGGCCTGGCTCCCCCAGCATTCACGGCGCCCTGCCGTTACAGATCGGCCATGGGGCCCGACTGGGGTCGGAATGGGGTCTGACCCCAATCGGCGCCTAATCGGCGCCAATCGGCACGATTGGCGCGTGATTCGCGGCGCTTACAGTTGCGGCAGCTTGTCGGTCTGCTCAGCAAGCGTCGGGTGCCGGGAGTCGCGCATGGACAGGATTGGCTGGGCGATCGGCCACGCGATGCCGAGCGCCGGATCGTTCCACGCCACGCCGATCTCGCTCGCTGGATCGTAGAGGTCTGTGCACTTGTACTCGACCTGCGCGATCGGGCTGACGACGGCAAACCCGTGCGCGAAGCCGGGCGGCACGTACATCTGTTTGAAGTTCTCGGCGGTCAGGATCGCGCCGACCCAGCGGCCAAACGTCGGCGATCCTCGGCGCACATCGACGGCAACATCAAAAATCTCGCCCTCGATGACGCGGATCAACTTGCCCTGCGGACGCCGGATCTGCAGATGCAGACCGCGGAGCGTGCCGGCCACCGATCGCGAATGGTTGTCCTGCACGAACGGTCCGGCGATGCCGTATTCGCGGTACCGATCGGCGTGATAGGTCTCGAGAAAGAATCCGCGGCCATCGGCGTGAATGTCTGGCTCGATGACGACAACGTCCGGAATGTCCGTCAGTACGACGCGCACCTCAGGCCTCGTGCTCGAGCATGTGCAGGAGGTAATGACCGTACGCACTGGACCCCATCGCGCGCGCCAGGCGCGTCACCTCGGCAGCGGTGATGTAGCCCATGCGGAACGCGATCTCTTCGAGACACGCGACCATCAGCCCCTGCCGCTCTTCGATCGCGTGAATGTAGTTGGACGCCTGCATCAGCGAATCGTGCGTCCCGGTGTCGAGCCACGCGATGCCGCGCGCCAGTTTCTCGACGTGCAGGCCGCCGCGCTCGAGGTAGACGCGGTTGACGTCGGTGATCTCGAGCTCGCCGCGCGGCGACGGCTTCAGATTCGCCGCGATGTCAAGCACCTGGTTGTCGTAGAAGTACAGTCCGGTGACGGCGTACGACGACTTCGGTTTCGACGGCTTTTCCTCGAGGCTGACGGCCCGGCCGGCCGCATCGAACTCGACGACGCCGTAGCGCTCGGGGTCGCGGACCTGATAACCGAACACCGTGGCGCCGGTCTCGCGCGCTGACGCGCTGCGCAGGTAGTCGGAGAAATGCGCGCCGTAAAAAATGTTGTCGCCGAGCGCGAGCGTCACGCGATCCGTCCCGACGAAGTCGCGGCCAATGATGAACGCCTGCGCGAGGCCATCGGGACTCGGCTGCGCGGCGTAGGTGATCTGCAGACCGATTTCGCTGCCATCGCCCAGCAGGCGCTTGAAGCCGTCCTGCTCGTGCGGCGTGGTGATGACCAGCACCTGCCGGATGCCGGACAGCATCAGCGTCGACAGCGGGTAGTAGATCATCGGTTTGTTGTAGATCGGCATCAACTGCTTGCTGACGGCGCGCGTCAGCGGATGCAGCCTCGACCCCGAGCCGCCCGCGAGAATGATTCCTTTCAGCATAGCAACGCCCCCGAAATACCGGCCCACAAAACACTCCCACGAAATACACGAAACAAAGATCTGTTTTTCATGTCTTTCGTATTTTTCGTGAATTTCGTGGTACTCATCCGCGCCCCAGCCGTTGCCGGTCGTAGCGCCCGGCCTGCACTTGTTCGCACCACTCGCGGTGCTCGAAATACCAGCGCGCGGTGGCGGCGATGCCGTCTTCGAATGCGTGGCGCGGCGTCCAGCCCAGTTCGCGGCGGATCTTCGACGCGTCGATCGCGTAGCGGCGATCGTGGCCGGGCCGATCGGTGACGAACGTCTTCAGGTCGCGGTAGCCCTTGCCCGTCAGCGCCGCGTTCGACGCCGCCGGACGCAGCGTCTCGCACGCGTCGCAGATCCGATCGACGATCTCCATGTTGGTGCGCTCGTTGCCGCCGCCGATATTGTACTTCTCACCGAGACGCCCCTTCGCCAGGACGAGCATGATCCCGGCACAGTGATCCTCGACGTGCAGCCAGTCGCGCACGTTGCCGCCGTCGCCGTAGATCGGCAGCGGCCGCCCTTCGAGCGCGTTCAGCATCATCAGCGGGATGAGCTTCTCGGGAAACTGAAACGGACCGTAGTTATTCGAGCAGTTCGTGATCAGCGTCGGCAGGCCGTAGGTATGAAAGCTCGCCCGCACCAGGTGATCCGCGGCGGCCTTGCTCGCCGCGTACGGCGAATTCGGCGCGTACGGCGTCTCTTCACTGAACAGCCCGCTCTCGCCGAGCGTGCCGTAGACCTCGTCGGTGGACACGTGCAGGAAGCGAAACGCCGCGCGCGCTGCCTGGTCGAGCCCGCCGGCGAATGTCCGCGACGCCTCGAGCAGCACGAACGTGCCGACGATGTTGGTGTCGATGAACGGACGGGGACCGTCGATCGACCGATCGACGTGCGTCTCGGCGGCGAGATTCAAGACGGCCGTCGGCCGGTGCTCGGCGAACACACGCGCCACGGCGTCCGCATCCGCAATGTCGCCCTGCACAAAGGTGACGCGGGCCGGGTCCTTCAATGGCGCGGCCAGGTTCAGCAGGCTGCCGGCATACGTCAACTTGTCGAGAACGACGATGCGATCAGCGGTGTGGTCGAGACTGTACTGGACGAGGTTGGAGCCGATGAAGCCGGCTCCCCCAGTGATCAGGAGGCTTCGCATGGTCAACTTAGAACTGAGAACTCAGAAGGGAGAACTGAAAGCGCGACTCTCGTTCCGAGTTCTAAGTTCTGACTTCTGAGTTCTAAGTTTATACCGATGCCCCCTCGGGATACATCAGCGCGAGCCGCAGTTCCTTCGACAGCGAATCCACCGTCGTCCCCGCGCGCTTCCAGGCGCCTTCGGTTTCGAAGCGCAGGTCGCCGATGCGGCGGCCCCACGGCGCGATGACGCGGCCGATGGCGCGGAAGTCCGAGCGATCCGCGTGCTCCTGATCGAGCCGCTTGATCACCTCGGGCGCGACGCGGACGAACGCGCGTAGCGCAGAGGCCGAACGGATGCTGTACTTCCGGCCGTTCCATGCCCCGCCGAACACCAGCGCAATCTGCTTGAAGTAGTTGACGAAGAACTTCTTCGCTTCTTCATGCCCGTCGCTCGACTTCTTGCCGAACACGCCGTCGGGCGCGAACAACTTCTTCAGTTCCTGCGCCAGCGGCGCCTGCGCGACGCGGCCGCGGCCGACGCCGAGCAGCTTGATCTCGTCGTAGAGCGGCGAGTCCTCGCGGTCGTTCAGCGCGCGCACCACATCGTGGCCAGCGGCCAGCGACTCGTCGCGATACAACTGGCGGCCCGACAGGCTGACCAGATGCGACGCGTTCAACCGCGTGTGCTTGGCGTTGATGGTGACAAACATCTGCACGACGTGATCTTCCGGCAGGCGATCGAAGATGATCGCCGGCACCGCGAAGTCCTCGTTGCGGAACCGCTCGATGTCGGCGTGCAGCGCCAGCAGACGATGCTGCCCGTCAATCGCGCGCAGGATGCCTTCGCGCTCCGGCACCTTCAGGATGCCGACACGCGCGTCGCTGTCGGCAGGCGTGAACGACAGCTTCTCGTCGCACGAGATGATGACGGCGCCCGGAATCGACGGCAGATCGCGCGCCTGGCGGCACTGGTCGTAGTACTGCACGAGCTCGTCGATCTTCTTGCGGATGATCTGACGCTGGTAGGCCTTGTCGCTCGACGCGATGCGCCGCTCGAGAAAGTCCCAGTTCACTTTCGATGGCTGCGGTGCGCCAGGCTTCGGCTTTCCGCTGCGCGCGGGCGGCTGAGCACCGTCGCCGTAACTCAACACCTCGAACCGGACCAGCTTGTCGATGTCACTGGCGGTCAACGAAGCTTGGTAGAATTGCACGCCGAATTGCTGCATTCGAATCGCGGCGACGTTAATCATATGGTTTGAATCCCGGACGCTTCAGACCGGCCCGATGTAGTAACGCAAAGAGGCGGATTGTATCGCAGGTTATCGGCGCGACACAATCCACCAACACGCTCGCTAAGTATCACGTACATAAGGAGTTCTGTCATGTCTCAGTGGAGACACCCAGCACGGCACGTCGCCGCCCTCTTCCTCCTGACCTTCGGGCTCGGAACCGTGATGCTCGCGCAATCGACTGGAAACAAAGCAGTTGGGGCGTCGTCCGCTGCCGCAAATGGGTCCACAGATGACCCCGAGTTCGCGCGTTTGGTCAAGGAGTGGACCACCAAGCCGGAGTTCAGCAGCCCCCTGGTGGATCACCTACCCAAAGTTGCGGGGGTGCCATCGCCCAAGGATGTGCTTGGCCATCACATCGGCGAGCCGAAGAAACTGACCTACTACGCGGACATGCTGAAGTACTACCGCGCGCTCGCCGCCGCATCACCGCGCGTGAAGGTGATGACCATCGGTAAAACCAACGAAGGCCGCGACCTCGTCGTCATTTTTGTCGGTGCAGACGAGTCCATCAAAAATCTGGAAACGTATCGCGGCTACCTGACGCAGCTGGCCGATCCGCGCAAGGTCACCGACGCGCAGGCGAAGGCGATCATCGCGAAAGCCAAGCCGATCTACCACCTGTCGGGCGGCCTGCACAGCGGTGAAGTTGGACCGTCAGAGATGCTGATGGAGCTGGCCTACCGCGTGGCGGTGGAAGATTCGCCGCTGGTCAAGAAAATCAGGGAGAACGTCATCGTCTCGATCACGCCGGTTGCCGATCCGGACGGACGCGACCGCAACGTGGACTGGTACTACAAGTACGGCATCAACGAGACCGACGGGCGCACGACCGGCGCCGGCGTGCCGTACTGGGGCAAGTACATCTTCCACGACGACAACCGCGACATCAATTACTCGCAGATCGAGATGCGCTCGCTGCTCGACTGGTACCTGCAGTGGCACCCGCCGATCATGCACGATCTGCATCAGGCGCAAACGCTGCTCTACACCTTCAGCGGCCAGGCGCCGCAGAACCCGAACCTCGATCCGATCCTCTACGGCGAGCTGCCGATGATGGCGAACTTCGAGATGGCGCAAATGACGAAATACGGCATGCCCGGCGTCTGGACGCATGGCTATGTCGACATGTGGTCACCGGGCTACCTCGCGTTCATGTCGTCGAATCACAACGGCATGATCCGGATGTACGAAATTCAGGGCACCAGCGGGGCGAACACCACGAAGCTGCGGCTCGGTGGCGGTCCGGCGGCGGCGGGTGGTGGACGCGGCGGGCCTGCCGGCGGACGTGGCGTTGCACCTGCCGGCGCGGACGCGGCGGCGGTCACCGCCGGTCGCAGCGATCAGAGTCAGCGCGACTGGTTCCGCCCGTTCCCGGCCACCGGCGAGTTCGACTGGTCTCTGCGCAACAACACGAACTACGGCGAGACCGGCGTGCTGACGGCGTTGCAGTACACGGCCGCGTTCCCGAACGTGATTCTCGAAAACTTCTACCAGAAGTCGCGCAACTCGATCGACGCGGGCCGCAAGGACGCGATCGCCGGCTACGTGATTCCGTCAGGCCAGCGCGACACGACGCGGGTCACGGTCCTGATCAACTTGCTGCGTATGCAAGGCATCGAAGTCGGGCAGGCCACCGCCGAAGTGACATTGAGGGACGGCACGTTCCCCGCCCGCTCCTACATCGTCAAGCGCGATCAGCCGTACGGCCGTCTGGCGAAAACGCTGCTCGAGAAGCAGGTCTATCCGGATCCGGTCACCCGCACCTACGATGATGCGTCGTGGACGATGGGGATGATGAGCCACGTCGAAGTAAAAGAAATCAGCGACAAGGCCGTGCTGGACGTGGCGGTCACGGCCGTCACCAGCGACGTGAAGCTGGCCGGCACGGCCACCGGCACCGGATCGATGTTCGCGGTCGCGCACTACGGCTCGAACAACATGATCACGTTGCGCTATCGCCTGAAAGATCTGAAGGTGCAGGCGGCGGAGAAAGAGTTCAAGCAGGGCGACCTCACCTTCCCCGCCGGATCGTTCATCGTCAGCGGGGATGCTGCGCGAGTGCGTCCGGCGGTCGAAGCGCTCGGACTCACCGCGGTGGGGCTCGCGGCCGCGCCGTCCGTGCCGATGCACGATCTGGATCTGCCGCGCGTCGCGATGTTCAGCACGTGGGGCAGCACGCAGGACGTCGGCTGGGTGCGGTTCGCGTTCGACAAGTTCGAGCTGCCCTACGACCTGATCTACAAGGACCGCGTGCGCGAGGGCAACCTCAAGGCTGCGTACGACGTGATCATCATCCCGCACCAGAGTGGCAGCGCGAAGCGGCTGGTGTTCGACATCGACTCGCGCGGCACACCGATCGCATACAAGAAGAGCGAGCAGTTCAAGTTCCTCGGGATGTACGGCGAGGCGGACGACATCACGGGCGGCATGGGAACGGAAGGGGTCGCGGAGCTCGACAGGTTCGCGAAGACGGGCGGCGTTCTGGTGACGCTTGGCGCGGCCAGCTTCCTTCCCGCGGAGTTCGGTCTGGCGCCGAAGGTGGATGCGGCGCGGACGTCGGCGCAGTTCTACTCACCTGGCGCGATCATCGACGCGGACATTCTGCAGCCGGACAGCCCGATCTTCTATGGCTACGACAAGAAGACGATTCCGGTGCGCTACGGCGGCGGGCCGCTGCTGAGTGTGCAGACGGGCGGCAATCCGTTCGCGGACGGTCCCCCGCCCGCGGGGCCACCGCAGACACCGCAGGGCGTGCTGATGCGCTACCCCGGCGGCGACGAGCATGTGCTGAGCGGACTGATGCGCGGCGCGAACGAGATCAGGAATCGCGCGGCGATCGTCGATCAGCCGTCGGGCAAGGGCCGCATCATCATGTTCGCCGGTAACCCGTGCTACCGCTGGCAGAACTTCGGCGAGTTCAACATGCTGTTCAACACCGTGCTGAACTTCAACGACATCAAGACCGAAGTGCCGAAGCCAGTCGCCGCGACGGCGGCGGAAGCGCGGTAGGGGACGGCCTTGAAGCGTTGATTCGTAGGGGACGGCCTTGAAGGCCGTCCTCTAACGGATGAACGCCGCACTTTGTCGTGCACCAGATTGCGCCACGCCAGTTCCGACAGTCTCAGTCTCATCAATGGTCCCGCTGGTCTTTACACCGTATTCAGACGTAACACCGTTAAGTACGGTTCAACTTTTTTCAGCGCCGCCGCAAACCGTCAACGATGGCATCGAGGGTGGCGGTGATGACCGCCTTCCGGTCGCCCCAGGGAAACGACTTGTGGACGATCAGCAGCGAGGTGATACCGTGGATGGCCGCCC
>JANYHS010000215.1 GCA_025358945.1 Acidobacteriota bacterium
CGCTTGAAGAGATCACCGACGACGATCTAGCGCAGATTCCCTCGGGCACGCGTGGCCAGGACGGGCTCGACGTGGCGCTGTGTCGACTGGGCAATCCTCACCCGCACGCCGCAACGCGGCACGACCCGGCGCAGCCGGCGACCACGACGCACCGTCGCCGAACTCGTCGCCACGGCGAACGTGCCTGCGCCCTTCAGGGCGCTGACGTCGCTGTATCTCGAGACCTACGCGACTCGCGTCAGCCACGTCTACGTCACGCTTCGTCACAAGCTGATCGCGCTCGGCCATTTCTGGCGATTTCTGGCCGAGCAGTACCCGGAGATCACGACGAGCGCAGAGGTCGCGCCCGCGCATGGCCGCGCCTACATTCCGTACGCCATCGCACGTGCTCGCGAACGCCAGCGCGGCGAAGACACCGGCGCCGACCTGCGCCCGACCGCCCACGTCTGGCTGCTCGAAGTCCGCACCTTCTTTGCGGACATCTGCACATGGGCGACGGAGCCGGATTCACCCTTTGCGCCACACGCGCCGCGCATCATGCCGCTGATGCGCCGCGACTTGATGGGCATCGGCTTCGAGAAAGCCCGCGCACGGACGCAGGCACGTATCACGGCGACGGTCCTCGACCTCGAACGTGAGATGCCGACCATTCGAGCGTGTGCGTTGCAGCACTGGAAGGCGGCCGGTGTGGCGCTGCAGCTTCAGCCGGGCGACCGACGCACGACGGCGGCCGAAGCGGCGACGTTTTGGGATTGGGCGCTGGTCGAGCTGCTCGTGCAGAGCGGCCTCCGCATCGAAGAGGCGAGCGAACTCACGACGCTCGATATCCTCAAACGCCAACTTCCGGACGGTCGCGTGTACTACTTGCTCCACATCAAGCCGTCGAAGTTCGATCGCGCGCGCGTGATTCCCATCGGCGATGGTCTCGGACGCGTCATCGCCGAGATCATCCGCCATGTGAAGCGCTTCTATGGCGCAGACGCCGTGCCATCCTGCGATCATTGGGACCACCACGAACGTCTCCCGCGCCCGCGCGCGCCGTACCTGTTGCAAGGCGCCAAACATCCGAGCCCGCTCGGCATCCAGACGATTCGCGCCCGACTCGGCGCCGTGTCGGTCGCGGCGGGCGCGCGCCGGGCGGACGGCCGTCCGCTCGTGCTCTTGCCGCACGACTGCCGCCGCGTCTTTGCCTCGGAGCATTTGAACAACAACGTGCCGGTGCACGTCATCCAGGCGCTCCTCGGACATGCGACCCTCGACACGATCATGGTCTACGCCAAGCTCTATCCCACCACGTTGATCGAGGAGTACCGGAAGGCGGTTCGCGGTCTGTACAACGCGTTTCACGGCGACGACAGTCTCCGCAACCCCACCGCGGATGAATGGGCGGCATTTACCGTCGGCTGCAACCTGCGGGACATGGGCACGCATCTCTGCGCGCTGCCCACCGGTGAGTACTGCCCGAAAGGCCTCGTCTGTCTCGGCTGTACGCACGCGCAGCCGAAGCAGAGTGCCGCGCCGATCTTTCGTCGCATGCTCTCCAGCCATGAACGGGCGCTCGGGACCGCACAGCAGCGCGGGGAGCCCGCAGGTCAGATCGCGGCGCGACAGCTGGAAGTCTCGCGGATTGGCCACGCATTGCGACGGGCGGAGGAATTGCCGTCCGATGTCGCCGCGGCCATCGAAGCCGAGGCCGGCGCCGGCTGAGCGCGCCCCAAGCCGGATCTGACACCTTTCTGGAGCCGCTGTACCTCCTGCTTCACGGCGACGATTGCCATCGGCCTTGCCTCTCGTCCTCTGAGTTGTCGTCGAGCGCAGGTTTTCGCGCGCGTGGCCAGTGGGCGTGCGTGAGCCTTCGGTCCCGCACAGGCCGCGCCAGCAAAGCTGTCACGGGTGAGCCTGTGCATTCGGTCCCTCCGGCACGCCCACCGCCCCCCGCGCCGTCCTCCTTTTTCCGCTGGGTTGAGTTTGCTCTCCCTTTTGGCGAGAGAGCCAAACGTCAACTTCGAAAAAGGAGGCCAGCATGAAACCCTGCACCGTCAACGACAACGCTCAGTCCGATGAATCGCCCAAGCAAGACATCTACGCCCGCATCACCGCGAAGATCGTCGCCGCCCTCGAAGACGGCGTGCGGCCTTGGGTCCGGCCCTGGAACGCCGAACACGCCGCCGGGCGCATTACGCGACCGTTGCGTCACAACGGCCAGCCCTACACCGGCATCAACATTCTGTCGCTGTGGGCGTCGGCCAGCGTGCAGGGCTTCGCCGCACCGATCTGGATGACCTACCGCCAGGCCGTCGAACTTGACGCCCACGTCCGCAAGGGCGAGAAAGGTTCACCCGTCGTCTATGCGAACAGCATCACGCGCACCGAGACCGATACCGACAGCGGCGTCGACGTTGCGCGCGACATCCACTTCCTCAAGGGTTACACCGTGTTCAACGTCGAACAAATCGACGGACCGCCCGCGCAGTACACGGCGTCGGCATCACCGCGCCTCGACGTGTCCGGCCGCATCGCCCGCGCGGAACGCTTTTTCGGCGCCACCGGTGCCACGCTCGCCCATGGCGGCAATCGCGCCTTCTACCGCCCGTCGACCGACAGCATCGTATTGCCGCCCTTCGAGACCTTCC
>JANYHS010000257.1 GCA_025358945.1 Acidobacteriota bacterium
TCCAAGACTCTGAGCCTGTGTCTCGCGGCCGCACTGACGGTTGCTTCGGCGTCCGCTCAATCTGCATCCAAGCTCGATCCCAGCTTTCCCGCCTACAAGACGACTCAAGGTGTCTCCGGCGCGATCAAGGCCGCCGGATCCGAGACGATGAACAACCTGATGACGCTGTGGGGTCAGGGCTACAAGGCCTTCTATCCCAGTGTCACGATCGAAGTCGAGGGCAAGGGCTCCACGACTGCACCGCCGGCCCTGGTCGCTGGTGCTGCGACATTCGGGCTGATGAGTCGCCCGATGAAGGACAAGGAGATCGACGATTTCGAAAAGGCCTTCGGCTACAAACCGACCGCGGTTGAAACAGCGCTCGACACCTTGGCGATCTATGTTCACAAGGACAACCCGATCGCGAGTCTGACGCTGCCGCAACTCGATGCGATCTTCTCGAGCACGCGCAAAGGCGGTCTCGAAAAAGAACTCAAGACCTGGGGCGATCTGGGTCTGACCGGCGAGTGGGCCGACAAGCCGATCAGCTTGTACGGACGGAACTCGTCTTCAGGCACCTACGGTTTCTTCAAGGACCACGCGCTGTTCAAGGGCGACTTCAAGGCCACGGTCAAGGAGCAACCCGGCAGCGCCGGAGTCGTGCAAGCCGTCGCCAGCGATCGCTACGCCATCGGATACAGCGGCATCGGACTGAAGACCGCCGACGTGCGCGTGATCTCGCTCGCCACTGACGCGAAGTCGAAGGCGATCGAGCCCACGAAAGAGACTGCGTACAGCGGCGACTATCCGCTGGCCCGTTACCTGTACATCTACGTCAACCAGAAGCCCAACACTGAACTCGATCCGCTGCGCCGCGAGTTCCTGCGCTACGTGTTCTCGAAGGACGGGCAGCAGCAGGTCATCAAGGACGAATTCTATCCGGTGACTCCGGCGATCGCGGCGCGCAACCTGGCCAAGCTCGGTTTGAAGTTCGAGGCCGCCGCGGTCGAGGCCGGATCGAAGAAGTAGAGCGTCTCACGCCGCTTCTCCAAATGAATGAGTTCGGAAGCCGAGCCTGACGCGACAACGGAACCGCCGCGCAAACGTGCGCGGCGGGTTCGCGTGACTCGTAGTTCGGTCAAGGTCGTGGAGCGCGTGGCGCGCGCGCTGATTTCGATCGCGGGGATGGGCACGATTCTGGCCGTCGGAATGATCTGCTTGTTCCTGGTGTGGGTCGTCGCGCCACTCTTTTTCCCGGCGAAAGTCAGCGCTGCTCATTCCCAGGCAAGAGATCCCTTGCCCGAAGGGACGCAATCCGCGCGGCTGGAAGTCGACGAGTACCGCAGGATCGCGGTGACCCTGGAATCGAACGGCACGTTGGAATCGCGCCGACTCGATACTGGAGCCGTGTTGGAGCTGACGCAGCCGTTCGGCAGCAATCCGCCGACGGCCATGGCCTTCGCACACGGCGCGGCGCTCTTCGGTTTCGATGACGGGTCGCTGCGTTTTGGACGAATCGGATTCGAACCGCGCATCCTCGAAGCAGATTCGATCCCCGCCGAGCAACGCGCCCTGAGTCGCGGCGCCCTGATCGAGTTCGAGCACGGTCTGCTCGAGCGCACGCCGACCGATCAGTTCCGCCTGCAGCGCATGCGATTCGAGTTGCAGGCGCCGATGACTTCCACGCACAGCGCGCGCGTCGCGCTCGTCGATCACACCTCCACCGAGACGCAACATCGGATCGCGGTCTTCTACGCAGACGGCACGCTGGCGCTTTACGGCGTGGATGAGAAAACGAATCTGGTCACCGGCGAGACGACGCGGACCCTGAACGAGGGACGCGTTCCGTACAAGCCCCTGCCCGACCGCGATCGACCCGAGCACCTGGTGCTCGCCAGCGGCGGCTCCAGTCTGTACTTGATCTGGCGCGACGGTCTGGCGCAGCGCTTCGACACGCGCGACTACGAGAACGTCAAACTTGCGGAGATCGTCGACCTGGTGCCCGAAGCGAGCGCCAGTGTCACCGTCGTCACGACCCTGCTCGGAGAGACATCGCTCGCGATCGGCGATTCCACGGGTCGAGTCTGCGTCTGGTTTCCGACCAAGCCGGCGGACGCGAGCACATCCGACAAACAGGTGCTTACGCGCGTTCATGTCCTGGAAGGCGCGCAAACCGCCGTGACGGCCATCCGCCCGTCCGAGCGCACACGCATGCTCGCGGTCGGACACGCGGACGGCGAGGTCGATGTTTTCTATGCGACCAGCGCCCGCCGCATCGCGAACTCGCACATCGAATCGAACGAAAGCGTGCAAGCCATCGCCCTCGCGCCCAAGGAAGATGCCTTGGTTGCACTGACAAGGAATCATGTCTGGAGCGCGGACTTCGATGCAGGTCACCCTGAAGCCGGCATCGCGGGCATGTTCACGCCCGTCTGGTACGAAGGCTACGCACTTCCGCAGCACGTGTGGCAGTCCTCCGGTGGCTCCGATGAAGCCGAACCGAAGCTCGGCATGCTGCCGCTGATCTTCGGCACGTTGAAGGCGACATTCTACTCGCTGCTGTTCGGCGTTCCGCTGGCGTTGCTGGCGGCGATCTACTCCAGCGAATTCCTGAACCCGAGGTTGCGGGTCCCGATCAAGTCGGGAATCGAGATGATGGCCAGTCTGCCAAGCGTCGTGCTCGGATTCTTCGCGGCGATCATCTTCGCGCCCTTCGTGCAGGCCTTCGTCCCGACGGTGATCGCGGCGTTCTTCGCGATCCCGCTGTCGCTCCTGCTGGGCGCTCATCTCTGGCAACTGATTCCGGCGCGACTCGCATTGCGCTGGGGCGACCTGCAGCGCTTCGGCTTCATCGCGCTGTGCCTGCCCCTGGGAGTGTTGCTCGCAATCGCCGCGGCGCCGTTGCTCGAACAGGGCTTGTTCGCCGGAGACTTCAAGCAGTGGCTCAACGGCGGCCCCGGCGGCGCACTCGGCGGCTGGTGGTTCCTGCTCTTGCCCCTGGCAGCAGCACTGGTCGTGTTCCTCATGAATCGCAGCGTGGTTCCGAAGCTCTGCGCGATCAGCGTCAGTTGGGACCGAGCTGCCTGCGCGCGCGCCGACTTGGGCCTTTTCGCCGCGGGCGCGATCGCCAGTGTGTTGCTCGCGCTGCTTTGCGCGTCAGCCCTGTCGGCGCTCGGATTCGACGCGCGCGGATCGCTGGTAGGAACCTTCGTGCAACGCAACGCCTTGATCGTCGGCTTCGTCATGGGCTTCGCGATCATCCCGATCATCTACACACTTGCGGAGGACGCGCTGGCGAGCGTGCCTGCGCATCTGCGACTCGCATCGCTGGGTTGCGGCGCCACTCCCTGGCAGACCGCGGTGCGCGTGATCATTCCGACCGCGATGAGCGGATTGTTTTCCGCGCTCATGATCGGCCTGG
>JANYHS010000294.1 GCA_025358945.1 Acidobacteriota bacterium
TCTCGAAAGTTTCGGCACCCCGGGAGTGTACTGTGAGGGCGGGAAAGGCGGGTAGGGCAGGTGGCGCTAACGCGCGACCTGCACGAAATTGCCGCCGCCGTTGATCGGCACCTGCTGCACGGCTTCGAAGTCGACGAGTGACTTGTTGTAGTCCGAGATCGCCTGGATCTCGACCGTGCGGGCGAGTGAAAGATCGCGCTGCGCCTGGACGACGAAGAAGGGCGAGGACATGCCCGCGGCCAGCTTCTTTTCCTCAGCCTCAAGCTTCTTCTCCTGCAGCTCGCGCGACGCGCGCGCCGACTGCACGCGCTGCTGGTTCGTGCGTACGTTGCGCGCCGCGCCGCGCACCTGCGTCACCACCTGCATCTGCATGTTCTTCAGCTGCACTTGCGCCTGCTCGTACTCCAGCTTCACCCGCGCCAGGTTCGCGTGCGCCGTGTTCGCGCCCAGCGGATAGCCGACCGTGATCCCGAACGTCCAGGTCGGATACGTACTCTGGAACACGTCGCCCAGCACCGAGCCGAACCCGACGTCCGACACGACGGTCCGGTTTACGGCCTTGCCCGATGCCACCGCCGCAAGATCGACCGCGCTCAACTGGGTGCCGCCGACACCCACCGGGTTGTAACCGATGTTCGCGTTCACGTCCGGCTTGATCTGGTTGGTGTAGTACTTGATGTTGATGTCGCTCTGATCGAGGGCGTTCTTGGCGCTCCGCAGATCCGACCGCTTGTCGAGGGCGGTCTTCACCGCGCCGTCCACATCGATCGCACGCGCGTCGAACGACGGTGCGTCGGTCGGCTCGAAGTTGACCGTCCAGAATTCCGCCGTCCCGGGGTCGAGAATCAGCATGCGCAGATTGTCCTGCGCCTGTTTGATCGCCGCCTCGGCGACGATCACGCTGGACTCGTTGGTGGCAACCTCGGCCTGCGCCTGCACGATGTCGATCGGCGCCATCGTGCCGATCTCCACTCTCTTCTGGTTGTCTTTGAGCGATCGCTGCGACAGCGCCAGCGATTCCTGCTGCGCTTTCAGATTATTGATGGAGTACGACAGATCCCAGTAGGCGTTTCTGACGCTCCGCAGCGTCTGCGTGATGATGCTCTGGAGCTGAATGTCGGAGAGGTCGCGCACTTTCCTGCTGAGCGAGACCTGCTGCCGGATCGCATCCACCTGGAAGTTGCGCAACAGCGGCTGCGTGTACTGCAAATTCAGGTTCGAGCTGACCTGCGGGCTGAAGCTGCTGAACAAATTCGTGGTCGTGAACCGCGAGCTGTTCCAGGCGGCCGAGTAGTTGCCGCCCCAGGGTAGCGTCTGCGCCAGGCTGACGGCGGTTGCGAACGTGCCGTTGTCAATGCCAGTGGCGCCGCCCGACAGGGAACTGGTTGACGCCGAGGTCTGCGACTGGCGCGACAGCGACGTCGAGAAGTTCGGCCGCCACGACGACTGCGCGAGCGCGATACCGGTGTCCTGAATCTGTGGGTCGATGCGCTGGTACCGGATGCCGAGGTTCTGCTCGATGGCCAGTTTCACGGCCTCGTCGATCGAGATCCTGCGGACGGTTTCCCCCGGCTGCTGGACGGCGTTCTGCGCCGCCGCCTGCATCGCGAGGCTGAGGCTGGACTGTCCGCTCTGACCGAATGCGGACACGGACATCGTCGTCGCGAAGACGGCCGCCATGGTGGCAATTCTGGCGCGGCGATTCGGCTGGTGCAGACGCATTGCTGACGGCTCCATCAAAAAAAATGATTTCAGTGCTGTGCTGATCAGTAGACGTTGGGCAGGAAGGTTCGGTTCAGCAATTGTATACTTTTCCATGCTCATGTCTGCCCGTCTCTCCACCGGCCTTGCCGCACTGGCGTTTGTCGCCGCCGGCGCCCATCTCGCGGGGGCGCCCTCTCCGATCCCCGTCAAGGCCAAGGCCGGGAACGCTGCCGGCGGCTTCGAGTTGACCGTAGACAGCATCATGCGCGGCCCGGCCCTCGTGGGCTATCCGCCCACCGGCTTGCGCTGGTCCGGCGATTCCTCGCGGCTCTACTTCGAGTGGCGCAAGGGAAACGAGGACGAGGCGTCGACGTGGGTCGTGGCGCGCGACGGCGGCCAGCCGCGCAAGCTGACCGACGAGGAGCGGCGGAACGCGCCCCCGGCGTTCGGCCGGTGGGACAAGGCCCATCGCCGCGTCCTGTTCGTCGATCGTGGGGATATCGTGCTGCTCGACGCCGTCACCGGCGCGCGGCGCCAGATCACGCGCACGACCGGTAACGAAGGTAACCCGCGCTGGGCGCGCCATGAGTCGGCCATCACCTTCACGCGCGATAACAACCTGTTCCTCGTCCCGCTCGACAGCGGTGAGATCGCGCAGCTCACCGACGTGCAGCCGCGCAAGCGCGATCCGCGCGTCACCGACAGCCAGACGTTCATCAAGGCTGAAGAACCGAAGCTGATCGAACACACGCGCATCGAGGCTGAGCGAAAAAAGAAAGCCGACGACAAAGAGAAGGCGCGCGCCCTGCCGACGTTCGAACTCGCCGACCGCCAGTCGGCCACCGATCTGCAGCTCTCAGGAGACGGCACGCACATCTTCATGTTGATTGTCGAGCGCACGGACGCCGCGAAACGCCCGAATGTGCCGAACTACATCACCGAGTCCAGTTACACCGAGGACATTCCGGCGCGCACGTTCGTCGGCGACGCGCAGGACAATCGTTCCCTGGCTGTGATGAACCTCGACACGGGCAAGACCGTCATGGCCGAATCCCCCGCGAAGGAGATGAAGGACGGCAAGGACGTGGCGCGTCCGTCCCGCTGGGGCATGGCGCAACTGTCCGATGACGGCGCGCTCGCGCTGGCGCACGTCCGCGCGCAGAACAACAAGGACCGCTGGCTGGTCGCGGTGGATCCGGAATCCGGCAAGGCCCGCGTCCTCGACACCCTGCACGACGATGCGTGGGTGCGGGAGGTGGGCGGGTTCGGACCCTTCGATCCGTCATTCGGCCTGATGCCGGATCAGCAGCACGCGTGGTTTCTCTCCGAGCGCGACGGCTGGATGCACCTCTACGTGCTCGATGCGGCTGCGACCCAGCCCGTGGCGCGTCAGCTGACGCAGGGCCAGTGGGAAATCGATGCGGTGACGTTCTCGGCCGACCGGAAAAAGTTCTACATCACGAGCACGGAAGCGCATCCCGGTGAGCGCCACATCTACGCGATGCCGATTGATGGCGGCGCGCGGACGAAGCTGACGTCGATGGTCGGCGGCGCCTCAGGCGAGGCGTCACCTGACGACCGCACGTTTGGCCTGATCTATTCGGCGAGCGCCAAGCCGAACGAGGTCTACCTGATGCCCAACACCCCGGGCGCCTCAGCCATGCAGGTGACAACGTCGACGAGTGAGGTGTGGCGGTCGTTCAAGTGGGTCGAGCCGCAGTTCGTCACCTACAAGACGCGCGACGGCCTCGACGTCCACGCGCGGATGTTCACGCCGGAGATGGTCGGCGCCAAGCGGGATCCCTCCGCGCCCGCGGTCGTCTTCGTTCATGGCGCGGGCTACCTGCAGAACGCGCACAAGTACTGGTCCTCGTACTACCGCGAGTACATGTTCAACACGTTGCTGGCCTCGCGCGGGTACGTCGTACTCGATCCCGACTACCGCGCCAGCGCCGGTTACGGGCGCGACTGGCGCACCGCCATCTACCGCCACATGGGCGGCAAGGATCTGGAGGACGTCGTCGACGGCGCGAAATTCCTCGTGGCGACGCAGAAGGTGAACGCGAAGCACATCGGGGTGTATGGCGGCAGCTACGGTGGTTTCATCACGCTGATGGCGCTCTTCACCACGCCGGATGTGTTCGCCGCTGGCGCGGCGCTCCGGCCGGTGACCGACTGGACGCACTACAACCACGACTACACGGCGAACATCCTGAACGAACCGCAGGCCGACGCCGAAGCGTACCGCAAGAGCTCGCCCATTTACTTCGCGGAAGGGCTCAAGGGCGCGCTGCTCATCTGCCATGGCATGGTGGACACGAACGTACTCTTTCAGGACAGCGTCCGGCTGGTCCAGCGGCTGATCGAGCTGCGCAAGGACAACTGGTCGGTGGCGCCGTTTCCGGTGGAGAATCACGGCTTCGAGGACGAGACGAGCTGGGCGGACGAATACAAACGCATCCTGAAACTGTTCGAGGACAATCTGAAAACCCATGACCCGCGACGAGCTTCTTGATCTGTACCGGCGGTCGGGCGCGCTGCTCGAAGGCCATTTCCGTCTCACCTCGGGTCTTCACAGCCCGGGCTATCTGCAGTGCGCCCTCGTGCTGCAGCACCCGCAGCATGCGGAGGTGCTCGGCCGCGCGATCGCGGATCGCGTGCGTGAGCTGCGCGCCACCGTCGTGCTCTCGCCGGCGCTAGGCGGTGTCGTCATCGGGCAGGAAGTTGGGCGCGCGCTTGGCGTGCGCGCGATCTTCTGCGAGCGTCAGGACGGCGCGCTCGCGCTGCGTCGCGGCTTCACGCTCGATCCGCTCGACCGCATCCTCGTCGTCGAGGATGTGATGACGACGGGCGGATCCACGCGCGAGACGATGCAGGTGGCGAAGGCTGCCGGCGGACAGGTGGTGGGCACGGCGTCGATCGTCGACCGGAGCGGCGGCACGATCAGCTTCGATGTGCCGTTCACATCGCTGCTTGCGATCGCGCTGCCGACCTACGAACCGGAGAAATGCCCGCTGTGCGCGCAGGGGCTGCCGGTGGTGAAGCCGGGTTCAAGGCCGGGTGCCTAGCTTCAAGGTTACGCTGGCGTACGATGGCGCTGACTACGTCGGGTGGCAGCGTCAGGCCAACGGCGTATCGATTCAAGCGTTGATCGAGGACGCGCTGCGCGCGCTTGACGGGCGCGAGGTGATGGTGGCCGGAGCCGGGCGAACCGATGCCGGCGTCCACGCGCTCGGCCAGGTGGCCGCGTTCACGATCGCGCGCGAGCTGGAACCCGGCGCACTCGTCCGCGCGCTGAACGCGCACCTGCCGCACGCGATTCGCGTGTTGTCCGCCGATCACGCACCGCCCGCGTTTCACCCGCGCTTCGGCGCGCGCTCGAAAACCTATCGATACCGTCTGTGGAACGGCGACGTGATGAGCCCGTTCGAACGCCGGTACGCGTGGCACGTTCCGGGCCCCCTTGACGTGGAGTCGATGCGCGCTGCGGCGCGTCTGCTCGAGGGGCGGCACAACTTCGCTGCGTTCCAGGCGACGGGCAGTTCGGTGGCGACGACGGAGCGTGAGATCGTGGTCTCGAAAATATCTACCACAGAGGACTTGGTGGACACGGAGCAAGAATCTGTTGCTCAAACCCGATTTGACCTCCGCGTCCCCGGTGTCCGCCGTGGTAGAGATTGTCGTGGTGGAGAGTTGATCGCTTATGAAGTCACGGGCACGGGCTTTCTTCGCCACATGGTCCGCATCATCGTCGGATCGCTGATGGAGGTTGGTCGCGGTCGGCAACCGGTCGAGTGGATCGGCGACGTGATGGCGTCGGGGAATCGCGCGATGGCGGGGCCGACGGCGCCGCCGGACGGCCTGTTTCTGGTGCGCGTCGAGTACCCTGACGCGCTTGCGGCTGGATCCTAAGACCTTGTACACTCGTGGTTTACTCACGAAGGAACCGTAATGTCGCTTGAGCAGCTCCTGGCGTCGATTCCGCCAGGATCGCATGACGAGGCGCTGGCGCGGCAGGTCAACTTCGAGCAGTTGCCTGCGCACGTCGCGATCATCATGGACGGCAACGGGCGGTGGGCGGCGCAGCGGCATCTGCCGCGCGTCGAAGGCCATCGCGCCGGCATTGAGTCGGTCCGCGACGTCGTCGAAACGTCGGCGCGGCTCGGCATCGAGGTGCTGACGCTCTACGCGTTTTCGGTCGAGAACTGGAAGCGCCCCCGCGCCGAAGTCAACACGCTGATGATGCTGCTGAAGCGGTACATCCGCCTCGAACTCAGCACCCTCCTGAAGAACAACATCCAGTTTCGCGTCATCGGTCGCTCAGAGGAGCTCTCGCCAGACGTGCGGCACGAACTCGAGATCGGCATCCGCCAGACCGAGCACAACACCGGGATGCAGTTCAACATCGCGCTGAACTACGGCGGGCGCGCCGAGATCGTGGATGCCGCGCGCCGCGCGATTGCGGCGGGTGTGGCGCCGGAGGATCTCGACGAGCGCCGCTTCAGCGAGTTTCTCTACACCGCCGGCCAGCCCGATCCGGATCTGCTCATCCGCACCAGCGGCGAGATGCGCGTCAGTAACTTTCTGCTTTGGCAGATCGCGTACGCGGAGATCTGGGTCACCGAAACGTTGTGGCCGGACTTCCGCTGCCGCGATCTGCTCGAAGCCGTCGTCGCCTACCAGAAACGTGACCGCCGGTATGGCGGCATCAAGCCGTCGCCCGTCGCGCTCGGCGCCAAGTGAAATCCGCAATCGAATCCGCAATCCGCCGTTCGCAATCCGCTATACGATGCGGGTCGCGTCGGTGACCCGCGTTCTGAGCGGCGCTGTCCTCATCATCATCGCCGTCGGTGTGGTGTGGTTCGCCCATCCGCTCCTTTTTCTGGCCGTCGCCGAAGTGTTGCTCGTGCTCGCGTTCGTCGAGTACGCGCGGCTGGCGGCTGCGGGCGGGCTGACGATTCCCATCGTCCCGTCCTGCATCGCGACGATGCTGGTGAGCGTGGCGATCGGTGCGACGCAGTGGCACGGCGACCGCCTGGTGGGTACCGGCGCCGGGATCGACGCCGTGCTGATGTCGGCGTTGGTCGTCCTCGCCGCGCTGACGCTGCCGGCGTGGAAGGGCGGCAAGGACGCGCTGGGAAGCGCCGCCGCTGCGGTGTTTCCGTTGTTCTATCTCGGCCTGCCGATCGGCGCCATGCTCGCGCTACGGACGTGGCCGGGACGCGAGGCGTTGTTCCTGCTGATGCTGACGGTGATGGTCAGCGACACGGCGCAGTACTACTCGGGCCGCGCGTTCGGGAAGCGTCTGCTGGCGCCGGCGATCAGCCCCAAGAAAACTATCGAAGGAGCCGTCGGCGGGTTCGTGGTCGGTACGGCGTTCTTCACCGCGCTCGGCGCGTGGTGGCTGCCGTCGATGCCGATCGGACTGCGTGTTGGTCTGGGTCTCGCGCTGGTTGCGCTGGGTATCGCCGGCGACCTGTTCGAATCGATGCTGAAACGCAGCGCCGGTGTGAAGGACAGCTCCGCGCTGATTCCCGGGCACGGCGGCGTCCTCGATCGGATCGACGCGTTGCTGTTCGCCGCGCCGATTTACTACATCGTGCTGAAGTACCTGTGACCCGCATCGCCATTCTCGGATCCACCGGCTCCATCGGTCAGAGCGCACTGGCGGTCGTGGACGCGCACGCCGATCGGCTCCAGGTCGTCGGCCTGGCGGCGGGGGAGAACGCCGCGCTCCTCGCCGCGCAGATCGCGCAGTATCGTCCGCGTATCGCGGCGATGGCGACCGGCGACGCTATTGACCGTCTGAAGCAGGCCGGGTCCACAGCCGGCGTGACGATCGCCGGCAGCGGACGCGATGGCCTGGTCGCGGTCGCCTCGCATCCTGATGTCGATGTCGTGTTGTGCGCGTCGAGCGGCACCGAAGCGCTCGAAGCCGTGCTCGCCGCCATCGAACACCGCAAAACCATTGCCCTGGCGAACAAGGAAGTGCTGGTGATGGCCGGCGGTATCGTCACCGAGGCCGCGGCGCGGTATGGCGTAGTGATTCTGCCGGTGGACAGCGAGCACAACGCGATTCATCAGTGCCTGCACGGCCGCCCGCGTTCGGAGGTTCGACGCCTGATTCTCACGGCATCCGGCGGACCCTTTCGTGGCCGCCCGGCGTCTGATCTCACATCGGTGTCGGCCGCCGACGCGCTGAAGCATCCGACGTGGCGGATGGGCCGGAAGATCACGATCGACTCGGCAACGCTGATGAACAAGGGGCTGGAGGTCATCGAGGCTCATTGGCTGTTCGGCGTCGCCGGCAATCAGATTGACGTCGTCATTCATCCGCAGTCCGTCGTGCATTCCATGGTCGAGCTGACGGACGGGTCAATCATCGCGCAGCTCGGCGTCACCGACATGCGGATGCCGATTCAGTACGCGTTTTCGTATCCCGACCGGTGGGCGGGCCCGCTGCCCTCGTTGAACCTGGCGAAAGCCGGGCGTCTGGATTTTGACGAGCCGGATACCTCCGCGTTTCCGTGCCTGCGGCTGGCGTATCGCGCACTCGATGCCGAGCGCAGCCTGCCGGTCGTGCTGAATGCGGCCAACGAGATTGCGGTCGCGCTGTTTCTCGACGGCACGCTCGGGTTCACGTCGATTGCCCGAGTGATCGAGCAGACGATGGCGGCGCACGTGCCGGCCGAGGTGGGCACGCTGGCCACCGTGCGCGCGGTGGACCTGTGGGCGCGCGAACATGCCCGCGAGATTGCCCGCGAGTTAGAATTGGAACGATGACGACACTTCTGGCGTTTGTGTTCGTGCTGGGCGTTCTCGTATTCGTGCACGAGCTCGGTCATTTTCTTGCCGCCAAGCGCGTCGGCATCCGCGTCCTGAAATTTCAGCTGGGCTTCAACCCGACGATCGTCAGCTTCCGGCGCGGCGACACCGAGTACGGTATCGGCGCGTTGCCGCTCGGCGGCTACGTGAAAATGGCCGGCGAGAATCCCGAAGACATCGAGCACGACGAGCAGGGGCGCGTGGTCACCCACGCTGACGAATTCCTGTCCAAGTCGAAGTGGGAGCGGTTCCAGGTCCTGATCATGGGGCCAGTGATGAACATCCTGCTCGCGCTGATTCTCACGGCGGTCGTGCTGTATCAAGGCGTCGAGAAGGGTTCGTACGAAGATCAGCCGGTCGTGGTCGGCGTGGTCGCGGCGGGATCGCCGGCGTCCACCGCCGACATCGTGGCCGGCGACCGCATCGTCTCGGTGGCGGGTCGCGGCGTGGACACGTGGGATCAGTTCCTGATGGCGGTCGGCCCGAAAGCCAACCGCGAGATCTCGATTGGGCTGCTGCGCAACGGCCTGGAGCAGACCCGCAAGGTGACGCCAACCGTGATCGGCCGGAGCCGGTTCGAGTTCGGCGACATCGGCGTGCTGCCCAACGTGCATCCGCATGTAGGGCTGGTGTCGTCGGGCAGCGCCGCGGAGAGGGCCGGGCTGCAGATCGGTGACGTGGTCCTCGCCGTCAACGGCCAGCCGATTACGTTTTCCTATCAGCTGAAAGCCGCGATCGCGAAGCATCCCGAAGAATCGCTGGCGCTGATGATTCTGCGCGCCGGCCAGCCGCAGACGATTCAGGCGACGCCGGCGAAGAACGGCGCCGAAGGGTTGCTGGGCATTCAGATCGGCGACGACACGGTGAAGAACAAGCCGGGCTTCGGCCAGGCGATCAGCCTCAGCGTCCAGAAGAACATCGAGTTCTCGCGGCAGATCTTCCAGACGCTGTGGGGCCTGGTCACGCGGGAAACGTCGCCGAAGCAACTGATGGGGCCGGTGGCGATCGCGCAGTTGTCGGGCGAGTCGGCTCAGCTTGGCTGGATCGCGCTCGTCACGCTGATGGCGTCGATCAGCCTGAATCTCGGGCTGCTGAATCTGATGCCGATTCCGATCCTGGACGGCGGGCACATCTTCATCATGGCGCTCGAAGGTCTGGCGCGCCGCGACTTCAGCGTGCGAGTAAAAGAGAAGTTTCTGCTCGCCGGCTTCGTGTTGATCCTGATGCTGATGGTGACGGTGATCTACAACGACCTCACCCGCATCGCCTGGATCGAACGTCTGATGCCGTGGCGCTGACGATCCCACCCACCCTAACCGACCTCCCGCATGGCGGCGCGAGCCGCGCGGATCGTCAGGTCGATATCCTTCACGCGATGTGCGCCCGAGATGAACCACGCTTCGAACTGCGCCGGCGGGGGATACACGCCGCGCGCGAGCATGCCGCGGAAGAACGCCGCATAGCGGCCGGTGTTCGCGCTTGTTGCCGAGGCGAAATCGCGGACGGGCTGATCGGTGAAGAACGGCGTCAGCAGTGAACCCAACGCATTGACCTGCAGGTCGACACCGGCGTCGCGCGCCGCATCCGCGAGGCCGCCGGCGAGTCGCGCGCCCAGCGCCGCGAGAGACTTGTATAACGTCGGCGAGAGCTGGTTCAGCGACCACAGGCCCGCGGTCATCGCCAGCGGGTTTCCGGAGAGCGTGCCTGCCTGATAGACCGGACCCGCCGGCGAGACGAGTTCCATCAAATCCGCGCGGCCGCCGTAGGCGCCGACCGGCAGTCCGCCGCCGATGATCTTGCCGAGACACGTCAGGTCCGGCCGCACGCCGTACAGGAACTGCGCCCCACCCGCCGCCGCGCGAAACCCCGAAATCACCTCGTCGAAAATCAGTAACGTGCCCGCGTTGCGGCAGATGTCGCTGAGCCCGCGCAGGAATCCGTCGGCCGGCGGGACGAGCCCCATGTTGCCGGCGATCGGCTCGACGATCACCGCGGCGATCTGATCGCGATGGGTATCGAAGACGCGCTGCACTGAGTGGAGATCGTTGTAGGAGGCGACCAGCGTGTCGGCGGACGTGCCGCGCGTCACACCGGGGCTGGTCGGCGTGCCAAACGTCAACGCGCCCGATCCGGCCTTCACCAGAAATGGGTCCGCGTGGCCGTGATAGCAGCCTTCGAATTTCAGGATGCGGTCGCGGCCCGTGGCCGCGCGCGCCACGCGCACGGCGCTCATCGCTGCTTCCGTTCCTGAACTGACGAAGCGCACGCGCTCGAGCGATGGCATCAGCTTGCGGACGCGCTCCCCCAGCTCGACCTCGAGCGGACTCGGCGCACCGAAGCTGGTGCCGTCTTTCGCGGCGGTGGCGAGAGCGTTCACCAGGCCGCGCGGCGCGTGCCCGTGGATCAGCGGCCCCCACGACATGACGTAGTCGATGAAGGTGTTGCCGTCGACGTCTTCGATGCGCGCGCCAGACGCTCGGCGGATGAACAACGGCGATGCGCCGACGCTCTTGAATGCGCGCACGGGGCTGTCGACGCCGCCAGGCAGAACTCGCTGAGCGCGCGCGAAGAGACGGGAGGAGCGCTTGGTGATCATTGTTAGGGCTGAGGGCTCAGGGTTCGGGGCTACACCGGACGTTAGCGCACCATGATCGTCGAGAGGTCGCCGATCGCGGCCGAAAGGAATTTCTGCTCGTCTTTGTCGTGCGTGCGGCTCCGGGTGGCATCGAAGGCGCGAGACGCGCTGTCGAAATCCCGCTGGAGCATGAACATCGACGCCACGCCGAGCGCGGCGCGATACGAGGACGGGTCGCGCTCGAGCGCGCGGAGGAAGAGCGTACGCGCGAGGTCCATGTCGCGCGCCACCATGGCGATCCGGCCGGCGCTCGAGAGAAAGTCAGAATGTGGATCCTCGGGAATCATCTGCAAGGCAGTGCGCACCGCGTCGGCCTTGCCCTCCCGCGCCGCCGCGGCCGCCCGCTGCAATAATTCACCCTGCGCATCGTCTGGAGCGGGCACCGGCTTCAGGATCAGATCCCAGGTCAGCGTCATGCCGGACGTGCCCATGCTGACGGTGGTCAGGATCCGAATCGGCAGCACCACGGTCTCGGGCAGGTACCCAGGTGCGATGACTTCGAACAGCCAGACGCCTGGCTGCAGCGCGCCGACATTCCACTCGCCCTTGGCGTTGGTGTGCGCCGACAGTGTCCGCGGTCCCGCAAACGTGCCGCCGGCATAGCCAAAAAACGCTTCGAGGCGCACGTCCGCCTTGGCCAGCAGTTCGCCACGCTCGGTCACGACGCGGCCCTTGATGCGGAAGGCGGCGTGCTGCGCCATCGCCGGCGCTGCCACGGCGACGGTCGCGATGACGCACAGCGTTCGCGCCACGGCCAGAGCGATGTTGTCTCGCATGAGTCTCGTGCCATCCGCGGATCGTTGTGGCATCACGCGATCGCCCGCGCGGCCTCGCGGGCGTAATACGTGATGATGATGTCTGCGCCGGCCCGGCGGATTGACGTCATCGTTTCGAGCATCGCGCGCGGCTCGTCGATCCACCCGTTGCGCGCCGCGGCTTTCAGCATCGCGTACTCGCCGCTCACGTGGTAGGCCGCGGTGGGGAAGTCGAACGTGTCCTTCACCCGTGCGATGACGTCGAGGTAGGTCATGGCCGGTTTCACCATGACGATGTCGGCGCCCTCGGCGATGTCGAGTTCCACTTCGCGCAGCGCCTCGGCGGAGTTCGCCGGATCCATCTGGTGCGACCGACGATCGCCGAACTGCGGCGCGGACCCGGCGGCATCGCGGAACGGTCCATAGAACGCCGAGCAGTATTTTGCCGCATACGCCATGATCGCGGTGTTCGCGAAGCCACGTTCGTCGAGCGCCTGCCGGATCGCGCCGACGCGGCCGTCCATCATGTCGGACGGCGCCACCATATCGGCGCCGGCGACGGCGTGCGACACGGCGGCGCGCACCAGCTGCTCCACGCTCGGGTCGTTGGCGATCTCCTGATCGATCACGATGCCGCAGTGCCCGTGGTCTGTGTACTCGCACAGGCAGACGTCGGTCGCGACCAGGGCGTCAGGCGCCGCGCGTTTGATCGCCCGAATCGCCGACTGCACCGGCGCATCCGCATCGTAGGCCAGCGATCCGACGCTGTCCTTGTGATCGGGGATGCCGAAGAGGATGACACTGTTGATGCCGTCGGCCTTCGCCGCCTCGACTTCCTTCACCGCCTCGTCAACCGAGAGGTTGAACACGCCCGGCATCGACGGCACCTCGCGCCGAACGCCTTCGCCCTCGCACACAAACAACGGCAGCATGAACATGTCCGGCGAGAGGCGGGTTTCTCGTACCAGCGCGCGCAGCGCCGGCGTCCGCCGCAGCCGCCGCAACCGTCGCGTCATCGTCAGGGCTGTGTGGATGTGAGTGGGATTCATGGCTGTTTCTCGAAATGTTTCACGATCGCGTCCACCAGCGCGGGGATCGTGTAGTTCGCCGGCTGGATCGTGGTGGGGATGTTGGCTTGCGCCGCGGCTTCCGCAGTGACCGGGCCGATGCACGCGACCACTGTCGACGCCAACAGATCGACCGCCGGCTCCGCGCCGAGGACGCGCACGATGTTGCGCACAGCCGACGCGCTGGTGAACGTGACGACGTCGATGCGGTGTTCGAGCAGCATGCGGTAGACGTCCGGCTCGCCGTCGCGGTCGGCGTCAACGGCAACCGTGCGGTACGCCA
This sequence comes from Acidobacteriota bacterium, assembly GCA_025358945.1. Lineage (GTDB taxonomy): Bacteria > Acidobacteriota > Vicinamibacteria > Vicinamibacterales > CAVVIG01 > CAVQFC01. Next base: position 13,270 of record JANYHS010000294.1, read on the forward strand.
CGACCTCCGTGACGTCGGCGCCCTGCTGGCGCAGTTCATCGGCGATCAGCTCGCGGCCGATGTCCGCGCGCGGCAGCAGAATCTTCAGACCCTTGACGCTGCCGCGATCGGTCATCGCGCGCAGCAGCGCTTCCGCCCGGTACTCCACTGGCGTCAGGTCGACCTTCACGCCGTAATGCGCCAGACGCTCCGCCGTTGCCGGGCCGACGCCGCAGAGTGTGACGCCGCCCAGCGCGCGCAGATCGCGCGGTCCGGACAGCAGCCGGCTCATGAACGCATCCACCGCGTTCGCGCTCGAGAACACGATCCAGTCGAACGCGCCCGCGCCGGCGCACGCCTCGTCCAGCGGCCCATCATCGTCGGGCGGTTCGATGCGGATCATCGGCGCCTCGATGGCTTCCGCGCCCATGGCTTCGAGACGCTCGACGAGATCGACGCCCTGATCCTTCGGCCGAGTCACGAGGACACGCTTACCGAAGAGCGGCCGCGTATCGAACCATCGCAGGTGTTCGCGCAATGCGACGACGCGGCCCACCACGAGCATGCCCGGGCGGCGATCGGCTGACCGCTCGACGGCGTCCACCATCTCGCTCAGCGTCCCGGCAATCGTGGTCTGCGTCGGCAGCGTGCCGTCGTAGACGATCGCCGCAGAATCGTCCGGCGGGCGGCCGTGCGCGAGGAGTGCGCGCAGCATGTCCGGCAACTGCGCCGGACCCGCGTAGCAGATCAGGGTGCCGTCGAGCTGCGCCAGATTCGTCCAGTCGATCGACGCCTGCGCTTTGCCGGCGTCCTCGTGGCCGCGGATGAAGGTCACGGTATCGCCACCGCCGGGGTACGTGATCGGGATGCCCGCGTAGCTCGGCACGGCGATGCCGGCGGGGATGCCCGGCACGACCTCGAATCGCACGCCTTGTTCGTGGAGGAACAACGCTTCCGTGCCGCCGCGGTCGAACACGAACGGGTCGCCCCATTTCAGCCGCGCGACGGTCTTGCCCTCGCGCGCCTTCTCCACGAGCAGATAACAGATCGCTTCCTGTTCGAGCGGCTGCGGCGCGGCCACGCCGACGTCGATCTGTTCCGCATCCGGCCGCGCGGCACGCAGCAGGCGCGCCGGCACGAGGTGGTCGTACAGCACGACGTCAGCAGACGCGAGACACTGCAGGCCGCGGACAGTCATGAGGCCGGGGTCGCCCGGTCCCGCGCCGATCAGATA
>JANYHS010000302.1 GCA_025358945.1 Acidobacteriota bacterium
CATCGGTGACCTCCGGTGCGACGATGCGGACGCGCGCGCCGGCGGCGAGCAGGGGCCGCAGCTTGGAGGTGGCAACTGGACCGCCGCCGACGAGCAGGACGGTCCGTCCGGTCAGGTTGAGAAACAACGGTAGGAGTTCAGTCATAGGTTTCGCTCGGCTAAAGCCTTCCCGCTACGCAAACCGCCTTCGCGATACAGAGCGCGACGCCAGAAACAAAAAGGCCCGGGAAGCTGTTGAGCCTCCCGGGCCTTGGGTCGAAGTCTCTTTGCTGTGCCAGATCACATAGTGATCATCGAACCGCAAATGGACAGACCGTTGACGCCGGGGCTCACGCGGAGCCCGCAACAACAACAGCCCGTACACATGCAGGTCGATTGACCACTCAAGACGCCTTTTTTTACTCCGCGGCCACGGCCGGCGTCAAGTTTCTCGATAGACTGGGCCATGCGCCTGCTCTGTCTGACCGCTCTGACTGCCACCCTGCTGACCGCGTTACCCGCGTCGGCGCAACGCCTTCCAACCACCGTCACGCCATCGCACTACGACCTGGCGTTCGTGGTGGACCTGAACCGCGAGCGCTTCGAAGGCGCCGAGACGATTCAGATCCAAGTGCACGAGGCAACGACCAGGGTCGTGCTGAACGCGGCCGAACTCCAACTGCGCGACGTGACCATCGGCAAGGGTGCGACCGTGCAGACAGCCACCGTCACGCTCGACGAGGCCAGTCAGACGGCCACCCTCACGGTGCCGAAACCCCTCGCCACAGGCGCGACCGAGATCCACGCCAAGTTCAGCGGCATCCTGAACACGCAGCTGCGCGGGTTCTACATCAGCAAGACGAAACTACGGAAATACGCCGTGACCCAGTTCGAATCGACGGATGCACGCCGTGCGTTTCCGTGCTTCGATGAGCCGGCGTTCAAGGCGACGTTCGCCGTCACGCTGACGATCGATCGCGGCGACACCGCGATCTCGAACGGCCGCGTCCTGTCGGACGTCAACGGACCCTCGATCACGCAGCACACGATGAAGTTCTCGACGACGGCGAAGATGTCGTCGTATCTCGTGGCGATGACGGTCGGCGACTTCACATGTCTCGACGGCGCTGCCGACAACATTCCGATCCGCATCTGCGCGACGCCGGACAAAAAGGACATGCTTCGTCTGGCGCTGGAGTCGGCGCAACAGGTCATGACGTTCTACAACTCGTATTACGCCATCAAATACCCGTTCGGGAAGCTGGACGTCGTCGCGGTGCCGGACTTCGCGGCGGGCGCGATGGAGAACACGGGCGCGATCTTCTACCGCGAGACCGATCTGCTCGCCGACGCGAAGTCCGCCTCGGTCAACACCCGCAAGACCGTCATGGCGATCCTCGCCCACGAGATGGCGCATCAGTGGTTCGGCGACCTCGTGACCATGCGATGGTGGGACGATATCTGGCTGAACGAAGGGTTCGCCACCTGGATGGCCAACAAGCCACTCGCCGCCGCGCATCCGGAGTGGAACATCGACGTCGACCAAGCGCAGGAGAACCAGACCGCGCTCGGGCTCGACTCGCTGAAGTCCACGCGTCCGATTCATTCCGACGTCACCACGCCAGCGCAGATCGACGAAGCCTTCGACGGCATCGCCTACCAGAAAGGCGCGGCCGTGCTGCGCATGGTGGAGAGCTACGTCGGCGCCGACACGTTCAAGAAAGGGATCAACGCGTATCTGCAGGCCCATGCCTACGGCAACGCGGGGTCTGAAGACTTCTCGAAGGCGATCGCCGCCGCGTCCGGCAAGCCCGTCGAGCGCATCCTCCCGACGTTCATCAACCAGCCAGGCGTCCCACTGCTTGACGTGTCGATCGCGTGCGTCAACGGGCGGACCGCCGTCACGTTGAAGCAGCAGCGATTCACCGTCGACGCGTCCAACACCGCGACCGGCCGCTGGCAGATCCCGATCTGCCTCAAGGTCCCTGGACAAGCGACCCCAGTCTGCGAGGTGATGACCGAAGACGCGCAGACGATGAACGTCATTGGCGCCTGCACACCGTGGGTGTTCGCGAACGCAGGCGCGCACGGCTACTACCGCACCGCGTACTCGTCCGACATGCTGAAGGAGATCGCGCCGCGCGTAGAAACCGATCTCACCGCACCCGAGCGCCTGTCGCTGCTCGACGATGAATGGGCGCTGGTACGGGCGGGACGGCATAGCCTCGGCGACTACCTGACCCTCGCCTCCGGTCACGGCCGCGAGTACAACAGCGGCGTGATGGAAGAGATCGGCCGCCGCCTCGGCTTCGTCCACAACTACCTGACGACGGACGCCACGCGGATGCCGTTCGAGGCGTTCACACGATCGCTCCTGCGGCCGCTCTTCGACGAGATCGGTTTCACATCGGCCGCCTCGGACACGGACGACCGCCGCTCGCTGCGCGCCGCGGTAATCGGCGCGCTTGGCATCGTCGGACGCGACCCGGACGTCGTGTCGCGATCACGCGCCGCCCTCGATCGCGCGTTGGTCGGCGGCCCGCCACTCGAGTCGACGCAAGCCGGCGCGATCGTGACCACGGCGGCGATTCATGGCGACGCGGCGCTGTTCGACGCGCTCGAGGCCGCTGCCGAAAAGGCGCAGGGCCCCGAAGAGCACTACCGGTATCTGTATGCGCTCGGCGACTTCCGTCAGACTGCGTTGATCGATCGCGGGCTGCAGTTCGCGCTGTCGCCGCAATTGCGCACGCAGGATGCGGCGCTGTACCTCGGGCGCTTCTTCGGCAACCCTGAGGCGCGGGACCGCGCGTTGACGTTCGTGACCAGCAACTGGGCGGCCTTGGAGCCGAAGGTCACCATCTTTGGCGGCGACACGAACCTGATCCGGTCGATGGGCGCGTTCTGCGACGCGGGATCGCGCGA
>JANYHS010000333.1 GCA_025358945.1 Acidobacteriota bacterium
CGCGCACGACGGCGCGGCCGAGCCCGATCGGATCGATCCCCGGATGATGGTAGAAGCGGCGGTCCTCCACGGCGACGATCGCGTGCTGCAGATCGGGCGAGATCTCGGCCAGCGACACGTCGTGCCGCTGCTCGTCGAGACGGAACCACGGCTGCCCATCGGCGCCGTAGAACACGGTGTCGCCGATACCGCGCGTCAGCCGGTGAACCGCCACCGCGTACCGCGACAGCCAGAACGCCGACACGACGCCAACGACAATCATCGCCAGGATCAGCGCGTCGGCGACCCAGTCGAGCTTCCGGTTCGGCCGCAGCAGACTCACTTGCGGCGCACGTCTTCGGCGTGGCGCGAAGCTTCAGCCTTGCGTTCCTTGAACACCGCCACCGCCAGCGCCACGCCGAAGATCAGGACGATCACGCCGAGCGAAATGAATTTGGGAACTTCGAAGGCGATGTATCCGGCGGCGTGGCCGTATTCAATCAGCAGCTTCGCGCCGACCCACGCGATAATCACGAACGCGCCGTCGACCAGCGTCGGATAGCGCTCGACGATCGCCAGCAGCTGGCCAATCACCAGCCGCATCATGACGATACCGATGACGCCGCCGGTCAGGATCACCCAGTAGTTCTTCGACATCGCCACCGCGACCAGAATCGAATCGACCGCGAAGACGATGTCGGTGAGCTCGACTTTCACGACCGTGGCCCAGAACGGGCTGAGACCGAGCCATGCCTGCGCGGGCGGCGCCGTGCGCCGTTCCTCTCCGCTTTGTCCCCCGCCGAAGTGGCCGTACACGAGATAGAGCAGGTAACCCGCGCCGACCAGCTTTACCCAGCCGAGGCTCATCAACGAGGCGGCCAGAAGCAGGGCGATCGAGCGGAACGCGAACGCGCCGAACATGCCGTACTGCAGCGCCTTTTTCTGCTGCGCTTTCGGGAGGCCGAGGACAAGGATGGCGAGCACCATCGCGTTGTCGGCGCTCAGCAGACCTTCGAGCGCGATCAGCAGCGCGATGGTGACGAGATCAGACGGTACGAACATCGATGCGCGAATCCATCCAGAACATACTACTGCTCAACTTGACGGGTGTCCTATCAACGCCTACATTGGATCGAGAACGCTCACGGTTCGGCAGTGAACCCAATACCACATGGATTTCAAGGATTACTACTCCACGCTCGGGGTTTCGAAAACCGCCAGTCAGAAAGAGATCAAGGCGGCGTACCGGAAACTCGCGCGCAAGCACCATCCCGACGTCAACCAGGGCGACAAGTCCGCCGAGGGACGCTTCAAGGAGATCAACTAAGCCAACGAAGTGCTCGGCGATACCGACAAGCGGAAGAAGTACGACGAGCTCGGCGCCAACTGGCGGCAGTACGCACAGGCCGGCCCGCCAGGCGCCGGTGGCGCCAGTGCCGGCCAGGGCAGCTACCAGACGATGACGCAGGACGACCTGAACGAGATGTTCGGCGGCGCGCACCCGTTCTCCGATTTCTTCGAAACGTTCTTCGGAGGCGCCGGACAGGCCGGCGCACCGGGGCGCGCCCGTGGATCACGCGGGGCTCGCGCTGCTCGCGCGGGACGCGACATGGAGCAGGAGATCGAGCTCTCGCTCGAGGACGCCCACGCTGGTGCGATGCGGCGCTTCTCGATCCGAGACGGCAGCGTCGAGCGGAGCGTGGACGTCCGCATCCCGCCAGGCGTCACCGACGGATCGCGCGTTCGCGTGACCGCTGAAGGCGAGCGTGGATCCGGCGGAGCGAAAGCCGGCGATCTCTACTTGCGCATTCGTCTGACGCCGCACCTGCAGTTCGAACGCAAAGGCCGCGACCTCTACACCCATGTCCCGATTCCGTTGATGACAGCGATCCTCGGCGGCGAGGCCGAGGTGAAGACCATCGCCGGCAAGTCACTCCGGCTCAAGATTCCGCCGACAACGCAGAACGCTCAGGTGTTTCGGCTGAAGGGACACGGGATGCCGGTGGCTGGCAAGCCGCAGGAACACGGTGACCTCTACGCAACGGCGGACGTCCAGCTGCCACGCGAGATCACGCCCGAGCAGCGCACACATTTCGAGGCGCTGCAGAAACTCGAAACAACACCACAGGCCACGTAGCCATGAATATCAACAAGTACACCGAGAAGGCGCGCGAAGCCGTCGCCGCCGCCATCGAGCTCGCGCGCAGCGCCAACAACCCGCAGGTCGAGCCCGAACATCTTCTCGTCGCGCTCGTCGAGCAGCGCGACGGCATCATCCCGAACCTGCTGCGCAAGATGAGCGCCGACCCGGCGCTGGTGGCGCGCGCGGCCCACGATCTGTTGAAGAAGCTGCCCACCGCGTACGGCGGATCGGAGCCGGGCGTGTCGCCCCGCCTCAAGCTGGTCACCGATCAGGCGCAGGGGGAAGCCGATCGCCTGAAGGACGCATTCGTCAGCACCGAGCATCTGTTCATCGCGCTCGCCGACGAAGGCGGGCGCTCCCCGTCCGCGCAGCTCCTGAAGCAGAACGCCGTCGCGCGCGACGCAATCCTCCAGGCCCTGACCACCGTCCGCGGCTCGCAGCGCGTGACGAACGAGAACCCGGAAGGCACCTACGAAGCGCTCGAGAAGTACGGCCGCGATCTGACCAAGATGGCGCGCGAGAAGAAGCTGGACCCGGTGATTGGCCGCGACGAGGAAATCCGCCGCGTCATCCAGGTACTCTCGCGGCGCACCAAGAACAACCCGGTCCTCATCGGCGAGCCCGGCGTCGGCAAGACCGCAATCGTCGAGGGCCTCGCCAGCCGCATCGAACGCGGCGACGTCCCCGAAGGCCTCAAGAACAAGCGCATCGTCGCGCTCGACATGGGGTCGCTCATCGCGGGCGCGAAATACCGCGGCGAGTTCGAGGAGCGGCTGAAAGCCGTGCTCAAAGAGATCACCGACGCGCAGGGACAGATCATCCTCTTCATCGACGAACTGCATACGGTGGTCGGCGCAGGCGCATCGGAGGGGTCGATGGACGCGTCCAACATGCTGAAGCCGATGCTGGCGCGAGGTGAACTGCACACGGTCGGCGCGACAACACTCGACGAGTACCGGAAGTACATCGAGAAGGATGCGGCCCTCGAGCGGCGCTTCCAGACCGTGATGGTCAACGAGCCGACGGTCGAGGACACAATCAGCATCTTGCGCGGCTTGCGCGAGCGCTACGAGATCCACCACGGCGTGACGTTCAAGGACGCGGCGCTGGTGGCAGCGGCCGTG
>JANYHS010000009.1 GCA_025358945.1 Acidobacteriota bacterium
GTTGGCGGCCCAAAGCGGCGCCAGACTCGCGCCTTCGCGCTGGGGCAATCCGCCATAGCCGGTGTCCTTGAGCTTTTCCACACCGAGCGCCAGCGCGATGTCGCAGGCGCCGGCAGCAACGGCATAAACCGCGCCGCGAAACGCTTCGGATCCCGACGCGCAGAAATTCTTGACTCGGGTAACCGAAATGTTCGGAAGGCGCAGAGCGACGGAGAGCGGCGTGCCGCCCTTGCCGACGTGTTGTTCTTCGATCGCAAGCCGGCGCGTGAGAAGCCGTGGACCGAGCGGCTTTGGATTTACGACCTGCGGACGAACCTGCACTTCACGCTCAAAGAGCGCACGCTCAAGCGCGGCGATCTCGACGACTTCGTGAAGAGCTACAACCCGAAGAATCGCCACGCTCGCAAGGACAGCGAACGATTCCGGAGCTTTGCCTACGACGAACTCGCCAAGCGCGACAAGGTGAACCTCGATATCTTCTGGCTGAAAGACGACTCGCTCGAGGAATCGGCTAACCTTCCCGCTCCCGACGTCATCGCTGCCGAGATCGCGGCAGACCTCGAAGCCGCTCTCGAACAATTTGCTGCAATCGCCGAAGACCTGAAGGCCTAGTTGCTGCCAGCGTCGCGTCACCGCGCGCGTCAGGCGTCGAACAGGGCGAACAGTAACAGCGAACGCGCACTGACGGCGTAGGCTGTGTCGAACGGCACGATCGCACGACTGAAGTCTCGCGCCACATTCTCGTGCGCCACGTTGGCGGTGTCCACGAGGATCGACCATCCCCTGCCACCGGGGTGCGGCGGCAGCGTGAACGCGACGTCATCGTGACGCGCGTTCAGCACAAGCAGAAGAGACGCGCTCTCCCCCGATTCATCGACGGGCTGCCGGGCGTGGCCGTCGAGCAGCATCCCGAAGCAGCGCAGGCCACCGTCCGACCAGTCCTCGACCCGCAGTTCGTCCCCTGATGCACCGATCCAGGTGACGTCCTTGAGCCCGAACGACTCGCTCGATAGCCCCGTCAGGAAGCGATCGCGCCGCAGGACTGGAAAGCGCTCGCGGACTGCCGTGAGCCTCTGCGCGAAGCGGATCATCGCCTGCCCGCTCGCCGTCACGTCCCAATCGATCCAGCTGACGAGGTTGTCCTGGCAGTACGCGTTGTTGTTGCCCTGCTGCGTGCGTGCGCACTCGTCACCGGCGAGCAGCATCGGCGTCCCCTGCGAGAACAGCAGCGTCGCAAGCATGTTGCGCATCTGACGTTCGCGAAACGCCACGATCACGGGGTCGTCGGTCGGCCCCTCGACGCCGCCGTTCCACGAGCGGTTGTCAGACGAGCCGTCGTTGTTCCCCTCGCCGTTTGCCTCGTTGTGCTTCTCGCCGTATGACACCAGATCGTTCAGCGTGAAGCCGTCGTGCGCGGTGACGAAGTTGATCGACGCCCACGGCTGGCGATCGCGAGGGTTGAACAGGTCCGCCGACGCGCACAACCGCGGCGCCAGCGCGGCGGGCGCCACGTCGCCTTTCCAGAATCCGCGGACCGTGTCGCGGAACTGATCGTTCCACTCCGCCCAGCCAGGCGGAAACGCCCCGACCTGATACCCGCCCGGCCCGACGTCCCACGGCTCGGCGATCAGCTTCACCGACTGCAGCACCGGATCCTGGCCGCACACCTTCAGGAATCCACCGTGGTAGTCGAAACCGTTCGGCGCCCGCGCGAGAATCGTTCCGAGGTCGAAGCGGAAGCCGTCCACGTGCGTCTCGGTGACCCAGTAGCGCAGGCTGTCGATGACCATCTGAATCACCCGCGGGTGATTCAGATTCACCGTGTTCCCGGTGCCGGTGTCGTTGATGTAGAGCCGCGGTTCGTCCGGCAACAGGCGGTAGTACGACGCGTTGTCGATGCCCCGGAACGACAGCGTCGGGCCGCTCTCGCCTCCTTCCGCTGTGTGGTTGTAGACGACGTCGAGGATCACTTCGAGGCCCGCGTCGTGGAACCGCGCCACCATCTCCTTGAACTCGCGGAGGCAGTTCGCGCGGTCCGAGGCGTAGCGTGGATCCGGCGCGAAGAAGCCGATGCTGTTGTAGCCCCAGTAATTAGTACCGCCGCGCGCGACCAGATGCATGTCGTCCAGGAATGTGTGGACCGGGAGCAGCTCGACGCTCGTGACACCGAGCGCTTTGATGTAGTCGACGACGGTCGCTGTGCCGAGGCCCGCGAAGGTGCCCCGCTGATGTGCGTCCACCCCTGGATGCAACTTCGTATACCCGCGCACGTGCATCTCGTACAGGATCGTGCGATCCCACGGCACAGGACGGCGGTTTCCTTCGCCCTGCCAGTCGAAGTCCGGATCGATGACCACGCACTTGGGAACAAACGGCGCGCTGTCGCGCTCATCGAAACTCAGATCGCCGGCATCCGCGCCCACGGTGTAGCCGAAAATGGCCGGATCCCATGTCAACTCACCGACGTGAGCGCGCGCGTAGGGGTCGAGCAGCAGCTTGTGTTGGTTGAAACGATGCCCCGCCTCGGGCGCGTAGGGCCCATGCACGCGGTAGCCGTAGACCGTCGATGGTCCCAGGTCAGGGATGTAGCCGTGCCAGACCTCGTCGGTGTATTCGGGCAGCACAATCCGCGCAACCTCGCGCGTCCCCGCGGCGTCAAAAAGACAGACCTCGACCTTTGTCGCATGCGCCGAAAAGAGGCTGAAGTTCACGCCGCGCCCGTCCCAGGTGGCTCCCCGCAGCGAGGGAGAGCCTTGGCGAACGGTATACTTATTTTTTTCTGGCAAGCCGCAAGGAGCATCCATCGTGTCGATCCGACCCGTCAAGCGCGTTATCTCCGCCACTCCGCACACCGAAGGCGCCGGTGTCAAACTCCAGCGCGCGTTCGGCTTCGGAGACACCTCCGAGTTCGATCCGTTTCTGTTGTTCGATGATTTCCGCAACGATCGGCCGGCCGACTATCTCGCTGGCTTTCCCTGGCACCCGCACCGCGGGATCGAAACGATCACCTACGTGCTCACGGGCATCGTCGAGCACGGCGACAGCCTCGGCAACCGCGGCAGTCTCGGCGCGGGCGACGTGCAATGGATGACGGCAGGCAGCGGCATCATGCATCAGGAGATGCCGCAAGGCGACGCGCAGGGCCGCATGCATGGCTTTCAGCTGTGGGCGAATCTTCCGGCGTCCCTGAAGATGACGCCGCCGAGGTACCAGGACGTCAAGGCGGCGGACATCCCCGAAGTGACCGACGATGACGGGACGAAGGTGCGCGTAATCGTGGGCGACTTCTGGGGCAAGCAGGGACCGGTGGAAGGCGTGGCTGCGGATCCGCAGTACATCGACGTCTCGGTGCCGCCCGGCACGCGGAAGCGGCTGAAGGTGGACATCACCCGTCACGCGTTCGCGTACGTGTTTGCGGGATCAGGCACATTTTGCGACGCGTCCGATCCGCGCGGCGTACTGACCGAGGCCACTGACGGCAGCGACGCGGTTCACCGCGACGAATCGGGCAACCGCTCGCTCGTGTTGTTCGACAGCGGCGACGAAGTGGTCGTGCAGGCGGGCGACGAAGGGATCAGGTTTCTGCTGGTCTCTGGCAAGCCGCTCGAGGAACCGGTCGCGTGGTATGGCCCGATTGTGATGAACACGCAGGCACAGCTGCGTCAAGCGCTGCAGGAACTCCGGGCCGGCACCTTCATCAAGTAGCGCAGGCCCTGTTGGGCCTGCGTCCTTCTAGGTCGGGCACGTCCGGTTCACGATCTCGGCTCGCTTGACCTTGAACTCCTCGACCCAGGCGTCGACCGACGCGGCGGGATTGGCGGCGCCGGTGCGCTCCGGAAAGCGCGACACCTCGAACAACGCGTGAAGTTGCGCGTCCGACAACTGCATCAGGAGGCCGGCCAGAAACTTCCGGCCTTCCTCGTGGATCACCGGATGATCCAGCGTGCCCGTCTGCGATTCTGGCAGCGCGCCGATACAGCCTTTCGAGTCGATCCACACATGCGCGGCGGACCACTGCTCCAGGTTCACGCTGCCGATCGGACTTCGGTTGAACAGGTTGGATCGCCCGAAGGTCTGGCCGAGATCGTTGACCATCATCACCGGGTGCGCGCACGGCGCTCCGCGGTCCGACTTCTCGTCCACGCACAACAGCCTCTGTTGTTCAGGCTTGCTGTCGGTATGCTGCACGAAGACGGCGAGCAGCTTCAGCGCGTCGCGCTCCGCGCGCGAAGCGCCACCAGCCGACTCATCCACTTTGTCGAGTTCGGGCCATGCCCAGCCGTCTTCCGGTTTCGTCTCGATGACGTGTCCCTTGAGCTTGCGCTCGATCGCTGCCGATTCAAACACGACGGCATCGCCAGTCGCGGGATCACCGGGATGCGTCTCCGGAGGGCAGCCGGTACAGACCACGCGCACGGGATACATGTGATCGACGGGAAAGCCGAGCGCCCAGAACAGCCGCGTCGCTGCCACTTCCGCATACACTTCGCCGTTTCCCTGTCCGAACTTCACCTTCACTTCATCGTCTGGGGGAATGGCGCAGGTGAACTTCGGGGACTTCCCGGTCATCTCTTTCTTGACGTAGGTGCAGGTGACCGTTTCGCCGGGCTTGAACACGCCGTGGCCCTGCGGGCCGGCCTTCAGATCCATGGACGGGATATCCGTCGCCGCCCACACCTTGGCGCGGCGGACGGCGTCTGCGCGAACCTTGCGCGAGGAGAGCGTCGGCTTTTTTTGCGCGAGCCCGCCGTGCGAGGCACAGGCGGTCACGAGAGTTGCAGCGGCAAGGACGGCGGTGAAGGTGAAACGTGTGGCCACACCGCCCACTGAGCAAGACTCCAGCCATCCGCCTAAGGCTGAGTCAGTTCTCTTTACTCTTGCGGATCACTCCGCGACGTACCGCCAGGGCCTGCCAAACTTCGCGAACGCGGATGTGCAACTACGGTGCGGCGACGACCGCAGCTATCGTCGACTGATCGATCTTGGATGAAAACGGCCGACACCTACTTGCGCGGCCGCCAACGTTCTGGTTGAGGAAGGAGCAGCAGCGCGGCGGCAAAGGCGACCACGAGGGGCAACGCGACGAGGTCCAACAGC
>JANYHS010000021.1 GCA_025358945.1 Acidobacteriota bacterium
GGAACGCCATCGTTCAACTCCTTCGCCCTTAGCCTATTCGACTATTTCTGCTCGACAACCACCACCTCGATCGTCTTGCCGGTCTCGTTGACGTCCTTGTGCATCGCGCCCGTGGGCATCGGCTCCTGCCAGTACGCCTTCCCCGTCTCGTAGTGCGTCACGCTCTTGTGACCCGCCGGATCGATCGTCGTCAGATCGCCGCCGACGATGCCGATGACCGTGCGGAAGTGATCGTGGCGATGAAACGTGGACTCGGTGTGCGGGGGGATGATGCTCTTCCACGACACCGCGCGATCGTTCTCGAATTGCGGCACGCGCGTCATCTCCGCCTTCGGAGCCTGCAGCACCAACGCCAGAATCAACCCGGCCCGCCAGATCACCGGCGCACCTGGGATTCGCCAATCTTCAAGATCCTCGCGGCGTTCTTCCATCGGATCCCTTCGCGCTGCTCTTCGGTTACCGGCAGCGCGTTGATCGCCTCGATCATCAGCGGGATGCTGCCAATCTGGTGCGGGTAATCGCTGCCGGCAAGAATGTGATCGGCGCCCGCGAAATCGATCGCCAGCTTCAGCGCGCCCTGATTGAAGTTCACCGTGTCGTAGTAGAACTCCTTCAGGTACGTGCTCGGTGGACGATCGATCTTCGCGCGGCAATCCTTGAAGTTGTGGAAACCGCGATCGAGCCGCTCGACGAGATACGGAATCGTCCCGCCGAGATGGCACAGCGCCCACTTGATGTTGGGGAACCGTTCCGGGACGCCGTTGAACACCAGCGACGCAGCGGCAAGCGTCGTGTCGTAGAGGAAACCGACGAGCGGCATCAGCCAGAACTCGTTCATCATGTCCACGTTCACCGGGTGTTCCGGATGAATGTAGAGCACAGCGCCGATGTCATTCGCGACCTCGTAGATTGGCCAGAACCGTTCGTCGCTCAGCGCCACGCCGTTGACGTTGCTGAACAGCATCGCGCCGGGAAATCCGAGTTCGCCGGTCGCTCGCTTGAACTCTTTCAGGGACGCTTTCGGATCGTTCAGCGGCAGCGTGGCCAGCGACGTGAAATGCTTCCCGCGCGTCTCCATCGCCTCTTTGAACTCGTCGTTCACCATCGACGCCAGCCGCACGGCCGTCTCCGGCGTCTCCACATGCGTCCCCGGCGTCGTCAAGGTGACGACCTGCATGGTGATGCCGAGTGTGTCGAGCACCTCCTGCCGGTAGGCGAGATCGCGATGGCCGCGGACGGCGACGTTGTAGTCGCCCGGATAGTGCAGGTTCGGGTTGCCGTCGCTGTCGATGGTCACCCGCACGCTGCTCTCGCCGGACTGCAACGCGTTCATATATTTGGGCGGGTAGTAATGGTTGTGGAAATCAATCACGGGCATGAGTGCGTCTCCAAAAATAGTAAACGGGCAGACCGGCGGCGACGAGTGCGAGGCCGGAAAGGCTCTCGCCCGGATCGCCGGCAATCTGGTTCAGGACAATCGCCAGACAGACCAGCGCGAACACGATCGGCACGACCGGAAATCCCCACGCGCGAAACGCGGGCGCGTAGGCGCGCGAACGGCGCAAGGCGATGGTGCCGAGCGCGAGCGCGCCGAAGAAGATCCACTCGGTGTAGACGACGCGGGAGACGATGAGGCCGTAGGTGCCGGTCAGCACGAGCACAGACGACCAGATCCCCTGCACGACGATCGCCAGATACGGCGTCTTGTGAACCGGATGCACCGCGCCCATCCACTTGAACAGCAGGCCGTCCTTCGCCATCGCGTAGTACACGCGTGGGCCGGCGAGGATGATCCCGCTGATCGCGCCGAACGACGACACGATGACCAGCACCGAGATTGCCGACGCCGCCGATGGGCCGGCGGTCGCGAGCGTTGCGTCGAAGGCGATGTGCGTGGACTTCAGCACGGCGTCGAACGGCAGCACGAGCAGGTACGCGCTGTTCAGCGCCAGATAGATGACGACGACGACCGCCGTACCGAGCATCAGCGCACGGGGGATCGTGCGCTCCGGGCTTTGCGTCTCTTCCGCGGCGTAGGTGACCATGTGCCAGCCGCCGAACGCGAACAGACCGGCGACCAGCGCGCGCAGAAATCCGCGCGGCGCGATCGCGCCGAGCGACGCCGGCATCTGCAGCGTGCCCGTGCCGAACAGCAGGATCAGCAGGACGAAGATCGCGCCGATCTTCGCGATCGTCAGACCGGTCTGCACAGAGCTACCCGGGCGAACGCCCAGATAGTTGATGGCCGACAGCACGGCGATGGCGCTGACCGCCACGAGCCGAATACCGAGATCGTTCAGCGGGACGATGGTCGCGGTGTAGCGGCCGAATACCATCGCAATTGCCGCGATGATGCCGGAGTGCATGCTCCAGAACATCGCCCATCCCCAGAGAAACCCGGCGGCCGGCGAAAACATCTCGCGGAGGAACACGTAGACGCCGCCGGTTTTCGGATAAGCCGACGACAACTCGGCGCAGATGCTCGCGCCGAACCAGGTCAGCGCGCCTGCCGCGACCCAGACGAGCAGCATACCGCCAAACGACGGCACCGCCTTGCTGACCTCGGACGGCTGGACGAAGATCGACGAGCCGACGATCGTCCCGACAACCATCGCGGTCGCCTGCGTCATGCCGATCGAGCGTTCGAGTGTGGAAGACACGCGCTAGTCGAACTCACGCTTCGGCGCCGTCTGTTCGTGACCCACGCGGCCGGCAACGATGTCGGCGCGCGAGTAGTTCTCGCTTTTCATTCGCGCACCGCCCAGCCGGCGAAGAATCGTGAGCTGGCCGATGTGGGTCAGCGAATCAGCGATCGCGCCCTGGAAGATCTTCTCGGCCGAGGCGGCCAGCGGCGCGGCGGAAGCCAGGTAGTCGTCGAATCGCTGCAGTGTCGCGTGAAAGCGCTCGACTTCTCGATCCCACTCGAGCGGTGTCGAGTCGTTCCACGCCTCCGCGCCCGTTGCCTGCGTCAGCGCCCAGTCGTACAGGTCGCCGATGTGCGCGAGGATCTTCAGCGCCGTGCGATTTGATGCGTCGCCGCTGAACGACGCGAACTCCGCCGGCGCGCCGCGTACGGCTTTCCCGCCGCGATACGCCACCGTCGCCACCGTGTGCCTCAAGAGCGCGCGCTTCTCATCCATCTCAGACTCCACATTGTTTCAGATGATGATCCATGGGCCGGAGTCGGGCATCTCCGCGTCGGCGTCGAGGTGTTCAACGAGATAGCCGGCGGCAGTCAGCGCGCGCTCGTCCAGTTGGTGCTGCGCCCGCGCCACCTCGACGTCGATCGGCACCCGCTCCACGTGCGTCAGCTCGCAGTCGGCGATCGATGCGCTGACGTCCCCCGTAATGGCCACGGCCGGCAACATGCGGCGTAATGATAGCCGGTTGACATTTCAGATGGCAGGGTTCAGATTTCAGCAGTCCGGAAACACAATCTGAAATCCGAATTCTGAAGCCTGAATTTCCGCGACCGACCTCACACTGGCTGGCTGCCGGGAACTATGTCGAGGTGAATTCCGCTCACGGTTTTGGTTGATCCCGAGACACGCGCGAATGCCTACCGCCCCTGCGTCGACGCTCCCGGCTTGACCGTCACTGTCACATCCACGAACTTCGACAACTGACCGTCGTTCGCAGTCGCTCGCAGCAGGTACGTTCCTGGTACGGCAAAGGTCGCACTCGTCGACGCCTGACCGTTCACAACCAGTGTGGGGCCAGAGACTCCGAACGTGACCTTGCCGGGCCCACGATACTGCATCCACATCACGCGCAGTCCCCGAGGACGCCCCTCACCCGACGAGTTCACCTGTGCGATGACCCCGCGGCCACCGGCAGTCGGCGGCGGTGGCGGCGGCGCCACCC
>JANYHS010000058.1 GCA_025358945.1 Acidobacteriota bacterium
GGAAGCGCACGCGCCAGACGATCAATCCGGCGATTGCGCTCAAGGACGGCAAGCCGTGGATCGCCTTCGGCACGCCAGGTTCGGACACGCAGCCGCAGACGCAGCTGCAGTTCTTCCTGAACGTCGCCGAATTCGGGATGAACGTGCAGGAAGCGCTCGAGCAACCGACCGTGATCAGCAACAGCTTCCAGGACTCGTACCAGCCGCACGACGTGAAAGGGAAACTCCTCACGCCGGCCATGTTGCCCAGGAGCGTGCAGGAGGCGCTGGCCGCGAAGGGCCACGTGCTCGACATCCGCAACGTGAAGGGCGTCGGATCGGTGAAGGCGATCCTCATCGATCCGCGCACCGGCGTGCTGATGGGCGGCGTCAGCCCGACCGGCGACAGCTACGTGATGGCATGGTGAGAGTTCAGATGTCAGAGGGTAGATTTCAGATTGCTGAGAGATTCCCAATGTGCAAAGCGCTGACAATGATCCTGGTCGTCACTGCCGCGGTCGCGACGCTGGTGGCGGACGATAGTCCCGCCTGGTTCGGCACGCCGCTTCCGCCGCCGCTCAGCGATGTGCGCAAGCCGGTGATGAACTACGACGATGCGTTCGCGCCGCTGCCGGCGCAATTCGCCCATCGTCCCGGCAAGTCTGACGAATTGCTCGATGGTGCCGCGCTGAAGGCCGATCAGAAGAAAGTGGTTGGCTTCTCACTCGAGAGCCTCGGCGCCAACGACAAACTCTGGGGGCGTCGCGCGGGGACGCCGTCGTTCATGCACACGATCGAGTGGACCGTGAACGCCTTCAAGACGGCCGGCCTGAAAGACGCGAAGGTGGAAACGTACGTGGTGCCTGCTCCAATGTGGGTGCCGAAGTCGTGGCAGGTGCAGATTGTCGGCGACGCGGCGTTCGGCGCCGGTACGCAGACGATCACGCTGCAGTCAGCGTTTCCGCAGCCTGGCGGCGTCTCGATTCCCGGCGGCAGTCTGACGGCGCCGGTCGTGTACGTGGGCCACGGCACCGACGCGGATCTGGCTGGGCGGGACGTCAAAGGCAAGATTGCGATCGTGCGCGTGCGTCCGGAGCCGTCGCTGTTCGGCGCGGGCGAACAGGGGGTGGCGGCGCGGCTGGTAGAGAAAGGCGCGGCCGGCGTCATCAACGCGATCGAAGGTCCGGGGAATGCGCAATACGTCGATCCGCGGTTCGCCTGCGGCAAGTCGCCGTGCTTCATGGTCGGCGGACAGGACGCGTGGTTCCTGCAGACGGTGATCGGCAAGGCTGCAAACGCCGGCATGCTCGACAAGCTGAAGATCATGCTCGCGCTGACGTCCGAGGAGCAGGGTGGTCTGACGTCGGCCAACGGCATCGCGACGATTCCCGGGAAGTCTGCGAAGCGGATCATCATCAACGCGCACGCAGACGGCTACTTTCAGGGCGGCGACGACAACGCGAGCGGCCTCGCGGTCCTCGTCGGGTTGGCGAAATATTTCGCGAAGCAGCCGCAGCCGGCGCACACGCTGATGTTTGTCGCCAGCGGTGGGCATCACGGTCCGGGCAACGGTCCGACGTCGCTCGTCTCAGCGCATCCCGAGCTGAAGGACGGCACCCTCCTGATCCTGAACCTGGAGCACGTGGCGTACGCCGACATCGTGCGCGGCAAGGTACGCGCGCCGAACAACATCGGGATGACGTGGGAGACGAGCGTCACGGAGGCGGCGAAGGCGGTCGGCGTCACCAACGAGTCACCGTTTCTGTTCGATCTCTGGAAGCAGGCATCGCGCTGCTACGGCGTGGCGACGTATCAGTCAGCCGGGACGACGGTCTCCGGCGATCTTGGCGGCTATCGGCCACTGAACGTGCCGATGACGCAGATGATTCAGTCGGGAACGTTCTATCACGCGTCGGGCGACGTACTCGAAGCCGTGCCCGCCGAGGGTCTCGAACGCGCCGCGCGCTTTCACGCGTTCTTCATCGAGCAGGCAGATCAGGCGCCCGAGTCGCTGATTGCCGCCGGCAAGGGCACGCCGTACCAATCAACGCTGAAGGCGTGCCAGTAGGTCGAACGCGCCACAGAGTCACAGAGCCACAGAGCGTGCGACGGCCCGCAACGCGGGCCGCGAAATGCAAAGAGCGCGTCAAACACAAGCGGTAGCCTCTTGGTCGCTTGCGTCTGTCGCGCTATTTTCGTTTCGCGTCGGCCGGCTTCGCCGGCCCCGTCGCACGTCAGACTCTGCGAACTCTGCGGTCTCTGCAATGATCGTCGTCTCTGTGACTCTGTGACTCCGTGACTCTGTGGCGCTCACTCGATCGACCCGGTCGCACGACTGAAGTCGTGCGCTACTTGACCGACCCGGTCGTCGCGAAGTTGTAGTGCTCCACCGCGTGCTTCAGTAAATCCGCCACATCTTCCTGCAACAGGTAGCCGCGTTCGGCGAGGTCGAGCGCAGCTGCGGCGAACTTCCCGACGTACTCGTCCCGACTGCGATAGCGTTCCTCGATCGACGGCCGCGGATCGTGTGCGCGATCGCGGTCGGCCTTCGTCCGCGCGAACGGGATGTACGATCCGATTTCTCCCGCGAGTCGATCGGGCGAACCGATCGACGTGTCGCGGTAGTTCCAGCCGGCTTGCGTCGCCAGCGGCACGGCAATATCCGGCAGACGGATCCCGGCGCGCACGTTGCCGTCGCCATCCACCGCCGGCACGCGGACCACGAACGCCGGGCCCACCTCCGGCGGTTCGACGCTGACGATGCCCTTCGCCCAATCCGCGCCGAAATTCAGATGGAACGCGCGCAGCGGCTGCTGTGGAAATTGATAGCCGGGGACTGCCGGCCAGCCCGCGCGATCCGGGGTCGTCAGCGTCCCGTCGGCCAGATGCGGAATCGCGCTCGGCGGCGGTGCGACATCGTCGGTGATCCAGCGATCCAGGGCGCGGAACAGCGCGCGCACGGCGGGCGAGTAGTTGAGCGGGTTGAGCGCCGCGCGACCGACCATGCCGCCGCCGGTGTTCGACATCGGTGGAAACGGACCCGGCCCGTGCGGCGCGGACGCAATCATGTAGATGCGCGTGTTCGCTGGCAGGTCGGCGTCCTTCGTCCCGGTCGGATCGGTGTGGACGAGCGATCCTGCGCGGTTGAAATATTCCGAGTTGGTGAGCAGGTGAAAGATCTTCGGCGCGGTGCCGGTCCGCTCGGCGCGGCCCAGCAGGCTGTCGATCGCGCCGCCTTCCGGATCGGTCTCCGGGCCATCGGTGAACGGAAACAGGTCCACCGGGAACAGGATGTTGAAATACTGCAGCGCGTCACGCGACGCCTGGCCGAAGCGATGGTTGAACGACCCACGACCGGCGCCGCCGACCTGATCGAAGACGCCGTCGAACACCTTGCGTCCCTGCTCGTCTTCGTTGAAGCCCTGATAGAGAAAGTGCCGCAGGAAGCGGCCACTCTGCGACACGCCCCAGCCGATCGCATACCGAAGGCCCGGCATCGGATTCGATGTCGAGGTGTCGTACTTCAGGAAGCTGATCAGATCGCGCGTACCCGACAGCCCGATGCCCACGACGCGCGGGTCAGCGGTGCGATAGACCACATCGTAGATGCGGCCAGACTCAAAGCCGCCGTCAAGGGCGACCGTCCCCGGATCCGTGAAGCGCCAGCGTGCACGCGGGATCATCTGACCTTTCGCCGTCGGGTCGTCGCGCACCGTCATGACGTTCTCGGCGCTGTTGGGATCGATCGCGCCGTAGGCTTTGTGCGCGCGGTCGGCGACCGACGCGGTGTTCGCGCGCTCGTTGAGGATGAAGTTGCCACGGACGACGCCGGTGATCCGTTTGCCGCCCTCCGTCGCGATCGGCATCTCCATGCGCATCGTGCCGGGGCGCTCCGGGACGTCCCACTGCCATCCCATCCACAGCAGCGTGAAGCCCTGGCCCATCAGCGCGCCGTCACCGAACTCGGCCTCGGTGGTGGGATCGGGTGAGCCGGTCGCCTTCTGGAAATTCTGCAGCAGCGACTTCCCGCCGCGGTTGCCGACTTCGTAGAACAGGCGGCCGTTGCCGCGGCGCGGGTCGACAGGCTTCAGCATGAAGAAGTCGGCGCTCGCTTCGACTTCGCCGCGCTCGTTTCTTGGCGCCCGCTTCAGATCGACGATGTCGCCGTTGCGGGGAAGGTCGGGGTCGAGGCCGAAGTCCACCTTGCCGACGAGCTTCTCGTAGGCGCCGGCGGCGCCGAACGCCCGCCCGTTCAGGATCACCTCGCGCCGTTCGATGCGCAGCCGCACGACCCTGGCGTCAGCGGCTGAAGCGACGAAGATCAACATCACGGCCGCGGCGGTTGTTCTGAGCATGTGTGTTTTTTTCGTCTTTTTCGTGTCTTCGTGGCTATTGCGTGACCGATCGAGTCGACAGGGCTTTGGGCTTCGCATCAGCATTCGCGATGTCCCAGCTCACCTGATGAATCAAGCGCGTGATCTTCTCCATCTTCACGTAGTTGATCTTCTCGGGCCGGTCGTACTGCGTGTGGTAGTCAGGATGCAGACCCGTGATAAAGCCCATGGCCGGCACGCCTCGCTGCAGGAACGGCCACTGATCGCTGCGTCGCAAAAGGTTCGAGCTGTTGTTGTCGTAGCGCTTTTTCAGATCGAGACCAATGCCGCCGTTCGCCTTCTCGACCATCGCCGTGATGTCGGGCACTTTCGAGAACGCCATCAGGTTCAGCGCGTTGCTGTTGGACTCGGCCGTCTGC
This sequence comes from Acidobacteriota bacterium, assembly GCA_025358945.1. Taxonomy (GTDB): domain Bacteria; phylum Acidobacteriota; class Vicinamibacteria; order Vicinamibacterales; family CAVVIG01; genus CAVQFC01. The sequence goes on from JANYHS010000058.1 coordinate 4,733, forward strand.
ACCTCGAGTCCGGCGAACCTCGGCCCGCCGCCAACGGGGATCTCTTCATTGCGGCCAATCATGTCCATGTTCAGCACGGCCGCGATCGTGTTCAAGGGCGCGAGCGGCTGCTCGGTGTACGCCCACGCGCCCAGCAGTCCGCGTTCCTCGGAGTTCCACGAGGCGAACAGGATGCTGCGCTTCGGGCGATGACCTTCTTTTGCCGCCAGCGCGTACGCCTCGGCGATTTCGATCAGCGCGACGACGCCGGATCCGTTGTCGTCGGCGCCGTTGAAGATCTGCGTGCCATCGGCGCCGTTGTGATCGTAGTGCGCCGAGACGATCACCCACTCGTTCTTCAGCCGGGGATCGCTGCCCTCGAGCAGCGCGACGACGTTGCGATCCGGCACGATGTGACGGTCCACGGCGGTACGCACCGTGACACGGCTCTCGGCCAACGCGACTGGCGTCAAGCCGCGCGCGGTTTCTGACGCGGCCGCGAGCTCCGCGAATGTCTTGCCGGCTGCGGCGGCCAGCGACGCTGCGACGGCCGGTGAAATCTGCGCCACCGGGATCCGGATGCGATCCGCCCACGCCGCCAGCGTGTAGCTCAGGAGGTGCGGAGGCTTCTCGGGCCAGTAGTTGCGCGCGGCCGCCTCGAAATTCGTCTCACCCGGGTGGTTGTGGACGTCGCTCACGAACAGCACTGCCGCGGCGCCGTGCTGCTGAGCCGCGAGCACTTTCCGCCAGACGGTGGACGGCTCCGACGTGACGACGCCGTCGAACGGGCTGTTGGGATCGCGCTCACCAGGCTCGTGATCGAGCATGAGCACGACCTTGTCCCGGATGACGCCGTTGTAGTCGTCGTAGTTCAGGTGCGGCGCGCTGATCCCGAAGCCAGCGAACACCACCTGTCCGGTCGCAGTGCCGCTTCCGCTGAACCGGTGCGGGTAGAAATCCTGGCCGGTGCGCAGTTGCCGCGTCTGGCCATCGCCGCGCGAGATCTCCAGCGCGTTGGCGATGCCAGGCCCGGCCGGCAGGGTCGCCGTCATCAGGTTGTACGGCTGGAAGAACGATCCGTTGGGTCCCGCGCCTTTCAATCCCATGCGCTCGAATCGCGATCGGATGAAGTCCGCGGCCGCGCGGTTCTCTTCCGTGTCGGTCAGGCGTCCCCGCAGCGAATCGCCGGCGAGAAAGAACAGATCGGCGCGCAGATCATCCTGGCGGATCGAGTCGTTCTGCGGCGCGCGTTGCTGTGCGGCAACACCGACGGCGGCAGCCAGGCCGATGGCGATCAGAAAGCGCTTGGTCATGCCGCTGATTATGTAGCCACGACACACACAAAAGAGGCGACACACACGAAAAAGATGCGGGGTTACGTGTCGGTGTACGTCGCTCGGACTCGCGTGGAGCGCGCAAGATACAGGAGCCATCCGGCGTGATAGGCGAGCGATGCGGCGATGTAATACAGGGTGTCGCCAGGCAGTCTGTTGTTGGGAAAGTACGGCGTCGAGTAGACGAAGACGTCGGTCGCCGCCGACAGCAGCAGCGCCGCCTTCGCCAGGGTCACGGCGTTGGGCTGCAGATTCTGCAGCGCGCGTCCGGCGGCCATCCCGAACCCGACGACACCGAGTCGCAGCACCAGAATCAACGCGACCGGCGCGCCGCGTACCGCCAGCGCACCGAGTGCACCCGCCGCCGTCACCGCGAGACTCAGAGGGTGAAGGACCACCAACACCCGGCTGAGAATCAGCAGCCAGCCGCCTACACGCTCGGCCATGGGTAATACTAAGCCGAGCGCCCTGATGCATCTCTTTCTCGTTCACCACGGCGTCGCGGTCGGACCCGACGAAGATGCGCGCCGGCCGCTGTCTGCTGTCGGGCTCGCGGGCGCTGCGCGTGTGGCCGCACTCGCCGCGGCAAAGGGCGCCAAGCCTGAGATCGTGTGGCACAGCGGCAAGCTGCGCGCGAAACAGACGGCGCAGGAGTTCTGGCGCGCGTGCAACGCGCTCGCGGAGTTCGCGGTCAGCCGCGACCTGCAACCCGACGACCCGCCGCAATGGATGCGCGATCGCCTGCGCGGCGAGACACGCGACATCGCGATCGCCGGACATTTTCCGTATTTGCCGAGACTGCTGGCGCTGCTGGTCACCGGGGGTGAAGCCGGCGTCGACTTTCCGATCAACGGGATCGTCGCCCTCGTCACGGATGACGAGGGCGAGACATGGCGGGAACTCTGGAGGATTAGCGGATAACGATGCCGATCGACGCGCGCCAGAAGTGCAGGCGATCGCCGTTGATGTCGATGCTGCTGACGCCCGTGTTCAGCTCGTGCGTCGCGCGCAGGTAACGCAGGTCACCGCGAACGCCGATGTGATCGGCGAAGTAGCCCATCACCCCGCCACCGGCATCCCAGCCGAACATGTTGTCTGACGAAGACACTTTCGCGATCGTCCCGCCGTCAATCTGCGTCCGGATCAACCCGATGCCGCCGACGACATAGGGCCGGATGCCCGCGCCGTGCTGGCCACCGACCGGCACGCCGAGAATCAGGTTGCCCATCAGGTTCATCACGGTGTTGTGGCCGAAGTCGCTCTGGTTGCCAAAAAAGCTCGGGCTCCAGCCGAAATCCGCTTCGCCCCCGACGATGCCCGCGCCCATGCTGCCGGCGCTGACGCCCACCGTAGTCTGGCCATTCCTGATATTGCTGCCGAAGGCTGAACCGACCCACGGTGTAAAGAATCCATCCGCCCGCGCCTGAGACGGCGCAAGCACAACGACAATCGCTGAGAGAAAGATAAGAGAATTCATGATGCGCTTCATTGGGTACGACTCCTCAGTTTGAAAAAACTGCAAGTGTCGTACCCGTTGAAGGCGAGCGGATGAGCCGGATGACCGAACTAGCGCTTGTGCGTCTGCGCGTAATCGACGGCGAATTGCTTCAGCGCCGGGTTCGTAAGGCCGAGGGCGTTGGCCTCGGTGTAGGCCTTGTCGGCATCCCAGTGGTCGATCACCATCCGCTTGATCATCCACATCGCCGACACGCGGTTGCCCGATGCGCAATGGATGTATGCCGGGTTGTTCTCCGGCGCGGTGATGACCTGCAGGAAGTGATCGGCGACGGCGGGATCCGGCGTCGCGCTGTTGAACGGGATGTGGATGAAATTGATGCCGGCGGTTTTCGCCGCCGCCGCCTCGCCTTCCACATTCGCGCCAGCCTCGTTCGCCAGGCGCATGTTGACGATGGAAGCGAAGCCCATTTTCTTGAGCTCGGGCACCGCCTCAGGCGTGGTCGCCCCGCCGCAGGCGATCGTCGTTTCGAGTCTGGCAAAATTGGTGACGCCTGGCACCGCTTGCTTGGTCACCTGCTGTGCGGCGGTTTGGCGGCTGGTGAAGACGGCGGCGAGAAAGAGGACGGCGACGAGCGGCGATGCATGTAGACGCATAACGTTCAGCTCCTCTGAAAAGCGGGGCCACATCATGCTACGAAAGCCGCCGTTCACGCCACCAGGAGAGAAACTTGCGGGCGCCGCGACGGGCGCCGACGAAAATGAGCAGGCCACTGAACAGCGCGACCGGGATGATCCTGTAGCCGCCGCGGAGGTCGGCGCCGGGCGAGAGCGGGAACTGCGCGGTCATGCCGACCGGCCACCCGTTGATGAAGTGCACCCCCACGTTGGCCGAAAGATCGGCTTCAGCACCGCAATCGCGAAGAAGCAGAACACCGGAGTACGCCTGCGCGACGTGCAGTGGCGGGCCGAGCTCGGCGAGAATCCGCCGGCTGGTTCAGCTCAGCATGGCGGCGAGCAGGGGGTGGGGTTGCGTCGCGAACGGGTTGACGACGGTGACGCCGCTCCAGGTGAACCCGTCCTGCAAATCTTCCGACAGCAGCAGCCGGCAGCTCGCGTCGGCCGCGGCTGACAGGACGAGCGCATCCCAGAAGGCCAGCTGATGATCGGCGGACAGATCCATCGCCATCAGCTGAACCGACGAGGACGTTTCGATGAGCGGAAAGGCGTCGCCCCAGCGAAGTACGGCGTCTCGCGCCTTCGCCCGCGTGCGCCCTGCCTTCCTGGTCAACACACTGAAGAGTTCGCAGAGGGTCTGCACCGGCAGGAGCGTCGATTCCGGCGCGAGTTGCTCGATGACGGCGCGCGCGCGCTCCTGCATGGGCTTGCCGTTGAGCCCCTCCGCGTACACGAGGATATTCGTGTCGACCGCGACGAGCATCAGTCGCGCTCGTAGAGTTCGTCTCGTGTCCAACGACCGATGTTGATCGCGGGCTGCGCGCGGAGATGGGCGAAGAGCGTGGTTCGAGCCGCGTCCACCACGCGATCCTCGGCGACGAACGGAATGATTTTCGCGACGGGTGTCCCGTGGTTCGTGATGATGAACGAGCCGCCCTTGCGGACGTCGCGCAGCAATTTCGAAAAGTCGCGGTTGGCGTCGGCGGCGCTGACAGATTTGCCCATGTGGGTTTCCTCGATGTAGTGATTATAACTACATTTCAGATATGCGCACAAGGGTTATTCACGACGATCCCGCAGACACCGCTGAATTACTTGTTGTCGGTCGTGACGGTGACGGGCTGAAGAATCCGGACGGTCATCGCCGTGCCGGCCGGCAGCGTCGCGGCGCTCCGGTCGCCCGCGGCGACGAAGGCGCCACCCGCGCCCGCGCCGGCTGCGGCGCCGATCGCCGCGCCCTTCCCGCCGCCGAGAATCGCGCCGAGAATCGCGCCGCCCACGGCCGCGCCGCCGACTTTGGCGCGGCTGCTGTTGCCGGGCGCCTCGCCGTCGCGATAGATCGTGTCCGTGGAAATCAAGAGCTTGGTGCCGTCGGCCAACACCAGCGTGTGGAAGCGGATGCCGAGCCGCGCGCGCTCGCTGAACTTGCCGCCGCGCTCGACCTGCATCACCGATCCAATCGCTCTCGCGCCAGCGGGAATCGCGACGCGATCGCCCACCCGCACGTCGCGCGTCACGCGCGCGTCGATGCGATCTTCGACACGCGCAGTTTCACTCGTCACGCGGCCTTCCGTCTGCAGCCCGATCACGGAATCTCTCGAGATGACCAGTTCTTCGAACGTGTGCGGCGGCGGCTCGGGCGCGCGCGCCGGCTCCGGCGCCACGCGCTCTTCCTGGCGCGTCGCGGCCGGCGGGGCGTCGGCGCTCGGTGGCGCAAACGGATACGGCGGCTGCGCAGCTGCGCTGCTCGGCCAGCTGTTGGCGAGCGCGGGCGTCGCTTCCTGCCGCGCGACGGCGGTTGCCGGCCGATTCTCGCGGGCATTGTTGCGAGCCGGCGGCTCCACGCGCTTCGCGACGCTCGCCTTCAATGTCGACGCCGCCCGTGCGCTGTTGTTGACGAAGGCCTCGGTTTCCTGAACGGCTTTGGCCGGCGCCGCAGGCGTCGCGGCGGTGACGCCGGCGGACGCCGAAGAGGCAAGCGCGGGAGCAGGCGTTGCTGCAGCAGACGGCTGAGCCTGTGCCGATGCGGGCATCGGCACGGTGGTCTGCCGGGACGCCAGGTAACCGCCACCAGCGGCGGCTCCGATACAGGCGATGGCCAATGCCGCAAATGCGAGTCGATTCGAAAGCATTTCTACACTCCTTGGACCCGGTCAGATCCAGAGGCAAGGGATGTACCCGGCGCCACAGCCGATCGCTCCCCCGTAAGTCCGTGGAAAATCAAAAGCTTACCAGATGGGCTCGCAGGGCGGACTGTCCCTTCCACGTGAATGGTGTCCTGACCCGAGTCCATTGCCCGTCCACGCTAACCCTTGGTTTCCTGAGAATTTACGCCCGTTCGACTGGCCACCAGGTTGCAATCCAGGCCATCATGCGCTCCATGATCCGACGAGCCGCTGTTTTCGGCGCCATCACACTGCTGATGTGCGGGCGCCCTCTGTCCGCCGCGGCCGTCACAGTGGACCAGATTCTCGCGCTCGCGAAATCCGGCGTCACCGATGTCGTGATTCTCGCGCTCATCGATCGCGACCGTTCCATCTTTGCGATCGAGCCCGAGCAACTCGTCACGTTGCAGCGCGAAGGGCTGAGCGAAAAAGTGATCCTCGCGATGCTCAAAAGCGGCCATGAAGAGGGTGAACGGGCGGCGCATGCCGATGCCGCGTACACCTCGGCGTGGATCACGTCCGCCCTGCCGAATGAGCCGCAGCGTTGATGCAACCGCGCGGACGCACGCGCTGATCAGAATTCAGATTTCAGGCTTCAGGTTTCAGATTACGATTGCAGATTGATTTTCAAGGAGATCTGCTTGAGTACCCGCATCGCCGCGCTTGGCCCAGTTCTCGCGCTGGCCGCCGGCTCGAGCTACGTGTTCGTCCCCGTCGCCGCGCAATCCCGGACCGCGAAACCCGCGGCTGCGCAGAAGGTCGACGAGGAATACACCAGGCTCATCAAGCAGAACCTGCAGGATCCGCGTATCGCGACGGAACTCGTGGATCATCTTCCCGCGTCCGACACCGTGCCCTCGCCGCTCAAGTTCCTCGGCCGCGCGGTCGGCGCGCCCGGTGAGCTGACCTACGCGAAGGACATCTACCGCTACTACGAGGCGCTGGCGAAAGCCGCACCGACGCGCGCGCGCAGCAGTTGCTGCACACCGCGAAGCCGATCTACTACGCGATCAGCGGCTTGCACTCGCCGGAAACAGGCGGACCCGCGATGCTGATCTTTCCCGAGTACGGCATCACCAGCGGCGGCGGGCGCGGCACGACGGCACCGCAATGAGTGACCTCTCGCATCTGTTCGACAACAACCGGAAGTGGGCGGCCAAGGTGACGGCAGCCCAACCGGACTTTTTTCAGAAGCTCGCAGCGCAGCAGGCGCCAGAGTATCTGTGGATCGGCTGCTCCGACAGCCGCGTGCCGGCAAATGAGATCGTCGATCTCCTCCCTGGCGAACTTTTCGTCCACCGCAATGTCGCCAACGTCGTCGTCCACACCGATCTGAACTGTCTGTCGGTGCTGCAGTACGCGGTCGACGTGCTGAAGGTCCGTCACGTGATCGTCTGCGGCCACTATGGCTGCGGCGGCGTGAGGGCCGCGCTCGAGGACTCGAAGCTCGGGCTGATCGAGAACTGGCTGCGGCACGTGCAGGACGTCGCGAACGTGCGCGCCGCCGCGCTCGATGGACTGTCAGGTGAAGCGCGCCTCGATCGACTATGCGAACTGAACGTCGTCGAGCAGGCGCGTCACGTCTGCGAGACGACCGTCGTCCGGGACGCGTGGGCGCGCGGTCAGGTGCTGGAGGTGCACGCGTGGATCTACGGCCTGACCGACGGACGTCTGACCGACCTCCGGTTCTCTTACCCCGGCGCGGCTGCTCGTCCGGGCTGATCCCGAGCGAGATCTTCCCGACGATTTCGTGCGTCAGCGCCGGGCTCGCCGGGTAAAACCGGCCGGCGCGGCAGTGGCAGAACAGCCGGTCGCGACAACGCGAGGGATGTCTTCCCATTCAGCTGTTCGATCAGCACCTCACGCGTCCGGTAGCGTTCCGGCCGTGCGTCGGTGAGAACGTATGCGGAGGTGGCGGAGTACACCTGCGACGCCGGGCGTGCGTTAAGCTGGGATTTCATGGGTCGCCCCTCCGACATCATCGTCGTCGGCGCCGGCATTGTCGGGTGCGCCGTGGCGTACGAGCTGGCGTGTCGGGGCGCGTCGGTCGAGATCGTGGACGAGCGCCCGGTGGGCATGGGCGCGACCCAGGCGTCGGCCGGTGTTCTGGCGCCCTACATCGAGGCGCGTGAAGGGAGTCCGCTGCTGGATCTCACCGTCCGCAGTCTGGGCCTGTTCGATCACTTCATGGAGCGCGTGTCTGCGGACAGCGGCGTGACGGTTCCGTACCACCGCACCGGGACGCTCGATATCGCGACCACGGACGATGAGCTGCGCGCGCTGCGGACGACCGCCGAGGTCCTCGCGCGTCGCGACGTGCCGGCGTTGTTGCTGGACGCGCAAGCCGTGCGCGCCGAGGAGCCGCAGCTCGGCGACGTGGCGATCGGCGGCCTGCTGATCGGGTCGCATGGCTTCGTCGCCGCGGGCGAACTGACGCGCGCGCTGGTCATCGCGGCGCGGCGTCGCGGCGCGCAACTGATCGAGCAGAGCCGCGTGCGCCGCATCTCGCGGCTGCACGGCGACATGATTGTCCACACCGACCGCGGGTCGCTGACGAGCAACGCGGTCGTGCTTGCGGCCGGCAGCTGGTCCGGCAAGATCGCGATCGACGGCGTCAGCGCAACCGTGCCAGTGCGTCCAGTGCGCGGGCAGCTCTTGTATCTCGGCTGGACCGGCACGCCGCTGCGTCGCGTGACATGGAGCGGTCGCTGCTACCTCGTTCCATGGGACGATGGGACGCTGCTGGTGGGCGCGACGGTCGAGGAGGCGGGCTTCGACGAGCGGACGACGGTGGCCGGGGTCAGCGAACTGCTCGAGGCGGTGTGTGGGATCGTCCCACACGCGCGAGACGCTGGGTTCCGGAGCGCCCGCGTCGGCCTGCGGCCGGCGACGGCCGACGATCTGCCGGTGATCGGGCCATCCACCGCAATACCGAACCTGATGTACGCGACCGGGCACTATCGCAACGGTGTGCTGTTGGCGCCGCTGACCGCGCAGCTGGTGGCTGACGCGATGCTCGACAACCGGATCGATCCGCAGCTCGATTCGGTGAGCCCTGCACGCTTTGGTGGCCTATGAACGAGATGTCCGAACTCTGGCAGAAATGGCAGCGCGAGCACGCCGCCGCGCTCGAAACGCTGCAGCAGGCACAGCGCGCGTATCATCGGACCATCGCGGGCAGCGCGTTTGCGAGCCCGACGGATGGACCGACGGCGATCGAGTTGCAGCAGGAGTCGCTCAAAGCCGTTGAAGCGGCGCGTGTCCGGCTCGACGAGATCCGCTCGAGAATGCCGGCATAGAAATATGCGCCACCGTATCCCCGTCCTGGAGAGGTAGAGATTATGCCCAAGTTGTCGCAGACCGAGGCCGAGCAGCGGGTCAAGAACCTCAGCGGCTGGACGCTGTACGGCGACGAGATCCGCAAGCAGTACACGTTCAAGGATTTTCTCGCCGCGATCGCGTTTGTCGACCGGCTCGCGCCCATCGCGCAGGCTGCGGATCATCATCCGGATATCCTGATCAACTACAAGCGGGTCACACTCACCTACTCGACACACAGCGAGGGCGGCCTGACCGTGAAGGATTTCGAGGGCGCGGCCGCCGCGGATCACCTGGTCTGAACGTGCGGCTGAAGCAGACGTACAGCTCGCGCGAAGTGGCGGCGCTCACCGGATTGACGGCGCGGCAGCTGCAGTTGTGGGACGCGGGCGGCCTGCTGTCGCCGACGATTCCGTCGCACAAGACCGACGCGGGCGGCTACACCGAGCGGCGGTATACGCCGATCGAGCTGTTCGAGTTGCTGGTGCTCGCGGACCTGCGGCGTCGCGGTTTCACGATTTCACAGTTGCACCAGATTATCCGGGTTCTGCAGGAACAGTTCGGCGAACGCCTGTACGAGGCCACCGGCGGCGGCGGATCGGTGCAGCTGCTGACGGACGGGGCGGAAGTCTACGCGCGGACGGCGAGCGGCGCGTTCTTCAATCTGCTGAAGACGCCGGCGCAGCCGCTGCTGGTGATTGGCAATGAAGGTCTGCTGAAAGATCTGAGCGCGTCGATGCGGCCGCGCCGACGGAAGAAAGCTAGCGGAGCGGAAACACCTTATCGAGGTCGTCGGCCGGACGCGGAATAACGTGGACGCCGATCAGCTCGCCGACCTTGCGCGCGGCGGCGGCGCCGGCGTCGGTCGCGGCTTTCACGGAGCCGACATCGCCGCGAACAATCGCGGTGACCATGCCGGCGTCAACTTTCTGCCAGCCGACGAATACGACGTTCGCGGTCTTCACCATGGCATCGGCGGCTTCGATCATGCCGATCAGGCCGCGCGTTTCGACCATGCCGAGCGCGTCCCCGATGTCGACGCGCTTGTCTTTTTCTTTATCAGCCATTGCTACTGGATTCTACCCCGAGCCGCCACCGGCAGCGTGTCAATCACCCGATCGCCGTCCACCAGCCGGACCACGTCCACCAGGTTCGACACGACGCACGAATGGTTGGGCACGACGCGGACGCGGTCGCCGGGCTTGAGGCGCGTCTCGCCGGTCACGCGGACGGTCGCGTGCTCTTCTGACAACCGTTCGATGGTCAGCGTCTCGTCGATCTCGCGCGCGTAGTCGAGGTCGTCTTTGTCGCCGGCAAGCACGGCGCCGTACCCGGTCGCCGGTGTAATCCCGCGCGCCAGATCGTTGGTCAGCGTCTTGCTGCCGCAGTCGAGGATGATGCGCCCTTCGTGCTTCGCCACGACGGTCGCGAGCACGGTGAGCGCGCAGTCGTCGAGCGACGCGGCGCCGAGCGCGACCTGCGTGCGATCGAAGTACACGTAGTTGCCAGGCCGCAGTTCGGTGACGCCAGACTGACCCGCGCTGAAGCGCAACGTGGGTGTGGCGCCGACCGAGATCTCGTCGAGCGCGATCCCTGAACGTGCGGCGCGCGCGCGCAGACCGGCCAGCGTCTCGGCTTCCTGACGCGCGATCGTCCTCAGCTCATCCTCGGACGCGGCGTGGTACGAATGGCCTGCGTGGCTGAGCAGACCGCGAAGTCTCACGCCCGGCAACGCGGCGACCGCCTGGATGAATGCGAGAGGGTCGGCGTTCGGATCAATCCCGCAGCGATGAAACCCGACGTCGACTTTGATCAGCACGTCGAGCGTCCGTCCGGCGCGCCGCATCGCGTCCGACCAGCCGCGAACGACGTCGAGATGATCGACGATGATCGAGATGGCGGAGCGATCCATCAGCGGGATCAGGCGAGACGCGTTGGACGGGTTGACGGGATAGGGCAGGCGGATATCCGTGACGCCGGCGTTGACGAATACTTCAGCCTCGCCAACTTTTGCGCACGCGATGCCGACGGCTCCGGCGTCAATCTGCCAGCGCGCGACGATCGGCGACTTGTGGGTCTTGGCGTGGGGACGAAGCCGCACGCCCGCGGCGGTAGCCAGCGCCTGCACGCGCGCAATGTTGTTCATCGCGCGCGTGTGATCGATCAGGACCTGGGGAGTGGGGAGATCAGAAAGAAGCATTGGGTAATTGCGCAATCTGGTAATTGGGTAATTGATTGGAGATTGTCTGCCAATTCAGCAATCGATTACCAGATTACCCGATTCCCCAATGACCCAATCCTGTTACGCAAAGAGCCCGGGGAATCGCGCCTCGCTGATCTGAAATCCGGGGAACACCTGGCGCGCATCCCGGAGACCCAGATGCTTAGTGACGATCTCGCCGAAGACGTCGCGGAAGTCGGTGGTGACGGCGAGGTCGCGGCCGTCGTAGCGCTTCTCGACCGAGAGCCCCGGCCACGTGCCGTAGACGTGGCCGCCGCGGACGCCGCCGCCGATCACCATCATCGCGTTGCCGTGACCGTGATCGGTGCCGCGGTTGCCGTTCTCGTTCACCGCCCGCCCGAACTCCGACATCGTGAGCACGACGGTGTCGTCCATGCGATCGCCAAGGTCGGTGACCAGCGCCGCGATCGATCGCGAGAAGTCGTCGAGGCGCGTGCCGAGTTGTCCCTGTCCCGCACCCTGATTGACGTGCGTGTCCCAGCCGCCGACGTCAGTGAACGCGACTTCGAGGCCGACGTTGGCCTTCGTCAATTGCGCGATCTGCCGCAGCGACTGGCCGAACGGGCTGCGTGGATAGTCGGCGCCGTTGGCCGGCTCGTACTTCGACGGGTCAGCGGTCTTCAGCATCTTGATCGCGCTGAACGCTTCGCGGCCGGTGCCGTTCAGCACGGAGTCGGCCGTGGCGGCGTATTCGGCTTCGAAGGACGCGCCAACCGCCTCGCTCGCCCCGCCGGCGCGAATGCCGAACTGCGCGAGCTGGCTGACCGCGAGTGCCGGTGCCGTGCCCTGCAGCATGCGCGGCAGCTGCGACGTCAACGCGACGGCGCGAAACGGCGTGGCGTGCTCGGCGTGCTGATTCTGCAGATAGCGGTTCAGCCAGCCGTCCGCCGTGCTCTTGACGCCCGGCGTCGCGCTCTCCATGTAGTCCTGCGCGTCGAAGTGCGACCGCGTGCTGTCCGGTGATCCGCACGCATGCACGATCGCCAGCTGACGCGAATCCCAGAGCGGCTTCAGCGGCTGCAGCCGCGGGTTGAAGCCGAAGAAGCCGTCGAGGTCGAGCGCCGCATTCTCGCCTGTGTTCGGCCGCGGAATCGCGATGCTCGGCCGTGCCTTGTAGTAGTCGCTCTCCCCGAACGGCACGACGACGCTGAGACCGTCAACCGCGCCGCGCTGAAAGATCGCGATCAGCTGTTTCGAGCGGCCCGACGCCGCCACCGCCGTCCGCGCCATGAACGATGGCGCGAAGCCAAGGCTGACGAACGCGAACGCGCCGTTCTTGAGAAACACTCGGCGGGACTGCATGGTCATCTCCGTTGGAAATCTGGAGCACCGAGATTCAGCGCCGTGACGGATTGCGGATTGCCAATCGACACTCCACGGAGCTGACCGCCGGTGAGGCGAACGGCGAAATTCATCCGGCTCACGAGCGCGCCCGTGTTGACCCAGGCGTCACCGGTGTCCTTGTAGCCGGTCGGTGGCTGGCACATGTAGAGCGGCATGCCGAGCTGCTCCAGTTCGCGAATGAGCGGCCGCGCGTCCTGAACGTCGGCGCCGGTGGCGCGCAGCGCGCTGGCGACGAACTCGAACGGCGTTTTCACCTTGGCGCGGTACGCGTCGGGCGACAGGAATTCCGGCGATGTGAGGATCGTCCGCATCACCTCGCGCAGATCGCCGTCGGTGTCGCGGAACCTTGCCGCCACACGCGCGACCAGCGCCGGCGGTGGCGTGTCGCTGACGAACCGGCGGGTCAGCTTGGTGGCGATGAAGGTCGCCGTCGCCGGCTGCCGCGCGAGGATGTCGAGCACCTGCTCGCCGTCCGACTCGCCGCCGCCGGCTTTGATCACATGTCCGAGCACGATCTTTTCGCCGGGATCGTGGATGCGCGGATTGAACGTGAAGCTGCCGCCGCCGCGCGGGTTGTCGAAGGTCCAACCGGTGAGCGCGCGCGCCACTTCAGTGACGTCCTTCTGCGTGTAGCCGCCGTCGACGCCGAGCGTGTGGAGTTCCATCAGCTCGCGCCCGTAATTTTCGTTCAGCCCCCGTCGCGGGTTATTGGCCGCGCTCATCCAGTTGTCGAGGTAGAAGAGCATCGCCGGGCTCTTGGCCGTCGCGCCGAGCAGATCGCGGAACTTCCCGAACACGCGCGGCCGGATCGTGTCGCGCTCATACTCGGTGAGAAGAAACCGATCGCGTCCCTTGCGCGCATCGACGTTGAAATGATTGAACCAGAAGTCGGTGAGCACTTCCTGGAGCTGCCGGTCGCTGAAGACGGCGCGCAGCAGTTTCTGCTCAGCGAGTTCGGCCATGACGCCGGTGGCCATCAGCTGCATCGCGTTCGGCGGCTTCCCATCGCCCGCGGCCGGGTCGCCGTCCTTCGCGTCCTGCTTCTTCTGCCGCCGTGCTTCGAGCTGCGGAATCTCGTACTGCTCCGCAATCTGCCGCGTGCTCAGGATCAGCGTCGTCAAACCGGTGAGGTGGGCGGCCATCGATGCGTCCGCGATACGCTCGGGGTGCAGCTGTTGGTCCAGGTAGCGCTGGATTCCAAGCGCGCGAACCTTCTCGACGTCGCCACGCCTCGGGCCAAACCCCGTGCGGCCGAGGAGGTGGACGATTGCACGATCGTCAGTCGGAAAGGTCGCTGCTGAGATGGAGACGGCAATACCTGCCACAAAGAGCGCGATGAATCTCGTCATTGCTCGGTTAGACAGCCATTCGGCCCGGACGTTAAAGAACTGCCATACAATCGGCGGCTCACATGGCGATTCTTGTCGACGCTGACGGCCCCATCCTCGACCGTATCCTGGACGATACGTACGACACCTGGCACGACGGGCTGACGCGGCCTGCTTACCGCCGGTTCTACGCGGCGCAGGTAGGCCTGCCGTGGGGCCGGGCGCATCTTCGCCGGCTGACGCTGATTGAGGGTGATGAGCTGCTGGCGAGCACGAAGGTGTACAGGCTCGAGGCCGTTCTCGACGACGTGCCGATGAAGGTCGCCGGACTCGGCGCCGTCTTCACGTCGCCGTCGAGCCGCAAGCGTGGCGCGGCGAAAGAGTTGATCGACCAGGTGCTCGCGCGCGCGATTGCCGACGGCGCGGATCTCGCGCTGCTGTTTTCGGAGATCGGCCCCGACTACTACGCGAAGCTCGGCTTCGTCGCGATTCCGACAACGGATCAGCAGCTCCGCGTCACCGAGTCCACGCGCTACGGCGCGCCGATGACGATGGTGCGGGGTGGCGACGATCGGGATCTGGCGGCCATCGCATCGATGTGTTTCACGCGGGCGGAGCCGTTCCGGTTTCACCTGACCCGCGATCGCGATCTGATTCACTTTGCGATCGCCAGAAAACGCCTACTGGCGGGCTTCGGACCTCTGGGTGCGCGCGAGGTGCATTTCTTTATCGCAGAAGAAGGCGCGTCGGCGGTGGCCTACGTCGTGATCAGCGTGCACGGAAACGCGTGGACGATTGAGGAAGCCGGCGATCGCGATCCGAATGGCGCACGTCTCGGTGCGATCCTGCAGGCGTTGATCGCGCGCGAGCCGGCGGAGCGACGTCCGTCGATACGGGCCTGGCTGCCGGACGGGTTCCTGCCGCCGCAGGTGACGATCGTCGGCGAGAATGTGTCAGCGGAACTGATGATGATCAAGCCGCTGAGCGACCGCGCCCGCGCTGCGGCGCCGCTGACCCAGGCAGATGTTTGCTATTGGCACGGCGATCTGTTTTGACGCGGTATCATGACCCAGGGTCAGACATGTCAGACGAACCGACTTTCGCGCGTGATCCCGTCATCGAGGCCTACAAACAGGATGTCGACCGTACACTCATTCGCAGGAACCTGCGAATGAGTGTGGAAGAGCGGTTCATGCAACTCATGGATCATCAGAAGTTCGCCGAGGAGTTGCGAGCTGCGGGCCTGAGGGCGCTGAAACCGTGACAGATCTTGCGGCGCTGTTACGTGCGTTGTCCGCAAACGGTGTCGAGTACATCCTGATCGGAGGCGTGGCCGGGATTGCGCATGGGGCGGCTCGCTTGACGCAGGACGTCGACGTCGTCTACCGGCGCACGCCGGAGAATCTCGGGCGCGTTGTCGGATGCCTCGCTCCTTACGAGCCATATTTGCGTGGTGCACCGCGAGGGCTGCCGTTCCGGTGGGATGCCGAAACACTGAAGCGGGGGCTGAACTTCACGCTCGACACGACCATCGGCCCCATCGATCTTCTCGGCGAGGTAACCGGCGGCGGGAATTACGAGGCGCTGCTCGACGACACCGTGATCCTCGAGGCGTTCGGCGTCGAGTGTCGTGGCCTGTCGCTGCTGAAGCTGATCCAGGTCAAGCGCGCGGCCGGTCGGCCGAAAGACTTCGAGGCCATTGCGGAACTCGAAGCGATCGCCGAAGAACGTCAGCGCTGATCGCGCGTCAAGCCGCTCACGGACAAGGCTCGCGGCAAGCGACGTCGCTTACCTTGTACGGTCAACGCGCCGAGACGAACTCCGGCTGGAGAGGCAACCATGTTGGGTGACAAGATCACTCCCACAGCGTGCGGATAGGGACAGCGTACATGCCATCGCCAAAGCTTGCGCCCGTCTCTCCGTCGTAGAGCACCACCCCGGCTGCAAATCGTTTTCCCGCGGCATCCCTCAGCTTCCTGAGACCGCGGAAGTCCGCGGCGGTCACCGTGGCCGACGCCTTCACCTCGACGCCGGCGACGCGGCCAGCGCCCTCAAGGACGACGTCTACTTCGGCGTTGTCCTTGTCGCGATAATGGTGGAAACGGATCTCCTCCTCGTGCCAGCCGGCCTGACGCCGCAGCTCCTGGAACACGAAAGTCTCCAGCAGTTGACCGAGCGTCGCGCGGTCTTCCCAGAGCGCGGCGGCATCGAGGCCCAGCAATGCGCAGGCGACGCCGGTGTCACCCAGGTGAAGCTTGGGCGCTTTGATCAGACGGCTCAGCCGGTTGCTGTGCCATGGCGGAAGTTCCTCGAGCAGGAAGACCCGTTCCAGCAAGGTCACGTAGTCGCGAATGGTCGGGCGGCTCAACTGGAAGGGACTCGCCAGGTCGCTGATGTTGATGAGCCGCGCCGTTTGGCTGGCGGCCAGCGCCAATAGTCTGGGCAGCACATCGAGCGAGCTGATGCGCGCCAGGGCGCGGACGTCGCGTTGAACCAGCGTCTCGATGTAATCGCGGCACCAGGCGGCACGACGATGTGGAGTGGGCCGGGCGAGGGCCGCCGGATACCCGCCGGCGACGATTCGCTCCGCGAGCGCCTTTCCCATTCGGTCGACCTTGCGGCTCTTGAACGTACCGGCGAGCAAGGCGTCGAGAAAGCGCGGCGCACGGGCGGCGAGTTCACACTGTGCCAGCGGATGCAGCCGGAGGATCCCCATGCGGCCGGCGAGCGAGTCGGAGAGCGCCGGCACGAGCAGCACATTCGTCGAGCCGGTCAGCAGGAACCGGCCGGGCACGCGCCTCCGGTCCACGGCGGACTTGAGGGCGGCAAAGATTCCAGGGACCCGTTGCACTTCGTCGAAAATGGCTGGTCCGGTCAGGTCGGTCACGAAACCCCTCGGGTCCGCCGTCGCCGCCGCACACGTCACCTCGTCGTCGAAGGTGAAGTAAGTGTAGCCACGCCGCCTGCCCACCGCCTGCGCCTGCGTCGTCTTGCCGCACTGGCGCGGACCGTGAATCAGGACGACGGGCGTATCCGCCAGCGCCTCGATCAGGCGGGTTTCGGCGAAGCGGGGATAGGCGCGATCATCCGCCATGCCGTCTGATCGTAACCTTGCTATACGTCCAATTGCAACGTTGTTAATCGTCTAAATGTAACAATACTGCTCGGACAGATGAAACCCATCTCGGTCTACTTCGCGTCGAGCTTTCTTCCCGCGTCGAGCTGGTCAAAGTTCAGGATCGCGTTGAAGACCAGGAAGTAGCTGCCCTGCGTCTCGCCGCGCCAGATCGGGTTGTTCGAGAACGCGACGACGTGACCCTTGTCGAGCGGGACGTCGACCACCGCTGCGTGCTGCGCGATTTCGCCGCCGTTCTCCACCAGGCCCGATACCAGAAGGTCGCGCGTGTCCGCGTATCGCAGGATCACGCGCGGTCTCGCCGCCGGCGGAATCACGTTGATGCCGTTGCGCATCTGCTCGTCGGTGATCGGCACGCCCTTCCACACGTCGGTCCGCTCCTCGCGCGGCGCCTCGATGCCCACGCGCCCCTGCGGCACGTCAGGATCGTCCGCCGTCCCCCTCCCCGTCGGCCGGTTCCCGCCATCGTCCGGTCCGAGCCGTCGCCCGCCGCGCCCTCCGAACACGTTCGAGATGTTGAAGATGGGACCGTTCTCGCACCACAGCGCCAGGTTGTCCGTGTAGCCGTATGCGATCGGGCTCGTCGCGTCGATCGTTTTCGATCGAACGACGCTGCCGACGATGCGCAGGCGCTGACGGGCGGTGATCGACAGCCCCGGCGTGAAGCCGCTCGACACGGCAAGATCCGCCGTGTCCATCACGGTGAGGAACAATCCGCCCTTGCGCACGAACGTCTGCAGGTTCGCGATGCCGGTGTATCCGAGGCCCGGACGCATGTCGTCCGTCTGATCCTCGGAGCCGAGGTTCGGCGTCTCCGCGGTTTTCTTCCACGGTAGCGCGTTGCCCCACATCGGCATGCCGTTGATGATGCCCTCGGTGCCGCGGCCGACCGGCGGAAAGACGATGACGTCGTACTTCGCGTTGAGGTTGGCGTCGTTCGTGATCTGCTGCGTGCTGATGTAGCTGTACGGCACCTGCGCGTTGTCGAATGCCTGTCGCCACCAACCTTCTGTCTGCGTGCTGAGCCACGTGTGCAGGATCGCGACACGCGGCGCGCGGACCGGATGCGTCTTCACCGTCGGCGCGGCGCTGACCGCGGTGATCTGCAGACCGAGATCCGTCGCCGCCTTCTGCATGTCAGCGGCCGGCGCATTCCTGATGATGAACGAGCCTCGGTTGAACTTCTTGTCCGCGACCTCGAACGGCTCTTCCGCCGCTTCGAACGACGCATCCTTGAACGTGTAGCGCAGGGTCGCCAGCGCGATGTCGGCGTTGTGGTTCACGAGGAAGATGGATCCCGTGCTGGTGACGCTGCCCTTGGGGAGCAGATTGCCGGTCACTTTCTCGATCGCCGCGTCCAACACCTTCACATCCGCCACGCGGACCGCCTGCACGTTGAACAACTCAGGAAACGTCCAGCCGGTGTCGTCGTACGGCGTCTTCTGCGGATCGTTGGGACTCCAGTACTGGTAGTCCATCAGTGAATCGGCGATGCGGCTGTACGGCTGATCCATCCGAACGATGTACGAGCCGGCGGGGAAGGTGCGGCTTACCGGCGCCGGAGGCGTGTTGCGATCCGGACGCTCCTGCGCGTCCTGCCCCGCACCCGACCCACCAGACCCACTTGACCCACCCGACCCCGTTAACCCACCCGACCCACCCGACCCGTCCGTGGTCGTATTGTTCTGCCGCGCCGGACCACGTTTTCCAGGCACCATGACCGTGAACGCCGCCGTCGCGCGCGAGATCTCCACACCCTGCTTCTGCAGCACCTTCAGCAGATCCGCCTGCGCGCCGGGACGCGGATCGTCTGCCGCCAGCACGTACGCGGCTGGGCCTTCGACCTTCGCCTTCAGGATCGAGCGCTTGCTCTTCATGTAGTAGTTGCGCAGGAACAGCTTGCCGTTGCCGGCGAAGTAGTGAAGCGACGTGAGCAGGCCCGTCTGCTGGTAGTTGTTGTTGTTTCGCTGCGACCACATCGTCTTCGGCAGAGGCGGATTCTGTTTGTACCAGGTGCGCGCGTACTGATCCGGCGTGAGCGTCCGCTCCACCGTGTCGGCGCCGCCGTTGCCGAACGTTTCATACAGCCGGCTGATGCCGTTGTGCAGCGCGGCGATGAACATCAGGTAGCCGGGCGACCACGTGTCGAAGTTGCCGTGCGTGAAGACGCCGGGCATCCCGAACTTGGTCATCTCCGAGACATTGTTCCAGCCGATCATCTCCCACTCGTCCGCCAGGATCGGATCGATCCACGCGTTGTACGGACCGTCACCGACCGTGTTGTCGTAGAGGTACGCCACCGATTCGTGCAGGTCGTGCAGCACCTGCGGATGCCACTGCATGTAGGTGTTCAGCACGTTCTCGGTGAGCTTCAGTGTGGCGCCCATCGCGTCGCGGTTGTTGTCGTGCGCGACGTACTTGCCCCAGTAGACGAGACCCGGATAGTTCTGGCCCGGATGGGCGAGGTGCCATTTGTAGACGTCCACCATCTTGTCGCGACCGTCCACTTCAATCACCGGCGTGATCAGCGTGATCAGGTTGTTGCGGATCGCCTTGATGTATTCGTGGTCGTCGACGACCAGGCGGTAGGCGAGTTCCATCAGCGCGGTCGGCGATCCCGTTTCCGGCGAGTGAATCGTACCGGTGATGTAGTAGATCGGCGTCGTCGCGCCCACCAGTGCTTCCGCCTGAGCATCGTCCATGTTGATGGTGCGGGGATCGCCGAGCTTGGCGAGTCGCGTGCGGTTCTCCTCGAGCTTCGACATGATCGCGTCCGACGCAATCGCGACGGCGATCATCTCGCGGCCTTCTTCGGTCCTGCCGATGGTCACCACCTTCACGCGTCCCGGCGCGGCCTTCTCCAGCATGCGCATGTAGGCGTAGACCTCTGCGGCGTACGGCAGCTTGCCGGGTGCGCCGGCAACGTCCCCGAGCAGGGCCTTGGGCGTCGGCACCGTCTTCGATGCGGGGAGATAGTCCACAAGGGGCGAGCCGAAGAACGGCTCGGTCGTGTACTCCTTGATCTTTTTCGTGTATTCCTCGTCGATCGGAATCTTCGGATCCCGGGCGAACGGTGACGAGGGTGACATCGGCGACGCAGACGCTTTTGTCTGTTGCGCGGCCAGCGAAGACTGCAGACACACGCCGGCGACGACGAGCGCCAGCGCCACGGACTTCTTCATGGAAACCTCACAAATTTGCCTCTATGCTATCTCACGAGGAGTTTTCAGAATGCGCAGAAATCCCGGTACCACGCTGCTGATTCTCGGTTTGTCGGTCGCGGCCGTGTCCGCGCAGTCGCCGTCCGCTGACGACCGCGCCACGTTGCTCAGAGGCATCGAGGCGAAGCGTGAGAAGTACGCCAGCGTCGCCAAGGAAATCTGGGGCTACGCGGAGGTCGGCTTTCAGGAGCAGAAAAGCAGCGCGCTCCTGCAGCGGGAGCTGCGCGCGGCTGGATTCACCGTGAAGGCCGGAGTGGCGGACATGCCGACGGCGTTTGTCGCCACGTTCGGTTCCGGCAAACCGGTGATCGGTATCGTCGGCGAGTTCGACGCGTTGCCGGGGCTCTCGCAAGAAGCGCAGACGCCGAATCATCACGCGATTGAAGACAACACGCCGGGCCACGGTTGCGGTCACAACCTGCTCGGTACGGGATCGCTTGCGGCGGCGATCGCGGTGAAGGAATGGCTCGCGGCCGGACACGCTGGCACGCTGCGTTATTTCGGCACGCCGGCAGAAGAGGGCGGATCGGGAAAGGTCTACATGATCCGCGACGGGCTCTTCACGGACGTCGACGCCGTCGTCGCCTGGCATCCAGGCGATCGCAACGACGCGAGCCCGGCGACGAACCTGGCGGTGATCAACGCCAAGTTCCGCTTTCACGGCATCGCGGCGCACGCAGCGGCGGCGCCGCAGAGGGGTCGTTCAGCGCTCGACGCCGTCGAGGCGATGGACTACATGGTCAACATGATGCGCGAGCATGTTCCACAGGAGACGCGCATCCACTACATCATCACGCGCGGCGGCGCGGCGCCGAACATCGTCCCGGATTTCGCCGAGTCGTACTACTACGCGCGTCACCCAGACATGCGCGTCCTCGACGGCATCTGGGATCGCATCGTCAACGCGGCGAAGGGCGCCGCGCTCGGCACCGGGACGACGATGGATTTCGAGATCGATGGAGCGGCGTTCAATGTGCTGCCGAACGAAACGCTCGGCAAGGTGATGTACGACAACCTCGAGCGTGTTGGCGGCTTCACCTACACGCCGGAGGAGATCAAATTCGCCTCAGAGTTGCGCAAGACACTCACCGATCCGCCGGACGTGCAGATCGGATCGCAGGAGCAGGTGCAGCCGATGCGCATCGGCACTGTCGGCGGCGCCTCCACCGATCTCGCAGACGTCAGCTGGAATGTGCCGACCGTGCAGGTGGTGACGGCGACGTTCGTCCCCGGCGTCCCCGCGCACAGCTGGCAGGCCACGGCCTGCGCCGGTGGCACGATCGGCGCGAAGGGCATGATGGTTGCGGCCAAGACGATGGCGCTGACGACGATGGATCTGTTCACCGATCCGTCGCACATTCAGAAGGCGAAGGCCGAGTTCGACCAGAAGCGCGGCCCCGGCTACGTCTACAAGACGAAGCTCGCCGATCGCAAACCGCCACTGGACTACCGAAAGTAAAGGTCAGTTGTGGCGCAAGCCTTCAGGCTTGCGATGCGTGTCGCGAGAGGCGCAGCTCCAGGTGACGCCGGACGTCGGGCCACTCCGTGGCGAGAATGCTGAACATCACCGAGTCGCGCACCGTGCCATCGCGCCGTGTGGCGTGGTGACGGAGGACGCCGTCCCGCTTGGCGCCGATGCCTTCGATCGCGCGTTGTGAGCGAAAGTTGAAGTTGTCCGTCCGCAGACCGACGACCTTGCAGCCGAGCGTGTCGAACGCGTGCTGCAGCAGCAATCGCTTGCAGGTGGTGTTGACGTGCGACCGCTGCGTGCTGAGCGCGTACCACGTGTACCCGATCTCGACGCGATCAATGGCGGGCACGATGTCGTGGTACCGCGTCGAGCCGACGACTTCGCCGCTCGTGACGTCGCGCACGGCCCACGGCAGCATATGACCGTCGCGCTGCCCCTTCAGCGCATCTGCGATGTATGTCTGCATACCGCCAGGCGCCGGTACGGACGTGAACCACAGCTCCCACAGCTTGCCGTCGGCCGCCGCAGCCTCGAGCGCATCGTGGTGATCCTCGGTCAGCGGTTCCAGGCGGATGCCGCCGCCCTCGATGGTAGCGGGTTGCACGTTGATCATGATCCACAGGCTACCGCACCCGCGCATGAATGTAGAATCGCGCCATGCGCATTCCCGTATCGCGTCGTGAGTTTCTCCAGACGGGTGCGATGGTGATGGCCGGATCGAATGTCGCGGTGCACGCGCAGAGCGGTGCCGGGGGCCGCGCCGAGGCGACGCCGATGGCGGTCAAGGCCCTCGTCTTCGACACCTTCGGCACCGTCGTCGACTGGCGATCGTCGGTGGCGCGCGAGGTCGCGGCGCTGGCGGCCAAAAAAGGCGCGACGCTGGACGATGCGAAGTTCGCTGACGCCTGGCGCGCCGGCTACGGCCCGAGCATGAACCGCGTGCGCAGCGGCGAGCTGCCGTGGACGACGCTCGACACGCTGCACCGGATGACGCTCGACAAGATCCTCGTCGACTTCAAATTCGGCGGGCTGAGCGATGACGAGAAAGATTCGCTAAACCGCGCGTGGCATCGGCTGACGCCGTGGCCGGACGCGGTCGCCGGACTCGCGCGGCTGAAGAAGAAGTTCATCATCGCGCCGCTGTCGAACGGCAACATCTCGCTGATGACCGATCTCGCGAAGCATTCGGCCCTGCCCTGGGATGTGATCCTCGGCGCGGAACTCGTGCACCACTACAAACCCGACCCCCAGGTGTATCAGTCGGCCGCCGACATCCTCGACCTCAAGCCAGCCGACGTGATGATGGTCGCGGCGCACCTCAGCGATCTGCGTGCGGCGAAGGCGGTGGGCCTGCGCACTGCCTTCGTCACGAGACCGAAAGAGTTCGGGCCGGACGGAAAGCCCGACCTGAAAGCCGATGGCGTCGACATTTCCGCGACGGATTTCAACGATCTCGCGCGCCAGCTTGGGGCGTAGCCGCGGCTACGCTGAGGCTCCCCACCGCAATAGCGGAGTTTTCAACGTCGGCCGCGGCGTCCGCCGAACGCCCCGGACCATCTCCCCGTACGAGGACGTGGTCGTGCCGACCAGCGCTTCCAGCTGTGCAACCGTCACGAGCGACGCCCGCGCCTGCGTGGTCAGCGCTTCGCCCGCCAGGGAACTGGCCTGCGCCGCCAATGCGTTGCTCTGTGTCATCTGTTCCATCTCGGTGATGGCCTGTGAGACCAGCGAAAAGCCCTGCGCCTGCTGACGGCTGGCCTCGCTGACCTGATCGATCAGGCCCTTCAGTTTACCGACGGTGCCCGTGATCTCTCCCATCGACACGCTGACCTTCTCGACCCTGGCCACGCCACGGTCGGCGCGCGCCATCGCTTCTTCGATCAACTCGGCGGTGCCTTTCGCCGCTTTCGCCGATCGCTGCGCGAGGCTTCGCACTTCCTCGGCGACCACGGCGAAACCCGCGCCCGCGTCGCCGGCCCGGGCAGCCTCGACGGCGGCATTCAGCGCGAGAATATTCGTCTGAAAGGCGATCTCGTCGATGGTCTTGATGATCGCCGAGACCTTCCGGCTGCCTTCCTTGATGTTGGCCATCGAGGTGACCATTTCATCGAGCAGGTGCCGCGCGTTGCCGACTGCTCCCTCGGCGACCGCCATGAGGCGCGCCGCGTTCTGCGCGTGCTCGGCATTCTGTTTCGTCATCGACGAACTCTCGTCCATCGACGCTGACGTTTCCTCCAGCGACGCCGCCTCCTGATGGACGCCATGCGAGAGCGTCTGCGCCGAGCTGGCCACCTGCGCCGCGGCGTTGAGGACCAGTTCGGATCCGCTCCTGAGTTGCGCGGCCGATCGGACCAGCGTGGCGCTGATGCGGCGGACGATGAAGCCGACGAAGACGCCGATCGCAAGGGTCACCAGCAGCGCCGCGGTCATCGCGCCGCGCACCATGGCGTAGATGGTTGACGCGCTCGAACGATCCTCGACGAATTGGTGCGTCTCGGTTGCGCCGATCTCGCTCGCCAGCTGTTCAGCTTTGTCGCTGAAGCGCCGGCCGGCGTCGGTCGAGTCGGCGGCGTCGAGCGCGGCGAACGCGACGGCAAATTGTTCTGTCTTCGCCCATTGATCCGCCCACGCGGTCATGGCCTCGGAGATGGCGTCGGCGTCGTTTCGTACGTGCACGAGTGACGCCGAGCGGCGAAGTTCCTCCACCAACGATTGCAGCCGGCCGTAGTTCGTTGTGATCTGGGCCGTCTCTGCGGCCATGACGTCCTTGTCCTGTTTGGCTGTCGCGATCACCACCAGCCGCTCGCGGGCCTTCAGATCGGTCACTAAAAAACGGATGTCATCGGCCAGCTGCAGCGCGGGTCCGCTGACGCCGGCGAGTTGATCGACGTGTCGATTCAGCGTGCTTGCCGCCCAGAGTGCGATCACTCCCATCGCCATGGCGGTGATGACGACGCTGCCAAAGCCGGCGAAGAGCTTCTTGTCGATAGACCAGGCCTTCATACTCGGGGCTCCTTGTGAGCGATGGTGTGATGGCTACGAGGCTTTTTTCAGCGCCATCGCGATCGGCGGCACGCGCGCCAGTTCGACCGGCAGCGTCACCTTGGCCTTGCGCGGGGCGAACCCGTTCTTTTCGAACATGACGTCCCACTCGCCTTTGCCGACGCCGCCAATCGCCCACGCGCCCTTATCGTCCGAGGCGACAGCGATGGGCGTCGTGCCACCCGACATCACGGCCTTCACGGAGACGCCCGGCAGTGGCGCGCCGGTCTCGTCCGTCACCGTTCCTGCGAAGCGGCCCATGCCACGCATCTGCGCGCCGGCGATTTCCGGCCCGCTCGCGACGAGTACGATCAGGGCAATTCTGATCAGCCGGCTCATGACGCGCCTCCTCGTTGAAGCGGCGCGCATATCGCGCCGCTGGTCGAGTGAGCAATCGGCCCGGTACTCAATACATTGAATCTGTCAGGCGGGAAGAACGGCCGATCCGGAACCGCACACGCAACCGGCCCGGCCGCACACGTGCCGCGGGCGATTACTTGAGAATGGCCGCCGCCCGATCCAAGAGCGGCGATCAGTCGCGCGCGCTCCGGAGCGCCAAGCCATCGTCGGCGCGATGGCTGTCGGCGCAATTGCCGCCAGCGTCGTGTCGCGTCGAAAGATGTGACGTCCTTCGCTTACGATGGCGGCGGCAACGGCCCGAACAATGACTCGACGGCGAGAGCCGTGCTGAGCAGTTGTCTATCTGCACCCTCAGGCGCATCCAACTCCATCCCGACCGGCAGTCCCGTGACTGTCTGTCCGACCGGGAGACTGAGACCTGGAATGCCTGCCAAGGCAATCGGCCGCGTGTCGTGCAGATGGGCGCCAAACGTCGGCACCCTCTTCCCATTTGACTCGACCTCGACATCGTCGCCGGTCGGGCGCGCTGGCAGGATGGTCGTGGGGAACGCGATCACGGCGACGTGGTTCGTGCGGAAGTACTCGCGATAGGCAGACTGAAGCGCCGGACGGGATTGCCTCATCGCCGCGTCGTAGGCCGCTCGCGTCGGCGCCTGTGGGCCGATGACCGACGTCTCATAGAGCGGTTTGACGTCCGGGCGTGCGATCTGCGCGACCAACTCCTGAACGGTGAGCGTGAGGCGGCTCTCGCGCAGATACCGAGCGAGATCGTGGAGCATTTCGTAGTACGTGATCGGCCCCGTGGCAGCGACGTAGAGCTTCTCGAGATTCGGCATGTCGGCTTCAATCAGCACGCAGCCGGCATCACGAAGCGTCGTCAAAGCCTTTTCGATGACCGGTCCGAGGCTGGCGCCCAGCCCGTCGAAGAAATATCCCCGCGGGATACCGATGCGCAGGCCTTTCAGCGCCGCTGGCTGAAGCGGCGTGCGCTGTCCAGTGATGATCGAGTCGAGCAGGACGAGATCGCGCACGGAGCGGGCCATCGGTTCGACGGTATCCCTCGTATGGGAAAACGGGACGATGCCTCTCTGCGGATAGCGACCCATCGTGGGTCGCCACTTCCTCCGCTGCCGCCACCGGCAATCAGCGCAGAGTTGTACGGGTTGTGAACGGCTCCGAACGCCGAATTATTGCTGGCGATGCCCACGGCGAGTTCGTGCCTGTTGGTCTTGCCCAACAGGATGGCGCCGGCCGAAAACAGCGACGCGGCGACGGGCGCATCAGCGCGCGGACGATGGTCGCGAAGCGAAGGCGTGCCCGCAGTTGTCGGTGCGTGTGCCGTGTCGATGTTGTCCTTCACCAGAATCGGCAAGCCGTGAAGGGTGCCGACTGTGTGGGAGGCGCGTCGCTTATCTGCCGCTCGAGCAGCGCCGTCGCGTACTTCTCTACCGACAGATCGCCTGCATCTATCGGCTATTCCTCACTCATGAACGGGTAGCGGAAGTCCGTCGGCGGGTTGAAGTTCTCCTTCACCGTCCGCGCGCTGACCCAGCGGGTGAGGTTCAGCTTCGATCCTGCTTTGTCGTTCGTACCAGACGCCCGCGCGCCGCCGAACGGCTGCTGACCGACGACCGCGCCGGTCGGCTTGTCGTTCACGTAGAAATTTCCAGCCGAGTGCCGCAGCGCTGACATTGCGTGGACGATCGCGCGGCGATCCTGCGCAAACACGGCGCCCGTCAGCGCGTACGGCGATGTTGAATCCACGATCTTCAGCGTCTCGTCCCACTTCGCATCGTCATACACGTACGCAGTGAGGACCGGTCCGAAGATTTCTTCGCACAGCAGTTTGTAGGCCGGGTCGGTCGTTTCGACGAGTGTCGGATGGACGAAGTAGCCTTTGCTGCCGTCCACCTTGCCGCCGGCGAGGATCTTCGCGTTGCCGCGGCCGTGCTCGATGTACTGACTGATCTTGTCGAACGACTTCTTGTCGATCACCGCGCCCATGAAATTGCGGAAGTCGCACGGATCGCCAACCTTGATCTCGTTGATCATCGCGATCGCGCGATCGCGCACACCGGCCCAGATCGACTTCGGCACGTAGACGCGGCTTGCCGCGGAGCACTTCTGTCCCTGGTATTCGAACGCGCCACGCACCATCGCCACCGCGAGCGCCTCGACGTCCGCTGACGGGTGCGCGATGATGAAGTCCTTCCCGCCGGTCTCGCCGACGATACGCGGGTAAGACCGGTAGGAGGACATCGACGCGCCGATCGTCTTCCACATGCCGTTGAAGACTTCGGTGCTGCCCGTAAAGTGCACGCCACCGAGATCGCGGTGCGAGAGCAGGATCTTCGAGATCATCGCGGAGTCGCCAGCCACGAAATTGATCACGCCAGGCGGCATGCCGGCCGCTTCGTACATCTTCATCAGGTAGTAGGCGGAGTACATCGCGGTTGCCGCCGGTTTCCAGATCACCGTGTTGCCCATCAGCGCCGGCGCGGTCGGCAGGTTGCCGCCGATCGACGTGAAATTGAACGGCGTGACGGCGTAGACGAATCCTTCGAGGCCGCGGTACTCGAGCTGATTCCACATCGTGTGGTCGCTGAGCGGTTGTTCGTCGAGCAGTTCCTGCGCATAGTGCGCGTTGAAGCGCCAGAAGTCGACGAGCTCGGCGGCGGCGTCAACCTCCGCCTGGAACGCGGTCTTCGACTGGCCGAGAATCGTTGCGGCGTTAATCGTGTCGCGCCAGGTCGTGGTCAGCAGTTCCGCAGCCTTGAGGATCACGGCGGCGCGATCTTCGAACGCCCATCCGGACCACTCGGCGCGAGCGGCGGCGGCGGCGGCGATCGCGGCCACCACGTCCTTCTCACTGGCCTTGTGATAGGCGCCGACGACGTGCTGGTGATCGTGCGGCATCACGGACTTGGCGGTGTCGCCCGTCCGGATCTCTTTGCCGCCGATGAACATCGGCATGTCGACGGTCTCGGCGGCCATCGTCTTCAGGCGCGCCTTGAGCGATGCGCGCTCGGGCGAGCCCGGCGCGTAGGACTTGATGGGTTCGTTGACGGGTGGCGGCACGCGGCGGCGCCCGTTGAAGACCGCGGAGGATGGGGACATATCCACTCATGATAGCGTTTCTGGCTATGAGAATCGCGGATCGGCAGATGACGAGGGCCTAATACGAGAGTCGATGCGCGGCGCGGACGAACGGCCGCTCGAAGAAGCGCCACGAGAGCGACGCCACCACCACCGTGACGAACAGGGCGATCAACGCACCGGTCCCGAACGGCAGATCGTATGGCCGCGGTAGCGCCTTCAGCAGGTAGGCGTTCACCAGGATCAGGGCGGGCATGTGAATCAGGTACACGCCGTAGGCGATGCCCCCGAGGCGTCGAAGAGGGCCGAACCTCAGCGCCCGGCTGAACGGCGATCCCCGTTGCGTGACGGCAAGCAGCAGCGCCACGGCGTAAAACGAGGCCAGCACGGTGTAGCCCCAGATCGACATCTGAGGAGACCCGATCATCCATCCGCGCCGTGACATGTACCCGATCAGCGCGGCGAGCCCGAACGCCATCACCCACAGCACGTCGGATCGGCGCTTCACGATCGTCCGTGCCTGTTCGTCGCGCACGACGATGGCCGCGAGGACGCCTAGCATCAGCGCATCCATCCGGCACGGCGTCAGCACGTACACGGGCCAGAACAAGTCGGGGAATGACAGGAACAGCATGGTTCGCACAGCGATCGCGACGGCAATCGACGCCACGCAGATCCAGATCAGCGCGCGATTCGACGCCGCGCGAATCACCAGCGGGAGCGTCAGGTAAAACTGCTCCTCGACGGCCAACGACCACGTGAGCGAGATGAAGCCGGCGCCCAGAGAGTCGTACCAGGCCATCCAGAAATTCTGAAGGAAGAGCAGATAGGGATACGGCGGGAGGCGGTTCGCGACCAGCGGGCTCGCGTAGTCCGCGTACCCCGCGCGCGTGATTGCAATCAGAAGCGCGTAGGCTCCCAGCAGCAGCGAGTAGAGCGGAATGATGCGGGCGAAGCGGCGGCCGTAAAACGTCCCCAATAACCGGGGAGACTGGCGCGCGTCGATCAGAATGCCGCCGATCAGGAAACCTGACAGCACGAAAAACAGATCGACGCCGCTCCACAGCGGACGAAGCGCCCAGAATTTCAGGGAGACGTGTGGATCGAGGGAGACGTAATGCCAGATCAGAACCAGCAGAATGGCGACGCCGCGCAGGCCGTCCAGTTCCAGAACGCGGCCGTCGAGTGGCCGTGGCGCCTCGACCCTGTCTGGCATTCCTTACCGTCCGAGATCCAGCAACCGCTCGAGTTCGTCGGGATGTATCGCGCGCGTGAGCGCGTCCACGGTCTCGGCCGCCATCATTGTCAGGCGCGCTCGGGTGATCCCGGCGCGTAGGACATGATCGGTTCGTTGACAGGGGGCGGTACGCGGCGGCACGCGTTGAAGACGGCGGAGGATGAAGACATATCGTTCAATGATACCCAAAGGATCTCAGGATTTGAGAATCTTAGGATCTTAGGATTTTCAACCCAGCAGCCGCTCCAGTTCGTCGGGGTGCATCGCGCGCGTGAGCGCGTCCTTGCGGTCGAAGAGCCCTGCGTCACCGAGCGGAAACCCCATGTTTCAGTTCCTCGATTGGCCTCTCGCTCTGCGTCTCCATCGTCGACATTCGGGCC
>JANYHS010000059.1 GCA_025358945.1 Acidobacteriota bacterium
CTGCGCGGAGGCGGCTACCACGGCGAGATCCACCGGGTTGTGTACGACGCGGATGCCGGCCCGCGTCACGCCGAATGCCGCGACGAGGTCGTCCGCCACACCGTGTGACGTGGTCACGATCAGATCGGCGGCGGCGTAGCCGGCTCGCGTCACCATCGCAAACGCAGGGCGATGCCAGCGGCCGCGCCAGGAGTAGTCGCCATCGGCGAGAAACGCGGACATCGGCGTTTGCTGATTGAAGACCACGCGCGCGCCCACGCCAGCCGCCCTCACCGCCGTCAGCACCGTGAAATAGCTGAGGAATGAAACGACGATATCGGGACGCGTGTCGCGCACAAAGGTCCGCAGCGCCAGCCATCGGCCGAGGCGCGAGTCTTCGGTACCGGCGTTCAGCCGGACTGACGGCGAGACGTCATCGAGATACGGTCCTTCTTTGCGAAACAAATACATCGATCGATCCCACGCGGCCTCGTCGAGCGCGTTGAGAATCTGCACGGCTGCCCGCTCGGCGCCGCCACCCGCGAGCGAGGGCAGCACGAAACAGATCTTGGGACGGGCGCCCGCCATCCCGCTCACGCGGCCGGCACCGTGGCCGGCTGCTTCAGCGTGACGCGCAGGCGGGCCGACACGTCGGACAGCATTCGCGCGGCCTGCACTTCAAGGGTGAACCCTCGCGCGGTCTCGTACCCGTTGGCGATTAGCCGTCGGCGCAGCGGGGCGTCCGTGATGATCCGGGCGATGGCCTCAGCAACGGCGTCGGCACTCGGCTGATCCACGAGCCAGCCGTTCACCTCGTGCGTCACCAGACTCGGAATGCCCGCCACGCGAGTCGTGACGATCGGCACGCCCGCCGTCATCGCCTCGAGCAGCACGCGCGGAATCCCTTCACCCGGGAGCGTCGGCAACACGAACACGTCGTAGTCGCGATACAGCGGCAACAGCCGATCGAGCGGGACCGGCCCAAGCGCGTGGACATCGGCGCCGACACCGAGTCGCGCGGCGTCGTGCAGGATCGCCGTGCGCTCGTCCGTACCCGGCCGGCCAACCGCGGGGCCGACAATGTCCAGGGAGACTGAGAGTCCGCGGGCCTGCAGCCGCTGGACGACTTCCGGCAGCACGCGGAGTCCCTTGCGGGGATCGATCCGGCTCACGGTCAGCACGCGCACGCGCTGCGCGGTGCACGTGTCCGTCCGCGAGGCGATGTCAGTCAGGCTGATCGTCGTGGTCGTCGTCTCGATCACCTGATGCGCCGGACGCGAATGCTTGTCCGCCAGCGCTTTTCCGTTGGCGAACGCGAGCGACCGGTCAGTCATCCACTGCACGTTCATCTCTTCGAACGCCGTGTAGAGGCGCCACAGCACACGCTTCACGCCCCGATACGGCATCGTCGGCAGCAGCGCCTGAAGGTCGCCGACCACGAGGACGAATGCCGGACGCGACATGATGCGTGCGCAGGCGAAGGCAAACGCCGCGGCCGGACTCGGAATGCGGCAATGCAGCACGTCGATGCCGCCGACCCATCGCCAGAGGCGCGGCAACACGCTCAGCAGCTTCGGATAGAAATGCACTGGGCCGTCGAACGGCGGTAGCGGCGCCAGCGTCACGTTCGACGCGCGAATCGCCGTCCCTTCGCCGCGGGCCTCGGACAGCACGGGTACGCAGAGTGAAATCTCATCGAAGTACGGCGCGAGCGAGTCCACGTAGCGGGCAAACGATCCCTCGACCTCGCGCAACGTGCCGTCAGCGGCGCGCCAGAACGGCATGTGATAGACGATGCCGAGTTTCACAGGAGCCTTTTCCCAATCAGCAGCCGATCGTAGAGATCGGTCACGGACGCCACGTATCCATCCACACCGAAACGCGGCCGGACGAACGCGGACGCGGCGGCGCCCATTGTGCGCCGCAGATCCGGATCGGCGACGAGGCGCGCGAGCGCGGAGCCGAACGCCGGTGCATCGGCCGGCGGCACCAGCAGCCCGGTGACGCCGTCCTGCACCACCTCGGGAATGCCTGCGACGCGGGTGGCCACGACGGGCAGGCCGGCGCCCATCGCCAGGACCATCGACAGCGGCAGCCCTTCCCACAGCGACGGCATCACGAAGACGTCGATCGACGCGAGGAGATCGCCGAGGTCGCGGCGCGCGCCGAGAAAGTGCACACGGCCCGACAACCCGAGACGCTGCGCGCTGGCGCGCAGTTCGTCGCGCAAGTCCCCATCGCCGATGACCAGCAGATGCAACGCTTCGAGGCCCGGCGTCGACGCCATCGCCTCGAAGAGATATCGGTGGGCCTTCTGTTCCGTCAGTCTGGCGATGATCCCGGCGAGCGGGGCGTTCGCAGGAACGCCGGCCGACGCCCGCAACGCATCACGGCTGGTCGTGGTCTGCAACTGCGACCAGTCAACCGCGTTGTAGATCACGTCCACCTTCGTGGGATCCGCATGCACCTGCTTGATGTAGAAATCGCGCACGGACTCGGCGGAGACGACGACGCGATCCGTTCCGCGCATCAACAGGCGCTCGGCAAACGCGTGATGCACCTGCTTGTGCTGGTAGATGTTCACCTCGGTGCCGATGACGATCGGGACGCCGGCGAGAATCGCGGCAAGGCGGCCATAGAGGCTCGCGGTCAGGAGAAATGTATGCACGATGTCGGGCTTCAGTTCTCGCAGGCGCCGTTCGATCTCGAACAGATGCCAGGGCCGGCGCAGGCCGGGATCCAGGTTGAACACCTGAAACGCCACGCCGGTGTTCCTGATTTCCTCGCCGATCGGTCCCGCCTGATTGATGCAGCAGATCACGGGCTCGAACCGATCCGGAAGATGCCGGACGAGGTTGAGCACCATCTCCTCGGCGCCGCCCACCATCAACGCGTGCGCCATGTAGACGACGCGCGTGCGGCGCGGCGTCACGATGCGACGAGCGCCCGGTAGTGCGCGATGGTCTTCTGCAGACCGTCCCGCAACGCGATCCCCGGCGTCCATCCCAGATCGGCGCGGATGCGCGAGATGTCGGCGACGAAATCGCCGGTCTCGATCTGTTCGGCCAGCGCCGGCCACCCCACGTGCTCCACGTGCCCGGCCCCGGCCAGGTCGATGATCGCGCGCGCCATGTCGATCATCCGCGTGCCCTCGCCCGATCCGACGTTGAACACGCGGCCGTCGCTACACGAGGACTCGGCCAGTGCCACCAGCGCCGGCACGAGATCGTCCACGTGGATGTAGTCGCGCCGCTGCGTACCGTCGCCGTAGATCGGCAGCGCGTCGCCGGCCAGCGCGAGATGAATCAGCCGGTTCACGACGCCGTAGGCGGTGCGGCCCGGCGGCTGGCCCGGACCGTACGGATTCGTCACGCGCGCGATCG
>JANYHS010000094.1 GCA_025358945.1 Acidobacteriota bacterium
CGCCCGAACTCGGTGCACGTTCTCGTTGCCGATCTGCACGAAGATCGATCCGGACTCGGTGAGCAGATCACGCGCAACGGTCAGACGATCGCGGAGGTAGGTGAGGTAGCTGTGGATGCCGTCTCGCCACGTGTCGCGGAAGGCTTTCACCTGCTCCGGCTCGCGCGTGATGTGGCCGGCGTTGCCGTCCTTCACGTCGCGGCTGGTCGTGGACCACTGGAAATTGCTGTTGAACTTGATGCCATAGGGCGGGTCGAAGTAGATGCACTGCACCTTGCCGCGCAACCCCTCGCGCTCGGCCAGGCTCGCCATCACCTGCAATGAATCGCCGAGAATCATCCGGTTCGACCAGTTCTGGTCGTGCTGGTAGAACTCGGTCTTGTCCGCGCCTTCAGGCACGCCGTTGAAGTCGCCGAACAGATCGGTCTGGTGCCCCGGCTCCTGCGTCTGGCGTTCCTTCGTCTGCCGCAGCAGGTCGTCGATCAGCACCTTGGGGTGGACCTTCTCCTGAATGTAGATCGGCGGCGCGTGGACGACAAGGTCGCTCCAATCCTGCTCGTCCTTCCCGCGCCAGACCAGCTGCGGATCGAGGTCCGTGTTGCGCGGGTAGCGCGTCTCGATCGGCTTCTGCTCGTCCGCCTTGAGCACCGACTGATACTCGGCCGTCGGAATGTTCTTCCGCTTGTCGGCGTCGTGCTTGAGCGATTCGACGGTCTTGTTCGATTTCTTGGCCATGACTACTGGTGCGCGGTCGCCGGCGGCGCGGTGGCGGCGTCAATCATCTTGTTGAACTCGGTTTCGATCTTCGCTTTGAAATCGACTTCGATCTGATAAACATCGGTAAACTCCGCGAATGCCCAGCGGCCGTAGGTGCCCAGATGGTTCACGCCAGGCACCCAATACGTATCCATCGTCGACTTCTTTTCCTTCGCGTCTTCCCGCCGATAGCCCTTGATCTCGACGATGAGATTCAGGGGATCCTCGGGTCCGTGGCCAGCGTCCACCCGCACGATGAAGTCGGGCAGATACTTCCGCGTCTCCGAGCCGTAGCGATATGGCACCTCGAGGCCGAGGTTGTGGTTCTTGGTGTAAGCGAGCACCGCGGGGTGCGACTCGGCCACGCGGCAGAACTCGCCTTCCCAGTCGCTGTCGAGCACCACCCAATTGACGTGGTTCTTGGGCGGCGGACCGCCGGTGTCCCAGCGATCTGCGCGCGACGTGTTGAAGCGCACGTGCGTCGTGGAGCCCGTGGGGTTGTACGGATCAAGCAGCGCCTTGATCGGGCGCGTGTCGAGAAACTGACGGGTGATTGCTGCGGTGATGCGGCCGCAAGCCATGTCCGCGAGTTCCTGATACATCAACTGCGCGGGGTACGTGTCGCCCTTGCATTGAAGGCACGTGTCGATCCACTGCCTGGTGATGCGTTTGAGCTGACCGAAGAGGTACAGCTTCGGCTCCTCGCCGGCATCGCGCCATTTGGTGTACAGCAGCCTCTGCGTGATGTGGAAGACGAGCGTCGACGACCGGATGTCGGCCAGGTGCTTCAGGCCCATGTCCACGCCCTGGCCGATGATCCCCGAGTTGCGTGTGATTGAAGGGCCAACAAGATCAGGGCTGAGCACCAGCACGGAGTCGTCGTTGAAGTCGGCGGTGAGCCGTTCTTCCGGCAGCTCGACGCGGTAACCCTCGACACGCGGGAAACGGATCTCGAGCGCATCGCGCTCGGGCCGAACGGCCTTCACGGTGATCGTTTCGCGCGGCGGTTGCGGCGGCGCGACGACCGGCTTGGCAGTGAAGTCGAAAGGAATGCCGAACACGTCGGCGTACTCCACGTTGAAGAGCCCTTCTTCGTTCAGCTCGTACGACTGGCGGCGCAGCGCGCGGCCAATCACCTGCTCGCACAGCAGCTGCGTGCCGAACGCGCGGATGCCGAGCACATGAGTGACGGTATTGGCGTCCCACCCCTCAGTGAGCATCGAGACGGAGACGACGCAGCGGATCGCGCCGCCGAGCTGACCGGGTTTGCCGACGGTGTTCATCACCTCGCGGAGCAGTTCCTGGTCGGTGATGTCTTCGGCTTTCCGCTGGCCGCCGGTGCGTTCCGTGATCTCGCGGCGGAAGCGCTCGATCTCGTCAGCGGCCATCCCGCGGAAGTTGTCATCCAGCGCATCACCCGCCTCGAGCTGCTCGCTGTCGATCAGCAGCGTGTTCGGCCGGGGTAATGCGTTGCCGTGTTCGTCGAAATTACGGAACAGGGCGAGGCGGCCCTGCTCCGGCACAGTGCTGCCATCCTCCTTCGTGCGATGAAAGCCGGAGACGAAGTCGTACACGAGCTTCGAGATCGCTGTGTTCTGACACACGATGATGAAGCAGGGCGGAACCTTGATGCCCTTCTCTGCCCACAGTTGGAAAGTTTTCTCGTAATGTCCGTAGAGAGCCTCCAACGCGGTTTGCAAGCGAGTCGGAAGTTTCAGCGGGTCGAGGTCCTCGCCTCCGCTGCGCCCCTTCTTTGGCATGTCCTTGCGGATGTTTTCCCAGAGGTTGCGGAACATCGGCATCTCGTCGCCGGGAATATTTTCCGCAACCGGCACGCGCGGCAGTTTGACGATGCCGCATTCGATGGCGTCCATGAGGGAGAAGTCGCTCATCGTCCAGGGAAACAGCGTGCCTTCGGCGTAGCCGGAGCCGCTGAGGAAGAACGGCGTCGCTGATAGGTCAAGAACGCGACTGAGGCCCAGCTTGCGGTTGACCGCTTCGAGACCCGAGATCCACAGCCGAGCGGCTTCGGTGTTCTTCTCGGCCTCCTTCCGCTCGTCACCCTTCAGCGCTTCATCGTCTGGCGCCGGCGGCTTCTCGCGGTAGCAGTGGTGCGCCTCGTCGTTGATGGCCAGAATGTTCTTGAGACCCATCAAGTCGGGCATCACGCGCTGGAGCATCTGGCCTTCCGTCTCCAGCGTGTTGAGTTCGTCGCCGCCGCGGCCTTGGAGCAGCGAGCGGCCACCGGCCGACAGCTCGATGCGCTCGCGGAGTTTGAAGGCGTGGTAGTTGGTGATGACGATCTTCGCCTTGTTGATGTCGTCGAGCATGTCGCCGGGCACGAG
>JANYHS010000100.1 GCA_025358945.1 Acidobacteriota bacterium
GCGGCCCATACGGCTCCTCAACCGGTGAGCGCGGAGACCCCTCGATTGAAGACGATCGTTCACGTCGTCGGCGCGCGACCCAACTACATGAAGATCGCGCCGCTGATGGACGCCTTGAAGAAGGTGCCGGACATCCGCCAGGTGCTCGTCAACACCGGCCAGCATTACGACGAGGCGATGTCGAAGGGCTTCCTGCGCGAGTTCGCGCTGCCTGTGCCGGATCGCGATCTCGGCGTCGGCTCCGCGAGCCACGCCGTGCAGACGGCGAAGGTGATGATCGGCTTCGAGGAAGTCTGTCTTGCGGAGCACCCGGATCTCGTGGTCGTCGTCGGCGACGTGAACTCGACGATGGCCGCGACGCTGGTGGCGTCGAAGCTGCTGATTCCCGTCGCGCACGTCGAGGCCGGCTTGCGCAGCGGCGACCGCGCGATGCCGGAGGAAATCAACAGGCTCGTCACCGACCGGCTCGCCGATCTGCTGCTGACGCCGTCGCAGGATGCCGACGCACACCTGCTGGCCGAAGGCGTGCCGGCGGAAAAGATCGTGTTCGTCGGCAACATCATGATCGACACGTTGATGCGCCACCTGCCCGTCGCGACGCTCGATCGGCTGCGCCCAAAGCTCGACCTGAAGGAACGCGCGTACGCGGTTCTGACACTGCACCGGCCGTCGAACGTTGATCACCCTGAGACGTTCAAGGGCATTCTGGAGGCCGTGCACGAGATCGCTAAGGAATTGCCGATCGTGTTTCCGGTGCATCCGCGAACGCGCGAGCGCGTCCGCGAGTTCGGTCTCGAGCGGTATTTTGAAGGCGTCACGCTGACCGACCCGATGGGGTATGTCGATTTCCTGAGTCTGACATCGCACGCGCGTCTGGTGCTGAGCGACTCGGGTGGGCT
Organism: Acidobacteriota bacterium; assembly: GCA_025358945.1. Lineage (GTDB taxonomy): Bacteria > Acidobacteriota > Vicinamibacteria > Vicinamibacterales > CAVVIG01 > CAVQFC01. The sequence continues at coordinate 900 of JANYHS010000100.1, forward strand.
CCAGGAAGAGTCGACGGCGCTCGGCATCCCGTGCCTGACGTTGCGCGAGAACACGGAGCGGCCGGTCACTGTCACCCACGGCACCAACCGCGTCGTCGGAACGAACCCGGTCAACATCATGGCCGGCTTTCGCGAGGCCATGAGCGACATGAATCTCGACCGCCGGCCGCCGCTCTGGGACGGTCACACCGCGGAACGCATTGCCACTGTGCTGCAGAAGTTCCTGTTCGGTTGATGCCCGCACCCGTCTGGTTGGGACGCGCCCGTAAGGCGCTCCGAATGCCGCCGCGCTACGTGCTCGGCCGGCTTCGCGACGAGTTGCGCCAGGAGGCCAGGCGGCCGTGGTCGCGCGTCTACCCGCGTCTGCTGCGCGACGCCGCGGTGATCGGCAGAAGTGGGGCGCGGTCCTTCGATGACCTCTGGGAACATCAGACGGTGGCGCCGTTTTTTCTGAACCCTTCCGATCGCGAACATTACGCGGCCGCGTATCGCGGGCGGTACCCGGACGAAGCCGTGAAGATCGTCGCGTCCGCGGACACCGCCGTCCGCCACGAGTTCGATCTGCTCGGCTCAGGTGTCAAGGCGCTCGGCTCGGCGCTGCCGTGGCTCGACGATTTCAAGTCGGGACGTCACTACCCGCTGCAGTACTGCCGCGACATCCAGTACATGGAGCTCGACAAGCCGACCGACGTGAAGGTGCCGTGGGAACTCAGCCGCTGCCAGCACTTCACCGCGCTCGGCCAGGCGTACTGGCTGACCGGCGACGAGCGATACGCGCGCGAGTACCGGGCGGAGATCGAAGATTGGATCGTCGTCAACCCGTTTGCCTACAGCGTGAACTGGGCGTGCGCGATGGACGTCGCGCTGCGCGCGATCAGTTGGATCTGGGGTTTCTACTTCATGGCCGGCTCACAGGCCTGCGCCGATCCGGCGTTCAGGCGCGCGCTGTTGCGCAGCCTGTTCATGCACGGCGAGTTCGTGTTCACGCATCTCGAAACGTCCGACGTGAACGGCAATCACTACCTGAGCGACGGCGCCGGTCTGGTGTTCCTCGGGCTCTTCTTCAAGCACACCGCGCGCGGCCGCGAATGGTTGGAACGCGGCCGCCGCATCGTATTCGACGAGATGTTCCAGCAGGTTTCGGAAGACGGCGTCGACTTCGAACAGTCGACCGCGTATCACCGGCTCGTGCTGGAGCTGTTCTTCACCTCGTACCTGTTGCTCGAGAAACACGGCGAGGCCGTGCCCGCCGGTCAATGGACCAGACTCGGGCGCATGCTCGACTTCGT
>JANYHS010000110.1 GCA_025358945.1 Acidobacteriota bacterium
ATCGCCTGCGCCTGTGCCGCCGGCGTCAGCTGACGCGCGTGCAATCCCGACGCGATCGCCTGCAACGCGTGACGCGCTTCAATCTGCGCGTGACGCCGCTTGTCCGCATACTGGCCGATGCCCTGACTTGCCGTGGCGCGCACGGCGATGCGCGCAGCCTTCAACGTGTCGAGCCGGGCGCGGTTGACCGGCTCGAACGGCAACTGCGACTGGAACCGCGCGTCCGATGCTGTGTCCAACTCGCCCGCCGCGCGCAACGCCCGCTCGCGGTCCAGGTCCACGCGATAACACTGAAAACAGAGCGGGCGGGAAAGGCTGGAAGGGCGGGAAACACCAGACCGCCCGGCGGCTTCGCGCTTCAACGCCTCCCGGCAAGTCGGGCACAGCGCCTTCGGGCGAGCGCCTTCGAGCTCCCCACCGGGAAACGTAACCCAATCTTTTGCAACGGTTTGTGCGTGGCCTTCAGCGGAGTGAATCGTCATACACGAACAGTGTAGGACCGGGCTGTGACAGATCAGGTCACACGGAATCAGGGGCTGGGGCTGGGGCTGGGGCTGTGGGCTGTGGGCTGTGGGCTGTGGCTGGAAGCAAGTCTGAAGTCTGAAATTCAGACCGTCACGTGCTGGACGGGATTGCCGCACGCGTCCAGGAATTTCTTGAAGTCGGCGGCCGCGACGGTGAAGGTCGCGGTGTTGATGTTGGGGTGAAACGCCAGCCGCGTCGCCTGCTGAAAGTCCCGATCGAGGACGACGCGGACGGCGTGTTCGCGATCGTTGATCAATCCAAACGGCGACACCGACCCTGGCGTCAGACCGAGGTGCGTCATCATTCGCTCGGGCGACGCGAAGCTGAGCTTGCCGTCGCCGATCTGTTCCGCCACCGCTCGAAGGTCGGCCTTCTTGGTCGCCGTCAGCACGACGAGATAGTGCCGGGTCCCCTTCTGGTTCCGCAGAAACAGATTCTTGCAGTGCGTCGCATCGATGCCGGCCCAGTGCTGTGCGGCCTCGTCGCCGGTGGCCACCGGCGGATGTTGGTAGCGAGTGAAGGCAATCCCAAGCTCGCTCAACGTGGCGACGACGCCCGCTTCCTGCTCGGTCATGGCTCGGGCTCAGGACTCACGTCCGCACGGTGCCGAACGCGCAACCGCGACTGATGCAGACTTGCCATTGCCGGTAGGGCCAATTATCCTCGTTCCGCAGATGCCGCGAAACGCCGAAGTGATTCGACAGTGGACGATCCTTCGCGAGATCGAGCGGTCGCCTGGCGCGGGTGTGACGATCGACGAACTGGCGACCCTGTGCGCGGTCACCACACGTACCATCCGCCGCGATCTGCAGGCCCTCGAGGAATCCGGTTTCCCTCTGTACGACGACAAGTCGCACGACGATGGCAGGACGCGGTGGCGGGTGAATGGCCAGGCGTTCAAAGGCCTGTCGACCGGCCTCACCGTCGCCGAACTGTGCGCGCTCTATTTCAGCCGCACGCTGCTCGAGTCGCTGTCGGGCACGCCGTTTCGCGACGAAGTGGAGAGCGCGTTCGAAAAACTGTCGTCCGTGTTGACGCCGCACATGCGGCAATTTCTGGATCAGCTGCCGCGCGTCATCGCCACCAAAGCGGATCCGATGCGCCGCGGCCATCCACACCAACAGCAGTTCATCGCGCGGGCGCTCGAAGCGACGCTGCAGCTGCGTCAGGTGCAGCTCACCTATCACTCGAAGTCCAGCGAGCGCACCAAGACGTATCTCGTGCATCCCTATCGGCTCGCATACGCGCAGGGCGGGCTGTATCTGCTCGCCTACGTGCCGGAGTACCAAGAAGTGCGCACCTTCGCCGTGGAGCGGATCCAGGATGTGTCGCTGCTCGAAGAACGCTTCACTCCGATCGAAGACCTGCCCGACGCGGCATTCCCGCACTCGCTTGGCGTCCACTCCGGACCGCCCGAGCATGTCGAGGTCGAGTTCGAGCCGGCGGTGGCGGACTACGTGCGCGCACGCCAATGGCACCCGTCGCAGCAGTTGCGCGACGCCGCGTCCGGCGGGCTGACGCTGTCATTAGACGTCTGCCGTGACCGCGCACTGCAAAGCTGGATTCTCAGCTTCGGGCCGTTCGCGCGCGTGATCGCACCAGACACATTGGCCCGCGAGATCGCGGAACAGTTCACAGAAGCACGAGCGAGGTACGCGTGACAAGAGACACTTGGACCACGAAGACACGAACACACGAAGACACACACGACAGGAGAGACATCTTCTTCGTGCGTTCGTGCCTTCGTGGCCCTGGCTGGGCTCTCATCTGTTTGCTGTGGCTGTCGCCGAATGCGTTCGCGGCGACGAAGGCGATCAAGGCCGGTCGAGTCGTGACGGGCTCTGGCGCGGTCATCACCAACGCCGTCATCGTGATCGACAACGATCGCATCACGTCGATTGGTACTGGCGCGCCGCCCGCAGGGGTCGAGGTGATCGACCTCAGCCGCTTGACGCTGATTCCCGGCCTGATCGACCTGCACACGCACATGACGTATGTCTGGGACCGCGCGCCGGGCACGCGGCCGCTCGATCAGCCGCGACGCCCGGCGGGGGTGACGACGGTGCTGGCGGCGGACAACGCGCGGCGGACACTCGAAACCGGCGTCACCACGGTGCGCGATCTCGGGGCCTCCGGCGAGGTCGACTACGCGATGCGCGATCTGATCAACATGGGCAGGATGATCGGCCCGCGCATGTTCGTGGCCGGCCAGGGCATCTCCGCGCCGCGCGCAGGCGCCCCCGCCCTGAACTTCAAGGAACAGGCCGACACGCGCGTGAAAGCCGGCTCCGATTGGATCAAGATCTACGGCTCGCGCGGCAGCTATCAGAGCGTGGACACGACGCAGACGGTCACCTTCGACGACATGAAGGCCGCCGTTGACGCCGCGCACGCGCAGAACCGTCCGGTCGCGATCCACTCATACGGCGCCTCCGGCGTGAAGGATGCGGTCCGCGCCGGCGCTGATTCCATCGAACACGGCATCGAGCTCGACGAGGAGACGATCGCGGACATGGTGAAGCGCGGCACGGTGTGGGTGCCGACCATCGATCACAACCGCTACTACGTCGAGGCGAAGGACGACTTCGGATTCGCGCCAGACACGATTTCGCCGCTCCAGGACTACATCGAGAAGAACCTCGAGTCGACGCGGCGAGCCTTCAAGGCCGGCGTGAAACTCGGCATGGGCTCCGACGCGGTCTACACGATGTTCGGCCAGAACACGCGCGAGCTTGGCTGGTTCATCAAGGCCGGGATGACGCCGGCGCAGGCGCTCGCCACCGCGACCACGATCCCCGCGGCGCTGCTCGGACACGCCGCGGATCTCGGCGCGATTGCTCCCGGTTATTTCGCCGACCTCGTCGCCGTCGAGGGCGATCCGCTCGCCGACATCAACGTCGTCATCAACAACGTCCGCTGGGTGATGAAGGGCGGCGCGGTGGTGGTGGACCACACGGCAGGCGGGGCCGGTCGGTCGGGTGGGTCAGGTGGGTCAGGTGGGTCACGTGGGTCACGTGGGTCACGTGGGTCAGGTGGGTCAGGAGGGTCGGATACCGAGGGCATCAAGGCACTGGTCGAACGGTTTCTGCTCAATCTCGGCAATCACGACTTCGACAAGGTCGCCGCCGATTTCGCGCCCAAGTCGATCGTCGTCGTCACGCGCGAGCGCCCTTCGACAGGTTCAGGGCAAGCCCCTGAGTGGGGCAACAGCTTCCAGGCCGGCGACGAGTGGGTCGCGGCACTGAAGCGGAATCCGAACCCGGTCACGTTTCGTGAGCCGCTGACCAACGTGACCGTGACGATTGACAGCGATCATCTCGCGTTCGTCCGCGCCGATTTTCAGATCATGCGCGACGGCAAGGCGCAGTCGTACGGCGTCGACGAGTTCACGCTCGTGCGCGAGCCGTCGGGATGGAAGATCGCCGTCGTCGCATATACCTCGATGCCGGTACCGTGATTCGCCTGATCGCCGTCGACATCGACGGCACGCTGCTCGACAGCCGAGGACGGCTGCCGGAGGCGCACCGCGACGCGCTCGTCGAGGCGTCGGCGCGTGGCGTGGCGATCGCGCTCGCCACCGGGCGCAGTTATCACTTCACCGGACCAGTCGTCGAACTCCTGCCGATTCCACTCACGCTCATCGTCAACAACGGCGCGGTGGTGAAGCACAAGGACGGCGCCACGGCGCTGCGGCATCTGCTGACGCGTGACGCCGCGCGCCGCATTCTCGACCACACCCGCCATCTCGAGGACAGCGTCGCGATCGTGTTCGACCGGCTCGACGAGCGGCAGATCGTCTCAGAGCGGATGGACTGGTCGCATCCGCATCGTCGCGGCTACTACGAGAAGAACAAGGCCTTCATCGCCAACACGCCGTCGCCGCTTCGCGAGTCGCTGACCGAGGATCCGATCCAGGTGATGTTCAACGGCAGCGTCGAGCCGATGCGCGCGCTCGTGGCCTCGCTCCGCGCGATGCCAGACGCAAATCAATTCACGGTGGCGATCACCGAATACGTGCCCCGCGACTTCTCCCTCGTCGACGTGAACGGCGCCGGCTGCTCGAAGGGGACAACGCTCGCCCGCTGGACCGCCCTGCAGGGGATTGCCGCAGCGGACGTCATGACCGTGGGCGACAATCTGAACGACGTCGAGATGCTCGACTTCGCCGGCACGGCGTATGTCATGGGCAACGCCACCGACGCCATCAAGTCGCGCGGCTACTTGGTGACCGGCACCAACGACGAAGGCGGCCTGGCGACGGCCATCCGCGATTGCCTGACGCTATCCTGAAGAACGGCTCGATGAATCGCGCAAGAGCCGCCAGGGTGAGCAGGTGTGCTTGCTTTGCCGCGGGGAGTAAGATGGAAAAGAAGGAGGCTTAACGTGCCCAGCGTCACAACCGTCGTTCACAGCGACCCGGAGATCCTTGGCGGGGTCCCCGTGTTCGTCGGAACGCGCGTTCCGTTCCGAAACCTGATCGACTACCTGGAAGGGGGCTACAGCCTTGAAGAGTTCCTGGACGCGTTTCCGTCCGTCTCGCGCGAGCAGGCCATTGCCGCCCTTGAGGCGGCGCATGAAGCAGTAAGCGGCCGTGCGCATTCTCCTCGATGAACAACTGCCCCGCCAACTCGCGCCGTACTTCGTGGGGCACGATGTTCGAACGACACAGGAGCAGGGCTGGGCGGGACTGAAGAACGGCGCTCTCCTGAAGCAAGCGCTGTCGGCTGGCTTTGAAGTTTTCATTACCGGCGACAAGAATCTGGAGTTCCAGCAACAGCTCGAGGTGTCCGGTCTGTTCGTCATCGTGCTGGTGGCGCCGAGCAACAAGCTGGAAGATCTGCTACCGCGAGTTCCAGGCGCATTGGAAGCGATTGCGGGCGCCAGACCTGGCGAAGTCGAGCGTGTGGACGCCTGAAAGGCGGACTCGACACAAAACGCCGCCCCACTCGCCGCATCGATCGCGGCGAACAGGACGATAGCCGGCATTAGCGACCTCCCGAGGTTGACGGAAGACCCGTTCTCGGACCCCGCTGGACCGCACTCCAGGGGATCGCCGCAGTGGACGTGATGGCCGTCGGCGACAACCTGAACGACGTCGAGATGCTCGACTTCGCCGGCACGGCGTACGTCATGGGCAACGCCACGGATGCACTCAAATCGCGCGGCTACCGTATCACCGGCACCAACGACGAGGCGGGACTGGCGACCGCCATTCGAGAAAACATTCAATGAACTGGAACCCCTGGGCGCGCGGCCTAAAGAGTCAGAAGGGTAGCCGGCATTTCAGGAACATTGCAGGCGTCAGGCATTGTCTCCGAGGCCCTTTGAGAGCATAATCTGCGCATTATGGCTACCGCTACCGCGACTCGCTGGGCCCTTGATGGCAACGGCTACGAATACTGCAACTGCGACTTCGGCTGCGGCTGCAACTTCGGCGGATTTCCAAATTCGAAGGATGGCAGTTGTCGCACCCTCGTGGGTCTGGAGATCCGCAGCGGTTCGTGTGGGGACGTCCAGCTCTCCGGCCTGAAATGCGCCGCCATCATCGACTGGCCCAAAGCCATTCACGAAGGCAACGGAAGGGCCGTGTTCGTGGTCGAGCCGGCGACAACCGACATGCAGATCGACGCGCTAGCGCAGATTTTCACTGGCAAACTGGGTGGCATGCCGTGGGCTCTGCTCGGGCCGACATTCCAGGTCGTCGGTCTCGAAAAAGCGCCCATCACCATCTCAGGCGAAGGCCGCAAGAAGGTTTTCACAGCGGGCAGTTTTGCCGAGGGACGCGGCGACACGTTCAAGAATCCGGTGACGGGTGAAGAGCATCTGGCCGACGTGCACCTTCCGAATGGATTCATCTGGAAGAAGGGCGAGTGCGGCCAAGGATCGTTCCACGCCGCAGCGGCCGGCATCTCCGTGGGCGCCGAGAAGTCGAACTGGATCTTCTACGAGTTCGACTGGTCTAACGCCTAAAGAACAGCCATAGCGCCCAGCCGATGAGAACGAGCCCGCTCACGCGGGCGACCTGCCGCCCGAAGGGTGTCACTTTCTCGACCAGCACCAACCCAGTCAGCGCCGCAATGACGGTAAGGTTCATCACGCCTCCCGCGAAGAGCAACAGCATCAGCGACCAGCAGCACCCCAGGCAATACAGACCGTGCTCGACGCCCATGCGAAACGCAGCTGACGAGCCACGACGCCAGCGCTGCATGATCAGCGAGAGCGGTGACCGGCACGTCTTCAAGCATGCCCATTTGAGCGGCGTGAGTTGATAGGCCCCCGCGATCAACAGGAACGCCGCAGTCGCCGACGGCCGTGCGGATTCCATCATCGGCGTCAGCAAAAGCAGGCGGCTCAGAAGGCGCTGCAGGAGCGTTGCGGCGACGCTGAAGACCGACCACACCAGCACGTACCCTGCGGCCAGGGCGTACACGCTCAGCACCGCGCGCCGCGCCGGCTCGGTGCGGCGGGCGACCTCGGCGTACAACATCAGTAATGGCGCCGCTGTCGGCAGCATCATGCCCGCCATCATCACTGCCCACATCGCCCACAACAGGATGACGTGCGTGGGATCCCATGTGGGCGTCATCATCCACACCGAGAGTCCCGTCATTGGTCCGTACATGTCCCGGGCCATCGGGATGATCCACACCCAGCAGAGGGCCGTGGCTGCGATCAGCCCGGCAACGATGACAGCTCGGTCACGACCTGACACGGTTCGAGCACTGTACAACACGCTCGGCAGACCCGTTCACTCCAGACGCTGTGGCGCTGCGGGCCGGCCGGATCATGCTCGCGCAGATTAGCCGGGCGACGCGCGGCGCAAGCATGATGCTGCTCTTACAACGTCAGCCACAACAACGAGCACCACGGCAACGCGTCACCTACACGCGGCTGAAGGGGCGGCTCCTCCCCGCTGTCCACGGCGCGCGGCTCGGAGAACTGACGGCCTGCGCCATCAGAGGTCAGCCCTGAGCCCTGTCGTCGCGCCCGGCCCGCCCATGTGTCGCCCGGCCGCCGTGGACCCGTCGTATCATGGCTCGTGGCCCATCCAGAGAAGACACCCGGGCCGGCGGTAGCCGCCGGCGCACCCAAGGCTCCCAAGAAGAAAGCGTTCACCGCCGACAGCTGGGAAGAAGCCCGCGCCCTCATCTGGACCCACCGCAAACGCCTCGGGCTCGGCCTGCTGCTGATGCTGATCAACCGCCTGTCCGGCTTCGTCCTGCCGGCGTCCACCAAGTACCTGATGGACGATGTGGTGGCGAAGGGACACTGGGATCTGCTGCCCAAGCTCGCGATGGCGGTCGGCGCAGCGGCGATCGTCGACGCCGTGAGCTCGTTCGCGAACTCGCAGATTCTGGGCGTTGCCGCGCAGCGCGCGATCACCGACATGCGCAAGGACGTCGAGGCGCACGTGATGCGCCTGCCAATCCGCTACTTCGACTCGACCAAGAGCGGCGTCCTGATCTCGCGGATCATGACCGACGCCGAAGGCATCCGGAACCTCGTCGGCACGGGTCTGGTGCAGCTCACCGGATCGATTCTCACGGCGGCGATCGCGCTCGGCTTTCTGGTCTATCTGAACTGGAGACTGACGGTCATCACGCTGGTGATCCTCGTGCTGTTCGGCGGCGGCATGGCGACGGCGTTCAAGCGCCTGCGCCCGCTGTTTCGCGAGCGCGGGCAGATCAACGCCGAGGTCACCGGACGGCTCGCTGAATCGCTCGGCGGCGTCCGCATCGTCAAGGCCTACACGGCGGAAAAGCGCGAGGAGATCGTTTTCGCGCACGGCGCGCATCGTCTGTTCCGGAACGTCGCCCAGTCGCTGACTGGTGTGTCGTCGATCGGCGCCTTCTCGTCGCTGGTGATCGCCGCCATCGGCATCGCGATGATGCTGGTCGGCGGATCGGCGATTCGCGCAGGCCAGATGACGATTGGCGACTTCTTTCAGTACTTCGCGTTCACCGCAATGATCACCGTGCCGGTGTTTCAGCTGGCCAATATCGGCACGCAGGTAAGCGAAGCGTTTGCCGGTCTCGACCGCATCCGCGAAATTCGCCAGATGGCGACTGAAGATCAGGAGGACGCGGATCGCGCGCCGCTCGCGGATGTGCAGGGCGAAATCGCGTTCGAGGACGTCACGTTCGAGTACAACCCTGGCGTACCGGTGTTGAAGCACGTGTAGTTCAAGGCGCCGGCGGGATCCACGACCGCGCTGGTCGGTTCGAGCGGCTCGGGCAAAAGCACGCTGATCAGCCTGGTCATGACGTTCAACCGTCCCCAGACGGGCCGCGTCGTCGTCGACGGCCACGATTTGACCACGCTGAAGCTGCGCGACTACCGCGAGCACCTGGGCGTGGTGCTGCAGGACAACTTCCTCTTCGACGGCACGGTCGCGGCGAACATCGCCTACGCCAGGCCGCACGCGTCGCGCGAGGAGATCAAGGCGGTCAGCCGGATTGCGCACTGCGACGAATTCATCAAAAGCTTCGAACAGGGCTACGACACCATCGTCGGCGAGCGCGGCGTCCGCCTGTCTGGCGGGCAGCGTCAGCGCGTGGCGATCGCGCGCGCGATTCTCGCCGACCCGAAGATCCTGATCCTCGACGAGGCCACGTCGAGCCTCGACAGCGAGAGCGAGGCGATGATCCAGGACGCGCTGAAATCCCTGCGCGCCGGGCGGACCACGTTCGTGATCGCGCACCGGCTGTCGACGATCCGCAGCGCCGACCAGATCATGGTGCTCGAGCACGGCGAGATCGTCGAAAAGGGTACGCACGAAGAACTGATCGCGCTCGACGGACGATATCGCCAGCTCCACGACAAGCAGTACCGGTTCGAGAAGGATCGCTTCATCAACCCTGGTGAGGACTTCACGCCGGAGCCGGAGAAGGTCTCCGCGGCGCGGGTCAGCACCACGCTCTGACGCGGGCCCGGAAGGGCTCCGCCTACATCCACCTCGGAGGCTACCCAGATGCGACGTCGTGTTGGATTACTGCTCGCGCTCCCGGTTGTTGCCCTCGCCGCCACCACGACTATTCTTGGCGCGCAGACGCCGCAGCTGCCGTCAGCCAAACCGGCATGGCTGGAGTCCTACCGCGACCCCGCCTCCAGACTGATCGGCGAAGCCGTCAGCAGCACGTTCGCCTGGGATCGCCTGGCCGTGCTGACCGACTCGATCGGCAATCGCCTGAGCGGAACGCCGGCGCTCGATCGCGCGATTGCCTGGGCGGTGACCGAGATGAACAAGGACGGACTGGAGAACGTGCACACCGAGAAGGTGATGGTGCCCAAGTGGGTCCGCGGCGCCGAGAGCGCGGAGGTCGTCGAACCCGCCCGCCATTCGATGGTGATGCTCGGACTGGGTGACAGCGTCGGCACGACCGGCGACGGCATCCAGGCCGAAGTCCTCATCGTCCACACGTTCGAGGAGCTCGACGCCAGGGCCGCCGCCGCGAAGGGCCGCATCGTGCTCTTCAATGTGCCGTACACGAACTACGGCGAGACCGTGCGGTTCCGATCGACCGGTCCGTCGCGCGCTGCCCGTCTCGGCGCGGTGGCGATGTTGATTCGCGCGGTCGGCAACGCCGGCCTCCGCACGCCCCACACCGGCGCGCTGCAGTACGCGGCCGATGTGAAGAAGATTCCGGCCGCGGCGATTTCGTCAGAGGACGCCGATCGCCTCCAGCGCATGGCGGATCGCGGCAGCAAGGTCATCGTGCGGCTGAAGATGGACGCGCACTTCGACGCGGACGCCGAGTCCGCCAACGTCGTCGGCGAGATTCGTGGACGCGAGCGCCCGGACGAGGTGGTCGTCGTCAGCGGACACCTGGACTCGTGGGACGTCGGCGCCGGCGCGACCGACGATGGCGGCGGCTGCGTGGTGACGTGGGAGGCGTTGCGGATCATGAAGAAGCTGAACCTGCGGCCGCGGCGGACGGTCCGTGTGGTGTTGTGGACCAACGAGGAAAACGGCGGCCGCGGCGGCCTGGCCTACCGCGATCAGCACCGCGCGGAATTAGCCAAGCACGTGATGATGCTGGAGTCTGACGGCGGCGTGTTCCGGCCGCTCGGCTTCGGCTTCACCGGCAACGAGACGGGACGCGAAACGGTGAAGGCGATTGCCACACTGCTGACCGGCATCGCGGCCGATCAGATCAGCCCTGGCGGCGGCGGCGCCGACATCGGGCCGAGCATGACGGAAGGACACGTGCCGGGCATGTCGCTCGAGGTGGACGGCGCGAAATACTTCCTGATCCACCACACCCCGGCCGACACGATCGACAAGATCGATCCGGCGGAGATGGCGAAATGTGCGGCGGCCGTCGCCGTCATGGCGTATGTGGTGGCGGATTTACCCCAGCGGCTCGGGGAATAGATATACTT
>JANYHS010000131.1 GCA_025358945.1 Acidobacteriota bacterium
AGCGCGGCGTGTACCGCTTCCCCGGCGTCAACACCGGCACCTACAAACTGAAGATGGATTTGGCCGGCTTCGCGCCGCTGGTCCGCCAGGGCATCGTCGTCCCCGTCCGCCAGACGGTGACCGTAGACGCGGTGATGAAGCTGGCATCGCTGCAGGAAACGGTGACGGTCAGCGGTTCGTCGCCGACGGTCGACGTCGAGAACACGAAAGTCGGCGGGCGCTTGTCGCAGGAAATCCTGGCGAACGTGCCGACCTCGCGCACGATCTTCGGGTCGACCACCGTCCTCCCTGGCATGACGATGGGCCGGCAGGACCCGGGCGGGCTGAACGCCGCCACATCGACGGGCATGACCGCGCACGGCGCGGGCAACTACAACCTGAACTACTACGGCGTCACGGCGGACACCCCGCAGAACTACGGCTCGATGTATTACATGGACTTCGGATCGGCTGAAGAGGTCTCGGTCGACACGGCGGCCATGGGCGCCGAAGTCGGCGGCGGGGGCGGCGCCAATATCAACGTGATCCCGAAGAGCGGCGGGAACGTCGTCAAGGGCGACGTGAATTACAGCGTCACCGGTAAGGGCTACTGGGATCACTTTACGGCCACCAACATCACCGACGACCTGCGGGCCCAGGGCATCACGGACCCGACGCTGCGTAATCTCAGCGATGTCAACACGAGCTTCGGAGGGCCGTTCATCAAGGATCGACTGTGGTGGTTCGGATCGTTCCGCAACTACAGCACGACCGAAGCGACGAGTGGATACACGACGGTGGGCGCGGACGGCACGCTGACCAATCCGTTCCAGTCGAACCTTCGCAATTACACTGCGAGCACCAAATACCAGATCAACAAGAACAACCAGCTGTCGGGGTTCTGGACGTACAACCGCAAGTTCCAGCCGAACCGCAACGCCGGCCCCGCCCAGCCGTTGCCGATGAACACGCTGCATCAGGAATCCCCGAAGAACCTGTTCAACGCGAACTGGACATCGGTCATGGGTCAGAACACGTTCCTGGAAGTGTCGTCGACCTACTTCCACATGCACTGGCCGAGCACGTGGGCCGACGAGTTCAATGCGCTCCCGGCGAGCGCGCAGCATTCGTCGACGTTCAATGTGACGACCGGCGTCTACATCGACGGCCCGGAACCGACCGGCGAGCGCTTCCGCGACGCGTACAGACACCAGACCAATATCGGCCTGACGCGCTACATCGACGGCTTCCTCGGTGCGAGTCATCAGCTCAAGACCGGCTTCGAGAACTGGTGGACACCGACCGGCACGGATACGTTCGTCATCTTCAACGATACGCGTCTGCGCTACACCAGTTCGGCTGACGGCGCGACCTGCAACAACCAGGTCACGACCGGCTGCGTCCCGTCGGAAGTCTATGGCTGGGCGACACCGCTCACGCAGCAGACCAAGATGAAAAACTTCGCGGGTTTCGTGCAGGACCGGGCGAGTTACTCGCGCGTCACCCTGAACCTTGGCTTGCGCTTCTCACACTACGACGGCACGATCCCGGCCCAGTCCGGCGGCGGCGGGCGCTGGTTCCCCGTCACCAACTTCGCGGAGGTCGACCCCGGCTTCAGCTGGAACACGTTCGCGCCGCGCACCGGCGTGGTGTTCAAGCTCACCGAGGACGGCAAGAACGTCGCGAAGGCGAGCTACAGCCGGTACTACGAGTCGATGTACACGACGGAGTTCAGCAGCGTGAACCCGAACAGCATCAGCACGGCCAACATCCCAGTCGTGTACTCCTGGCTCGGTGACAAGAACGGCAACGGCATCGTCGACAACAACGAGTTGGGCGCGTTGAAGAGTCAGTTCGTCCCGAAGGCCAACAGCATCGATCCCAACCTGAAAGATCCGAAGAACGACGAAATCATGTTCGCGTTCCAGCGCGAGCTGGCGAGCAACTGGTCGCTGAACGTCGACTGGATCCAGCGATGGTTCAAGGATCAGACGGTCAATCAGGACTGTTTCGGTCTTCCGTGTGACCAGGTCACAAGCACGGTCTACGCGCCGACGCGCGTGGTCACGGACTTTGGACCGGACAACATTCGCGGCACGGGCGACGATCGGTCCTTGACCTTCTACGACGTCAAATCGGCGTACCTCGGGAAGGATACGTTCCTGCACACCAACTGCGGCAACAACACGTCCGTGTCGTGCACGCAGCGCTACAAGGCGTTCGAGCTGTCGGTGAACAAGCGGATGTCCAACCGCTGGCAGATGCAGGCGTCCTACGTCTGGTCGAAGATGGACGGCGATATCGCGCTGGACTACACGGATCCCAACAACCAGCTCGATTTCGTGCACCTCGGCGCCACCGCGCCGCAGGGGTCCACGGCATCTCCGGATCAGCCGCATGCCTTCAAGCTGCTCGGCAGCTACCAGGCGCCGTGGGGCCTCAACCTCGGCGCGAACTATCAGGCGCTGAGCGGTTTGCCCTACGACCGAAACCTGAGCGTGGCCTTCGCGCAGGGCACGACCAACATCCGCGTCGAGCCGCGTGGCACCTACCGGCAGGACCGGCTGAACCTGCTGTCTCTGCGCGCCGAGAAGAGCGTGCGGTTCAGCAGCCATCGCGCGTCGTTCATCGCCGAACTGCACAACGTGATGAACTCCGGCGCCGGACAGACCGGCTATGGCACGGTCACTCGCGGAAACGCCGACCAGGCGGCGTTCGACGCCGCGCGAAAAACAGTGTCCTACTTCGGTCGCATTCAGGAGATCGTCGCTCCCCGTGTGCTGAAGATCGGCTTCAAGTTCGACTTCTAGACAGGGTTCCGCGTTCAAGGTTCAACGTTCAGCGTTCGTTCACACCGGCGTCTGGGGCAACCTGGCCGCCGGTTTTTTTTGGTAGACTCGCGCGGCTGATGGTTCCCGGCCGGCGTCTCTTCCTCCTCTGCTACGCGTCGTCGATGGCCAGTGGCCGGCGAGCCAGGCGCCGAGCGCCAGGCCTCCCATGAATGCCGCGAGCACGGTGCTGGCGGCGGCGACGGTGTGGCCGAGTTGAAGAGTGAGCAGTCGCGTCCAGGTGACTTCGTAGACGAGCGCCGCCGCTCCCGACGCCGCGTAGCAGAGGAGGAAGAGACGCCGGCCGGGAACCATCAGCCGCGCGAGTCTACCAAAAAAACCGGCGGCCAGGTTGCCCCAGACGCCGGTGTGAACGAACGCTGAACGTTGAACCT
>JANYHS010000323.1 GCA_025358945.1 Acidobacteriota bacterium
CCGACGACACGGTCCGCCAGCTCACGGATGCGGGCGTCACGATCGAGTTGACCGACGCCGCGCGGCGCCGCGTTCAGGCGCACTTGTCGCCCTCGCGGCTGAATGCCGTGGCGCAGCTGGCCGTGGTCGACATGATTCGCCTGCCCACGTACGCGCGGTCGCGCGTCGGCAGCTTCAACACGGAAGGCGACGCGATCCTGAACGCGGATGCGGTGCGCGCCACGTACGCGCTCGACGGTACCGGCGTCCGCGTCGGCGTCATCTCCGACGGCATCAAGGGGGTCTTCGCGACCACCGGCTGCACCGCGAATTGCGGCGGCGTCGACGGCGGCCCGATGGCGACTGCCGATCTGCCGCAATCTGCCGGCGTGCGCAACGCGGCCGGCGTCCTCACCGGCAGCAGCGGTGGCATTGTCGCGCGCTCGTTCAGCGCCAACAACGACCTCGAAGGACTGCCGCCCGTCACGACACCCGCATGCACGTTTGCCGGCGCCGGCGCGGAAGGCACGGCGCTGCTCGAGATCGTGCACGACCTCGCGCCGGGCGCGAAGCTGACCTTCGCCAACGGCGACACCGATCTGGCGTTCAACAACGCGGTCAATTTTCTCGCGGCGTCCAACGACGTCGTCCTCGACGACATCGGGTTCTACGGCGAGCCGTACGACGGCACGAGTAACGTGTCGAAGAACACCGCCGCGGCGTTGAACAACCCGGCGTGGCCGATTCGCGCCTACTTCACATCAGTCGGCAACGACGCCGACAACCATTACTACGGCGCGTACGCCGACTCCGGTGTTGACGGCACAACGATCTCCGGCATCACGACGCCGGGCCGCCTGCACCTGTTTCAACGGACGGCAGACACGACCGACGTTCTGGGGCTTGGCGCCCAGCCGTACAACGTGATCGGGTTGCCGCAGAACGGTGAAGCCGCGATTTTCCTGTCGTGGAACGATCCGTTTGGCGGATCGAGCAACAACTACGACATGTACCTCGTGCAGCAGAGCACGGGGAAAGTGGTGGCGAGCAGCACCGACGTCCAGAATGGGCGACAGGATCCGGTCGAGGTGATCGACTACGTGAACCGTGGCGCGGCGGACCGCTTTCTGATCGTCGTGCAGAACGTGCGCGGTGCGGCGCAGCCGCGGAACCTGAATATCTTCTCGCTGCAGCCGGAATGCGCGGCCGGTGGACCGCTGGTCCTGGCGCCGCCCAACCACGCGCGCCACAACTACAACACCGCGACGCGCAGCGTGTCGGCCCAGAGTGACGCCGGCGGCTCGCCCGTCAGCGTCGTCTCGGTCGGCGCGATCTGCTCGGCGTCAGCGGCTGCGGCGAGCGCGTTCTCGTCAGTGCCCAACGAATCGTGCCTCGATGCCTCGCACCGCACGGCGGAGTTCTTCAGCAGCCGCGGGCCGACGCTCGACGGCCGCATCAAACCGGACATCGCCGCTGTTGATGGCGTCTCGATCTCAGGAGCCGGATCGTTCCCGGCGCCGTTCTTCGGCACCTCGGCCGCATCACCGCATCTGGGCGGCATCGCCGCGCTCGTGCTGCAAAGCGCGCCGTGCCTGCTGAACCGATCGACCAGCACCATCGTGCCCGACAGTGCGCGTGGCGCCCTGCGCAGCCTGATTCTCGGGCACTCGGCGTCGGTCAGCGCGACCACTCCCGACAACATCTTCGGCGTGGGCCGTGCAGACGCGCTCGGCGCCATTTACGCGACGCTGCCGGTCTGGAAAGGGAAGACCGCCACGCTGACGCTGGACGCCAACAACACCTTCGGCGCAAGCCTGACGGCCGATCAACTCGGGTTCGTCGATCCCAACGCGTGCGGCCTGAAGAGCCTGAACTGGACGGGCGGTTGTGGCGCCGCGCCGGGCACGGCGATGACCTGTGGATTTGGCGCGAACGCCGTGTCCGTGGCGGCCAGTAACAACGGGTTCGCGTATTCGCCGCTCGTCGACATGCAGATCACCGTCACCGATTTCGGGATCACCGTGGACCCGAACGGGGCGACCGTGCCGGCTGGCGGGACGAGCCGACACCTCATCACCGTCTCGCCGCAGGGCGGGGCGTACAACAGCGTGGTGACGCTCAGCTGCGCGAGCGGCAATCTGCCCCCGCAGACGACGTGCACGTTCAATCCGCCGACCGTGATCCCCGGCGCCAAAGGCGCGAGTTCGACGCTGACGATCTCGACCGTGTCCAACGCGTTGACCGCGGCATCAACGGGGCGCGTGCGCCCCGCGGCCACGTTCACGACGCAGGCGGCCGGTATCACGGTGTTCCCGTCCGCGCTGACCTTTGGCACGCAGACGCTCAATACCACCGCGCCAGGGCAGCTGATCTACATCACCAACACGGGCGCCGACGCGCTCACGATCGCTGGCATCACCACCGCCGGTGATTTCAGCGGCGTCAACAACTGCGGCGGGTCGGTGAACTCGGGTGCGAACTGCGCCGTGTCCATCAACTTCACGCCGACCGTGGCGGGCACGCGGACCGGGTCGCTGTCGATCGTCGACAGCGCGACCGGCAGCCCGCACGTAATCGCGCTCTCCGGCACCGGCCAGACGGCTTCGACGACGACGAGTGGCACGCCGGCCGGCAGTTACATCGTGACGATCAGCGCAACGGCGGGGACGTCGCTGGCGCACTTCAGCGGCGTGACGCTGACGGTACAATAGGGTGCGCATGAACAAGAGCTTCGCGCTGGCGGCGACCGTGCTTCTGCTCGCCACAGGCGGCTGCAAGAACAGCAGCAGCACGACCGCGACCACCACCACGGCGCCGACCACCACGCGGACGACGGACACATTTAGCGGGACCGTGCCGGTCGACGGGCACGACTTTCACAGGTTCACCGTCATCGCCTCCGGCCAGATCGACGTCACGATGACCGCGACCACGCCGGCCACAGCGGTGATGGGCGTCAGCATCGGCACACCTGGCGACACGGTCTGCCCGGCGGTGGCGGGTGGGTCAGTGGAGGCCGTGGCGGGCGCGACCGCGCAGCTCTCGGGTATGGCCAGCCCGGGCACCCTCTGCGTGGACGTCCGGGACGTCGGTGGCCAGACCTCCGCGGTGAGCTACACCGTCAGCGTCCTGCACCCGTAAACCTGGTCAATTCCGTAATCTATGTGTTCCGTAAGTGAACACGTATTTGCACGTCCATTTGTGCATTCATGGTCGAATAACGCATTTTAGAGTAGTATGCGGTCGGCACGAAGCTTGTTAAGAGCTTCTTTATGCCGACGCGACCATCGCCGCCTCCGCCCAATTGCCCCAAGTGCGGGAGCGCTCGCACGACGGTGACCGGAAAATCTGAGACACCGCCCATGACGTATGTGCGGTGTGACGCTTGCGGCTACATCACGGCGGTGGTCACGCGGTAGGCAATCAACACGATGGCAGTCACCGTCCCGCGCTGTAAGAAGTGCGACAGCATGATGGAACGATCGCATAGCCGATCGATTGGCGAGCGGTTTCTGAAGATGTTGACGCCGTTGCGCCCGCACCGGTGCATCCGCTGCAGCGCGCGCGCGTGGCGGCGTCCGATCCCACCCGGCGAAGTCTGGTACCCCGACCCCCGCGACCGCTAGGCCTACAGCGGATGAAACCCGAGCGCGCCGAGCACGAGACCGATCGCCGCGCTGACAAACGACACCTGCCAGAAGCGGCTGGTGCCCGTCAGCAACGCGATGGAGCAGAGCACGATCGCGATTTCCAGGAACACCTCGCTCGCGTCGAACATCGTCGCGCGGCTGGCGGCGAGGCGGGTCTCCACGTCGAGTTCTTCGGTTGACTTGCGGATCTCGTCCGCGCCCTTCTTCTCGTCGGTGGCTTTCTCGACCCACGACTGCGCCAGTTCGCTGCCGGCCGCTCCCTGCAATGCGGCGAGCTTGGCGTCGGCCGCGTACATCTGCGATCGCGTGTTCTTCGCCTGGTAGTAGGCCCAGCCGTCCACCACCTTCGTCTGCAGCACGACTTCCTCGGTGTGCAGGCGATGACCCATCAGCGTCACCATCGCCAGGAACGCCGCGAACACCGCCATCGTCAGGCCGATGCGCCGGTTGCCGCTCTGCTCGCCGACCTTTTCGCGCAGCTCCATCAGCTCTTCCGATTCCATTACTTGGACTGTACACCCTTCGCCGCCCGGCGCGCCGCTTCGCGCCGCCGCGCGTGGACGCCGTGATCACCGAGCACGTCGCCGACGACCACGGACATGCCGCCGAATAGCGACACCGATGGCGCGGCCGTGGTGAGGCCGACCTGAATGCCACCGTCGAGCGCGAGCCGCGCATTGATCACGTAAATCGCGCCGGCGTCGATCGCGGTCACCGCACCGCCGTTTGGATCCTGCCGGGAGAACCAGAAGCTCTCGACGTAGGGTGTCACCGGCCCGGGAATCTCCGCGCTGGCGGAGAACGAGACGAGGTGCTGCGTGAATCGCGGCAGGTCTGTGCCGGCGCCGATGCGCCCGATGCTGTAGTTGGCATCGATGTGCCCGTGCTTCAGGAAGTCGGTACCTGTGAGCAGCGCGATCGTGAAATCCACCTGACCGGAGCCGAGGCCTTTGCTCTCGCTCGCGACCGGAAGAGTGATCGTCGGCAGAATCGAGAGCACCGGCACGCCTCCGGGATCCGCCCAGAGCCGCAGCTTCGCTCCCACTTGCACGTTGCCGAGTCCGGTCTGATTGCCCTCGATCGGATCGATCACCGACAGGTAGCCGTCGGTGCTGACGCGCGCTTCGAGCCAGGTGGTGAGGCCAACCCGCGCGGTGATTGGTGTCCCGCTGCTGTGCTTGCCGTCACCGGTCCGATTGAACAGACCGCCGAACTCCACCTGCAGCAGTCCGACATCGACGATGTGTGTGCCGTTGGTGACGTCGGGACGATCGGGTTCCAGCGGTGTGCTGTCGGGCGCCGCTGTCGGCGTCTGCAATGCAAGTGCGCAGAGCATCGTGAAGGCGATCAGCATCGGCTCGGCAGAGATTGTAGCTGAGCGAGGCTGCGCAGGCGCCGCCGGTGTGAGACACGCAGGGGTACGCCGGAAATCACGGATGTGATAGAAACGATCCGTGACCACCACTGAACAACAGATTCTGGCGCCAGAGGGCGCTCCGAGCCCGAGCTACAGCCTGGCGCTCCGCATCAAACTCAGCAACAAGCCGGGCACGCTGGGCCGGCTGACGACGGTGATCGGGCAGGCCGGCGGCAACATCGAAGCGATCGACATCGTCGAGGCCGGCCGCGAGTCGATCACGCGCGACATCACGGTCAACGCCGCGTCCGACAAGCACGGCGAAACCATCGTCGCCGAAGTCCGGAAGGTGCATGGGATCCATGTGATCCACGTCTCCGACCGGACGTTCCTCATGCATCTTGGCGGGAAGATCGAGGTTGTCTCGAAGACGCCGCTCAAGACGCGCGCCGATCTGTCGATGGCCTACACGCCTGGTGTCGCGCGCGTGTGCGAAGCGATC
>JANYHS010000324.1 GCA_025358945.1 Acidobacteriota bacterium
GCAGCGGCGACGTGAGGACGGTGAGAAAGGGGCGCGCCATGTCACATCGGCAGCCGGCGTCGCGCCGCGTGGTACACGCGCCGGCCGAAGCGCTGCGCGCGGGCAGGCCACGACGGCACGTACGATCGATCGGGCCGCGGCTCCCGCCCGGCGTGGCGACGAAACAGCTCGCGCAACGTCGCGATGTGCCAGATTTCCAGCGGCTCGAAGAATTCAGGCGTGCGCTCGTTGAACCAGCCGAGCACGTCGCGCTCCTGCCACGATTGTTCGCGATCGACGGCGAGGTCGGGAAAGGTGACGTCCTGCACCCATGCCGGCGGTAGGACGTCGGTCTGGATGCGCGGGTCGGGAAGCGCGACCGCGTAGAACGCGTTGATCGCCGCCGCGGTCTTCGCGCCGTCCAGCCATTCGCGGCAGCGGTACCACGCCTGCTTCATCTGGTTGCGTTCGGAGAGCAGCCACTGCAGGTGCAGCACCGGCAGATCGGTGGCGCGCAGCACCCCGACCGCGCCGTCCAGCGGCACGCGCGGTTCGTGCAGCGGCAACCTGTTCGCACGGCTGTAGTCCATGTGCCGATCGTCGACCAATCCCAGTTGTTTCCAATATGGCGCGTACGGATACCCGGAGGTTCGGTATCGATCGGCGCGGTTCCACAGATGGTAGTAGAGGCTCTCGACCACGGTGCCTGGTGTCAGTTCGTCACGCCGGCTCTCGAAGAACTGCGTCGCGAGCCGGGGCGACAGCAATTCATCCGCGTCCGTGCACCACAGCAGGTTGCATCCGTCGTAGTCGCGTGCGGCATCGAGGAGCTGCCAGCGCGCTTCCTCGCAGACCAGCCGTTCGGAGGACTCGATCAGCACGACTTTGGGAAACCGGCGGCAGATCTCGCGGGACCCGTCCTCCGAATTCTGATCGTTGACCAGGACGACATCACAGAACGCGGACAGGCACGCCAGCGAGTGCGGCAGCACCCAGGCTTCGTTCCGGACCGGCATCAGCGCGATGATCTTCATCTCGGCGCCATCATTGTCCGGTCAGCATCAACGCGAGCAACCGCTTCCGTCCGTATCCTCGCGACCATCGCGGATTGTAGAGATCGCGGCGCCATGCCTGGACGACGAACCGCCTGAGCGTCGATCGTTGGGCGGGCGCCGTGAGCCGGTACAACATGAACAGCCAATAGCCGCTATAGGTGAAAAAGAGCGCCCGGTCTCTCGGGTTCAGCGGCGTCGGCAGCGTCGTTCGATACAGCGTGAACAGGTGCAGGATGTGCTCGGTGCTCATGCCGGTGTGGCGCGCGTTGTCGCCGTGATGCCGGTACCACGCCAGCGGTTCGCGCAGAACCGCGGCCGACCAGCGCTGCATGATGCCCATCAGAAACGGTCGATCGACCAGCGTGCCGTACTCATCGTGCGCCGCGACCACTCCGTCCAGCGCCGCCCGCCGATAGACGACCGATCCGAACATCGGCTCCAGGCCGCTCAGAATGCCGCGCACGAAATCGGCCGGCGACTCGAACAGGTTGTATCCGGGATCCGAGGTGCGTCCGGCGAGCTGCTCTGGTGACGGGTCGGTGATGAATTCGCGCAGTTCGGCCGCGACAAAACCACAGGACGGATGGCTCTCCAGGACCCCGACGGCTGCGGACAGGAAATGCCGCCCGAGCAGATCGTCTTCGTGGAAGGCGAGTGTGTATTTACCGGCGCCGGCGCCGATCGCCTGAAACATGTTGCGCATGGCGCCCAGGCGGATCGGGTTGCGCTGGTAGCGCACGCGCGGATCGCCGAGCGATGCGACGTACTCCCGGTAGTCGTCGCCGTCGCCATCGTCGGCGAGCGTGAGGTCGAAGTCGGTCCACGTCTGCGCGAGGATGGACGCCACGCACCGCCGCGCCTGATCGAGGTTGTGGTAACAGGGAATCGTGATCGACAGCAGAGGAGGGCGGATTGCCGGCGCCATGCTCAATCCCCGACCAGCCATTCCTGATTGATGACCAGGTCGCCGCCGTGTTCGCTTTTGATGCTGTATCCGGTTTTGAACAGATCCGACGACGTGATCTGGAAGCCGACCGCGCGCTCCCAGATGTCCCAGTGCTCCTTGTTCCAGACGCGCACCGCGAAAGTGAAGACGTAGGCGCCCTCGGTGAGCGGCAGCGGCCCCAGCCGGCAGACGAAATGCTGCTGCTCGGCGAGGTAGTAGCGGTCGCGCACCGGGTTGGCCGACCCGAAACTGACGACGCGGCCGTCGTCGTTGCGCAGCCTGAATTCCGCGGTGTACGAGTTCTCCGGCGCCCGGCCGCTCGACCAGAGATGGATCTCCATCATGTCGCCGGCTTCGAAGTGTCCCGTCGCGGCGCCGGCCGCGTTGCGCAACTCGGCGCGGCGAAGATGATAGTCGCGCGGCGGGTGGTTGCGCTCGGCGATGCCCGACATGTTCTCGCCGCCCTCCTGGTACATGCGTTCGTAGCGCCGGGTAATGTCGGCCGGCGTGCCTTCGTCCACCACGCGGCCGCCGTTGAGCATCAGCGCGCGCGTGCATAACTGACGCACGCTGGTCAGATCGTGGCTGACAAACAGCACCGTGCGCCCGTCGTCGCGGATCTCCTGCATGCGGCCCAGGCACCGGTTGCGGAAGTGCAGGTCGCCCACCGACAGCACCTCGTCGATGATCAGGATCTCCGGCTCGAGGTGTGCGGCGACCGAGAACGCCAGCCGGACGTACATCCCGCTCGAGTAGTGTTTCACTGGCGTGTCGATGAATTGCTCCAGTTCGGCGAACGCGACAATCGCGTCGAACTTGCGGAGAATCTCGGCGCGGAACATGCCGAGGATCGCGCCGTTCAGAAACACGTTTTCGCGGCCGGTGAGTTCCGGATGGAAGCCGGTGCCGACTTCGAGCAGGCTGGACACGCGGCCGTGCAGGTCGACGTGGCCTTCGGTGGGCGGCGTGATCCGCGACAGCACTTTCAGCAACGTGCTCTTGCCGGCGCCGTTCGGGCCGACGATGCCGATCACTTCGCCGACGCCGACGTTGAACGTAACGTCCTTCAGCGCCCAGAACTGCCTGGAGTGATCGCCGCGACCGGCCATGTGCTTGAAGCGGCGCCACGGACCCGTCGCCCACGCCGTCAGCGATTCACTGAGCGTGGCCTCGCCCGTCGGTATCTGGCCGATCGTGTAGCGCTTGCCGAGGCCGGCGATCTCGATGGCGTCAGATGACATCGGCGAATCGTCGTTCCATCTGGATGAAGTAGCGCACGCCGACCACGAACATCGCCAGTC
>JANYHS010000158.1 GCA_025358945.1 Acidobacteriota bacterium
AGGCGATGAAAGCCGGCGCTGCCGACTATCTCAGCAAAACGCACCTAACAGTCGAGTCGCTCGAGCGCACGATTCGCCACGCGCTCGCGCTGCACGCCGGGGAACAACAACGCTGGCACGCGGAGGCTGCGCTGCGAGCCAGCGAGGAACGCTTTCGCGCGCTGGTTGAAAACAGTTCCGACACACTGCTGCTGCTCGACGCGGAGGGACGCGTCACCTACCTCACGCCTTCTTCGATGCGCCACCTTGGCTGGCAGCTCGATCACATCGTCGGCCGGTCGCTCTTGAATGTTCTTCACCCTGACGATCGCGAACGGGCGCGCGAGCGCATGGCCGAGGCGGTGGCGAATCCGGGGCAGCCGGTGACCGATGAAGTGCGCTTTCATCATGCGGACGGGTCGTGGCGGATCATGGAGGGCGTGGCGGTCAGCCGCCTCTCTGATCCCGCTGTCGAGGGCGTGGTCGTTAACGCCCGGGACATCACGGAGCGGCGCAGGCTCGAGGATCAGCTGCGCCAATCGCAGAAATTGGAAGCGGTGGGACAGCTGGCCGGAGGCGTCGCGCACGACTTCAACAACATGCTGACGGCGATCCTCGGGTACTGCCACCTGCTGCTCGACGAGTTGCCGGACGGGCATCCGATGCGGCTGGATGTGCGGGAGATTCAGGCGGCCGGCGACCGCGCGGCCTCGCTCACGCGACAACTGCTCGCGTTCAGCCGGCGGCAGATGCTGCAGCCGCAGGTGATCCTCATCAACACGCTGATCACGCAAATGGAAACACTGCTGCGGCGCGTGATCGGCGAGGACATGGAGCTGGTCATCGGGCTGGCGTCAGGGTTGCGGGCCGTCACCGTTGATCCCGCGTCGGTGGAGCAGGTGCTGGTCAGCCTGACGGTGAACGCCCGCGACGCCATGCCAGGCGGCGGACGGCTGACGATCGAGACCGCCAATGTCGAGGTCGACGAATCGTTCGCGGCGACTCACCTGCAGATGACGCCGGGCTCGTATGTGATGATCGCGGTCGGCGATACGGGCGCGGGCATGGACGCCACGACGCAGCGGCGCGTGTTCGAGCCGTTTTTCACGACCAAAGAGCAGGGACGAGGCAGCGGCCTCGGACTGGCCAGCGTGTACGGCATCGTGAAGCAGAGCGGCGGCTACATCGGCGTTTACAGCGAGCCGGGGCACGGCACGGTGTTCAAGGTCTACCTGCAGGTCACAGATGCCGTGTCGTCGACGCCGGACGGCGAGGCGCCGCTCGGGTCCGAAACCGTCCTGCTTGTTGAGGACGAAGAGGCCGTGCGCGCGATCGCCGGGGAAGTCCTGCGAAGGCACGGATACGTCGTGCTGGCAGCGAGCCACGGTGAGGAGGCGATGCGCATGGCGCTACAACATCCGCACGAGATCCACCTGATGGTGACGGACGTGGTGATGCCGCGCATGAGCGGCCGCGAATTAGCCGATCGTCTCGCGTTGGTGCGGCCGGCGATGAAGAGGCTCTTCATGTCCGGGTACACCGATCATGTCGTGATGCAGCGCGATCTCGCCCCTGGTGTGGCGTTTCTGCAGAAGCCGTTCACGCCCGAGGTGTTCGCGCGGAAAGTGCGGAGTGTGCTCGACGGCGGGCTCGGCTAAAGCCTTCGCGCTACGATCGAGCCTTCGCGCTACGATCGAGCCTTCGCGCTACGATTTGCCGCGCATCTGGCGCAGCGCGCGCCGCTGGCGCTTGTCCGGCGAGTGCGGCGGCGTCATGGCGGCGTGGAACAGCCGATTCTGTCGCCGGAGTTCGACCTCTTCTGCTGTCGGCGGCGGAGTCAGGTCTGCGTACAGTGCCCGCGCCTCGGGTTTGGCGACATGACGATCGGCGAGCACCAGCACTTTCAATCGCTGCTTGCGTCCGAGCGGCCGGCTGATCAGAATCTCATCGCCCACACGCAGCCGGCGATTCGGTTTCCCAAGCTGTCCATTCGCCTCGACCTTGCCGCCGCGGCAGGCTTTCTGCGCTTCCGATCGCGTCCGGAAAATACACGCGACGTCGAGCCAGACATCCAGCCGAACCTCCACGTCGCCTTCAGCGTCGTTGTTCATGGCGCGGCATCAATTCTACCGTTCGGGTGGAGAAGCCGTCGTATTCTGTAGTCGATGAGCGACGAGAAGCCGTTTGCCGAGATCGTCCGCGCCCTGGCCCAGGATCCGGACTACCGTCAGGCGCTGACGTCCCGTCTCCAGACGCGGAACGTGGACCCGGACACCGTCGAGCACCTCATCGCCTACGCGCGCAGCCGACAGACGACGATGGGCCAGGCGATGGCGCGCAAGGTGCTCACCGACGCGGGCGTGTCCTGGGAGTCCCTGTAACGCCCGGCGTCGCGGCCTCCTCCGGCGGTGTCACCGCGCTGAATTCCCGGTACAGCAGCAGGTCGTAGGCAATCTTCAGTGCGCCCGCGATGAAGAACGGCACGTTGACAAGCGACGGCCGGGCGAACATGAAGCCGACGAACAGGGGACTCAGCGCCGCTCCGGTCGTACGCGCGACGCCGGTGATGCCGGCGGCCGCCGAGCGCTCCGACGGATCGACAACCGCCATCGTGTACGACTGGCGTGTCGGTACGTCCATCTGACTGATGCTGAACCGGACGAGCAGCACCAGCACCGCGAGCGGGAGACTCGGCATCAGCGGCAGCAGGATCAGCAGCACATTCGACGGCAGGTGCGTGGCCACCATCGTGTTGAGGAGGCCGAAGCGCGCCGCGAGCCGAGAGGCGAGCAACGCAG
>JANYHS010000172.1 GCA_025358945.1 Acidobacteriota bacterium
AGGCGGAAACGGCTAGACATGAATGAATGGCTTCCCGGATGGTGTTGGTGTGAATGGTAACGATGGCGTCGATGTCCGGCGCGTAGCCGCCGCTCATCGCGACGACGACGGGGAGACGACGATCGCGACAGCCGGTGAACACCATGCGATCGCGATCGCGCAGGCCTTCGACGGTGAGCTGCAATCGCCCGAGCCGATCCCCTTCGTACGGATCGGCGCCGGCGAGATAAAACACGATGTCCGGGTCGTGCGCATCGAGCAGCGCCGGTAGGTGCTGGCGCAGCGCTGAGAGATACTCCGCGTCCGCGGCGCCGTCCTCGAAGACCACATCGAGGTCGCTGACCTCTTTGCGGAATGGATAGTTCTTCGCGCCGTGCATGGAGAAGGTGAAGACAGACGGATCGTCGCGGAAGATCGCGGCGGTTCCGTTCCCCTGATGCACATCGCAGTCAACGACCGCGGCGCGCGTGATCAGGCCGTCGCGAAGCAGCACGGCGGCGGTCACCGCGACGTCATTGAACACGCAGTAGCCTTCACCGTGATCGCGGAACGCGTGATGCGTGCCGCCGGCCAGATTAGCACTGACGCCCGCCTGATGCCTTCGCGCTGCATCGAGCACCTCGCGCGCTGCCGCGAGCGTGGCGCCGGCCGATCGCCTCGATCGCTCGACCATCATCGGCGACCATGGAAAGCCAATCCGGCGCTGCGCATCGGCTGGCAGTGTGCCGGTGGCGACCGCATCGACGTAATCCGCGTCGTGGACGAGCCGCAGATCCTCCCAGGAGATCGGTTCCGGCATGTGCAGGTCGTCCACGGACAGGATTCCCTCGTCGACCAGCCGCTCGCGCAGCAGCCGGTACTTGGCCATCGGAAAACGATGATGCTCCGGCAGCGGCAGGACGAAGGTATCCGAATAGAAGGCCTTCACGGTGCTAAAGTTCTACCGCAATGATCACGTTGAAGACAATCGACGCGCACGCGGCCGGAGAGCCGCTGCGCCTGATCGTGGACGGGTTTCCTTCGCCGCTCGGAAAGACGATGCTGGCCAAGCGCGAGTGGCTGCTGGCGCACGCGGATCATCTGCGTCGCGCGCTGATGCTCGAACCGCGCGGTCACGCTGATATGTACGGCGCCATCCTCACCGAGCCGGTGTCGCCCGGCGCGCACGCCGGCATCCTGTTCATGCACAACGAAGGGTACAGCACGATGTGCGGCCATGGGATCATCGCCGTCACGACGATCGCGCTCGAGCGAGGCCTGATCATGACCGGGCCTGCCGCGCCACAGTCTGCGCAGCAGACGGAGGCGGGGGAGGGGACCACCATCGTCTATGACTCGCCCGCTGGGACGATACGGGCTCGGGCGCGAGTGGGGGCAGGTAGGACAGGTGGGCCAGGTGAGTCCGGTGGGGCGCGCGTTGAGAGCGTCGCGTTCGTGAACGTGCCGTCGTTCGTCCTCCACGGCGGACTCACCGTCAAACTCGCCACGCGCCAGATTCGCGCCGACGTCGCTTTCGGCGGCGCGTTCTACGCCATCGTCGACAGCGAAGCCGCGGGCCTGCCGATCGATGCCGCGCACCTGCCGGAGCTCCGGCGCGTGGGCATGGAGATCAAGCACGCCATCGAAGCGGCGCACACCATCGTCCACCCGCTCGATGCGGGGCTCACCGGTATCTACGGGACGATCTTCACCGGGCCGCCGAGCAACGAGAGCGCCGACCTGCGTAACGTCACGATCTTCGCAGATGCGGAAGTGGATCGATCGCCGTGCGGAACAGGGACGGCGGCGGTGATGGCGGTGATCGACGCGATGGGGCTGCTCGGCAGCGAGAAACCGTTCGTGCACGAGAGCCTGATCGGCACACGCTTCAGCGGCCGAGTCGCGTCGCGCACGCAGGTGGGTGAATACGAAGCCATCGTCCCGGAGATCGAAGGCTCGGCCTGGATCACCGGCGAGCACACGTTCATCGTCGATGATGATGATCCCCTGCGAGACGGCTTCCGAATCTAGTCCCGAATCCCCAGCCCCCAGTCCCTGTCAGTATCCGATGGCGAGCCCGTCTTTCCGCACGTCCGAACCGCCCATCAACACGCCAGTCCGCGGGTTGAACATGATTCCCTGAAAGCCGCCGAATGCGCCTCCGGGGTTGGCGTTCGACGTCACCTTGTGTCCACGCTGGATCAACGCCGCGCGCACAGACTCCGGCACGTTGCTCTCGACGAGCAGGCCGTTGTTGCCGTGCGTGACGCGCGCCGCCTCGCCTGCCTCCTGCACGTTCATCCCGAAGTCGATCGCGTTGACGAGCACCTGCGTGTGTCCCTGCGCCTGATGATCGCCGCCCATCACGCCAAACGACAGCCACGGTGTGCCGTCCTTCATCACGAACGCCGGAATCAGCGTGTGTAGCGGACGCTTGTGCGGCCCGATCTGATCGGGTGATCCGGGCGTCAGATTGAAACCGCTGCCGCGGTTGTGCAGCAGGATGCCGGTGTCGCCCGCGACGATCCCGGATCCGAAGTCGGAGAATAGCGACTGGATCAACGAGACGAAATTGCCTTTACCGTCGGCCACAGTCATGTAGATCGTGTCGCCGCGGTCGAGGCCGGTGAAGTTCTGCAGCGCCTCGGCGATTGCCGCGCTCGGCGTGCCGCCTGGCATCGCGCCGGGTTTGTACGACTCGGCGGCGTGGTCCTTGTTGATCTCTTTGCGCCGGAGCGCGGCGTAGTCCTTCGAGATCAGCGTCTTCAGCACAGGCGCCGGCACCGAACCGGGATCGCCGAGATATGCCGCCCGATCCGCGAACGCGATGCGTTTGGCTTCAATCAGCGCGTGCAGATATTCAGGCGAGTTGTGGCCCATCGACTTCACGTCGAGCCCTTCGAGGATGTTCAGCATCTCGAGGACGACGAACCCCTGCGTGTTCGGCGGCATCTCGTAGACGTCGTAGCCGCGATAGTTGGTCGAGATCGGATCGACCCAGTCGGCCTTGTGATCGGCGAAGTCTCGCTCGTCAAGCAGCCCGTCGCGCTTCTTCATGTCGGCGACGATCGCGCGCGCGATCGGGCCTTTGTAGAACGCATCGCGGCCGCCCTTGCCGACCAGTTCGAGCGTGGCCGCCAGGTGCGGGTTCGCGAAGATCTCGCCGGGCTGCAGCGGATGTCCGTTCGGCAGGAACGTCGCCGCGGTGGTCGGATCGCCGGCGAGTTTCTTCTCGCTCGCTTTCCACTGACCGCTGATGATTTCCGACACGGCGTAACCGTTCTTCGCGTACTCGACTGCCGGCGCCACGACCTTCGCCATCGGCAGCGTGCCGTACTTCGACAGCAACTCCGACCATCCTTCGACGACGCCAGGCACAGTGACGCTGAGCACGCCTGACCCCGGCATCCGCTCCTGCCCGCGCTTCGCGTATTCCGCGGGCGTCGCGGCGTACGGCGAGCGTCCGCTCGCGTTCAGCGCGTGCAGCGTTTTTGTTTTCGCGTCGTATACGATGGCGAAGAGGTCGCCGCCGATGCCGGTCATCGACGGTTCGACGACGGCGAGGACTGCCGCGGCGGTAACGGCGGCGTCGATCGCATTGCCGCCGTCCTGCAGCACCTTGAGTCCGGCCGCGGATGCCAGCGGCTGGCTGGTCGCAATCATCCCGTTGCGTCCCATCACGGCTGATCGCGTGCCGTGGATGTTGGCCGCCGGCCGATCGCCGGGCAGCGGGCGCGCGGGCGCCGGGCTTTGCGCGGACGAGATCGCAATCGTGAAGAACGCGAGCGAGGCAATCAGCGACAGGCGTTTCATGCGTCCTCCGAAGTGGCGCAAGCCTGTTCAGGCCTGCGAGAGAAAACTTCGCGTGAGGCGGTCGAGAAGTAGCGGCAGCGTTTCGCCGTCCAGCGCGAAGGCATCGAGTTCCGGCGCCCACGAGAGCTTAAAGCTTCGCGACATCGCCGACACCCAGATTTGGCGGACCGGCGCGTTCGGCGACACGACGAATTTTGTTTCGGAAGGTTCCTCGAATTCCAGGTTCAGCACGCCGTTCTGGAGCTCCACTTCGAAGCCGTCGCTGTCGGCCAGCGGCAGCAGGGCGTGGCGTGCGGCGTTGAGCGCTTCGTCACTCTTGACGCGGAATTCCTGTTCGGAGAGGGTCATGGTGGGTCCTATGGTGCCGGGCAGGTCTGAAGATCTGCGCTACTTACCTGTCACGGTCATCTTGTCGCCGGCAGCCAGGTAACTCCGGCGCGCGCGCGCGGTCATGCCCGGCTGCTTCATCTTCACCATCAGCTTATGCACCTTGTTGTCGAGTAGCGTCGGCGTGAAGCCGATCACGTACTGGCTGTGCAGTTCCTGCGCGACCTTGGTGAACGTGGACGCGAGCTCGCTGGCCTTGGTCAGCTCGAAGTAGCCGCCGCCGGTTTCGTCCGAAATCTTTCGCAGACCGCTGTCCGGCTTGGTGCGGACCATGCGCTGGCCGTTGAAATAATTACTCTCGAGGCCGATCGCGTAAATCATCACTTCGTCGATGCGGGCGCGCTCGATGATTTTGCCGAGGGTCATCTTGCTCTCGGTGTCGTCGCCGTCGGTGAACACCAGGATCACCTTTCGCCCGTCGATCGGTTTCAGCTCGTCGAGGGCGACGCCGACCGCATCCCACAGCCGCGTGCCGTTGCCGTAGTCCAGGTTCTTGACGTCGCTGATCATCTGGTCGCGATCGCTGCTCCACTTGGCGTTGATCTGAATCTTGTCGTTGAACGCGCCGACGCGGCCTTTGTCGTCCGGCAGCAGGCGGATCAGGAACTGTTCGGCGGCCTGTTTCAGCAGATCGATGGTCAGCGTCATGCTGCCGCTCGTATCCAGCATGACGACGACGTTGATCGGGTGAATGCTGTTGTCGAAGTAGACCAGCGGCTGCGACTTCTCGTTGTCCAGGACGTCGAAGTCAGCCTGTGCGAGCCCGGGGATCAACCGCTTCTGCAGGTCCTGCACCGTGACGAACAGCGACACGATCTGGGTGCCCGACTTGAAAGTGGGCGCCTGTTGTGCCGCGAGTGCCATCGACATCGCGGCGGCGATCGCCACGGCTCCTGCAAACCTCTTCCAAGACGTCATGGTTTCAGCTTACTGCAACGGCGGGTCCAACCGGCGCCGCAAACGCGCCGGGGAGTCCGGCCTATTGTCCCAGCGTCAACGCTCGCTGGATGGCCGGGTCGAGCGCCGCGGCCATGCGTTTGTAGCCATCAGGCGTCGGGTGCAGGTCGTCTGGAGAGGACACCAGGCGATCGGGGTGGCCGGGCGCGGAGACGGCCGCGCGCGTGTCGCAGAACACCATCTGGCCCTCGTGGCGCGCCGCGTACGCGCGGATCCAGTCGTTGACGGCGTGCATG
>JANYHS010000228.1 GCA_025358945.1 Acidobacteriota bacterium
ACGGCCAGCGCGCCAAGCAGCAATGCGGGAAGCCGCGTGCCGAGAACCGCAGCCGCGACGATCACGCCCGGCGATCTCCTCGTCTTCCGCACGACACTCTGCATGCTGATGCGGATAGTACCGCAAGCGACGCGCGACTAGGCTCCGGCGGCGTCGCGCATCAAGGCGAATGACGCGCCGCGCGACTTGAAGAATCTGATCGCCGTCCGAGTGGACGCCAGCGCCTGATCCCCGGTCCGCACACGACAGTCCCAGCGCAGCCGCTCCCGCCGAAGATCCACGTACTCCCACGGATGACAGAACAGGACGATCGGATCGTTGACCTGCGTGAAGAGCAGATTGCGGATCAGCGCGGGCCATCGCAACGTCAGCGAGGTCACGGACGCCGGTACGCGCAACACCCCCGCCTCGCGCCGAACCGTGAGCCCCAGGCGCTTGTGGCGACCCTCGGATGAGTCGACGGTATACCCGTGAGGGGCGAGCAGATCGACCAAGTCCGACGGCAACTGGAGATACGGCGCGCGGAACGACACGACCGGCGCGTAGTCCCGCAGGGCCGCCGACGCGGCCCCGATGTCGGCGTCGGCTTCTGTGCGCGTCATCACGCGATAGTCGCCATGCCGATTGCTATGACATCCGAGTTCATGTCCATCGGCCACTGCGGCGCGAATCACCTCGGGATAGCGCCGGGCCACTTCTCCGGTGGTGAACAAGGTGGCGCGGACATCCTCATCCGCCAGCATCTCGAGCAGGCGCGGCAATCCTTCCGTGATGCCCCGCCAGGTATTCAGATAGGGCGGGCAGTCTTCCTCCACATCCACACCGAAGTACACCGTCACGGCGCGACCTCGTCACCGCGCGTTCGGGCGGCGATCCAGAAAGCGCGGCCGCCGAGCGCCGACAGCGCCCCCGCTCCCGCGAGGCTCGCCAGCCCGTACGAAATCGCCCGCTCGATTGCGGTGATCGCCGCCGCCTCCGCCGGCTTGACGCCGAACGCGACCAGCCCGCCGACCAATCCGCCCTCGATCACACCGAGTCCGCCGATGCTGGGCACCAGACCCGCCGCGACGGTGATCGCCGACAGCGTGACCGCCTGTCCAAAACTGACCGAGGCCCCCACCGCTGCCGCCGCGGCCCTCAGCCGCATGACGTCGAGGATCCACACGGCCGCCGAAGCGGCCGCGGCCATCGCGAACACCCGCGGCGCCATCGCCGTCGTGGTGATCGCGCGCAGCCGGCGACGAATCATCGGCGTCAGTCGAACCGCCAGCGCCACCAACACGCAGGCGACCACCACCGCCACCGCGACACCGAACGGCGTCACCGCTGGCAGGCCCCGGCCCGCCACGACAAGAGCCACAACCACGAGGAAAGCGATGGACGGGATCTCACTGATCCGTTCGTAGACGATCGAGAGCACCGCGATGGAGGTCGCGGCGATCCGGCCGCGCACGAGCGCCAGCACACGGATCGCTTCGCCGCCAAGGCGGGACGCCGGCGTCACGTTGTTCACGCAGATCGCCGCCAGGTTGATCAGCATCAGACGTCCCATCGGCGCGTCGTGGTGAAGACCCCGAAGCACGGTGCGCCAGCGAAACGCGGCGACCGGCACGCTGAGCGCATAGATCGCGATCGCCAGCAGCACATACGCAGGCTGTGCGGCGGCCAGCGCCGCGCCGATCGGGCGCAGCAGCGTCAGCGCACTCGACATCCAATGACTCATGCGGCGATCAGGCGCCGAGTTCGTCGAGCGAGGGCGCGGTGGCGACGACAACCGTAGCCGGCGCCGCAAGCTCGAGATACTCCACGGGCTGCCGAGGCGTGCGGTACTGATGCACAACCAGCGCGCCCAGTTGACGAAGGAACGTCAGCGCTTCGCCCGCATTCATCTTGCTCTTGCCCGCCGTACGGCCGGCAAACTGGTATGGCATCTCCCCGACCCGCCGCAGTGGCGCGCGGCCGAGCAGTTCGAGTCCGATCTTGAAGCCGCGTGCGGATGCCGGCGCCCGGTCGACACAGGTGCGACGGATCATGAAAAATCCGGACATCGCATCGCGCACCGGCGTCACCGGCCTGGACAGCCAGCACGCGACGTTCGACATGACCCGCCGGTACCACGCAAAACCGAAGCTGTCGCCGCCCGCAATGTAGCGGCTCGCCACCACCATGTCGAGATCGTGGGCGACCAGCGCGGCAAACAGTTTCGGGATGCGCTGCGGCGGATGACTCAGGTCCGCATCGATCGCGCCGACGACATCGCCAGACGCGGCGGCAAAGCCTTCGATGACCGCGGACCCCAGGCCCAGTTTGCCTGCTCGATGAATCACGCGGAGCCGGCGGCCACGGGCAAGATCGTCGGCGAGCGCGCCCGTCCCGTCAGGCGAGTTGTCGTCGACGACGATCACTTCGACCTGCAAGTGTCCTTCGCAGGCGCGGAACACCTGCGTGACCATGGCGTCAAGCCGGTCCAGCTCGTTGTACGTGGGGATGACCATCGTCAGGTCGGGGCGGGGCGACGCTGACGGCTCGGATGCCATGTCGGGAGTAACCTCCGTCATCGTAATGCATTACTCAGCGCTGACGGCGCCGCGATCGACGATCCCACGAATTCGTAGGCTTCCTCGTATCGGGAGGCGATCGCCGTCCACGTGAAGCGCTCGAGACCGTCCCGCGTCACCGCCGCCATCCGTTCCCGCATTGCCGGATCGCCTGCGAGCGTCGTCAGGTGACGGCCGAATTCATCCCGTGTGACGGCCAGCAGTCCGGTGCGACCGTGCTCGACGAGTTCGGCGACACCGCCGGCGCCCATCGCGACAATCGGGACACCCGCGGCGCGGGCCTCGAGCAGGGCGATGCCGAACGCCTCGCGCGCACCCGGATGCGCCAGGATCGATGCCTGCGCGAGCAGCGCGCGCACCCCGTCTCGCGCACACGCGCCAGCAAACGTCACGCGCCCGGCGATGACTGCGTTGGCTGCGACCTCGCGCTCGAGCGGCTCGCGCAACGGGCCATCACCGGCGATCGTCAGCTGAAGGTTGAGGCCGGGGTGCGCGCGGCAGGCGACCGCGAACGCCTCAATCAGATCGCGCGGCTGCTTCTTCGGCACCAGCCGTAACACGCCGACGATGCGGACTTCGTTCGCCCGCACGGCGCGATCAACACGCCACGCGTCGATGTCGAGGCCATTGGCGACGACCACCACCGGGCGTCCGGATGCGTGTTCAACATCGGCCGCGGCGGCGCGGCTGACCGCGGTCAGTTGACCCGCGCGGTTGGAGAACAACGAGAAAATCGCTCGAGCCGCGGCGTGGACCGGCCAGGGTCTCAGCAGTGAATGCACCGTCGCCACACTGTGCACGCCGAGACGCTGCGCCGCGACCACGGCGCCGATCGCCAGGGGCGAGAACATGCCGTGAGCGTGCACCACGTCCGGTCGGTCCCGATCGAGTAGACGCGCAATGTCGGTGATCCGTCGAGGATCGGGGACCGCGATGTCGCCAATCATCGGCGCCGCCACGTACTCCACCGACAACCCCTCCCTCGTCGTTGGATTGCGCGTCGTCGTCAACACCCGGACGCGGTGGCCGCGGCGCACGAGTTCCCCGGCCAGGTCGGTCAGCTGCGACTCGATGCCTCCGATGCGCGGCGCCCACCAGTCGCTGACGAGGGCAATGCGCACTATTTACGGCCTGGCGCGTCGAAGGTCGGCACGTCTGGAAAAAGCTCGCGCATGCTCGTGTCGACGCGAACGTCGGCGTCGAGCGCGCGCGCCACGATGCCCGGGAGTTGATCCTGACGAGCGTTGGCTCTCAACCGCAGTCCTTCCACATCGGGAAACTCGGCGAAGCCGTCGCGCCAGATGGCGCGCGCCTTCTCTGGCTGATTCAGACGCCAGTAGCCGTCGCCAAGGGAGACGAGAATGCGGGCGACGTGCGGCAGATGCGGATGAGCCGACGCCAGCCTGCGCGACTCCTCGAGATCGGCAACGCCCTTGTCGGTGCGGTGAAAGATGGCTTTGTCATAGAACAGGTTAACGACGCCGCGAATGTACAACGCGACGTCGGTCGGCTCGATGGCGATGGCGCGCGTTGCGGCGTCAATCGCATCTCGCCCGAGCAGCGCCTGACGGATGGACCCAGACACCGGGACCTTGTCGATGTTCGCCAGCGCGAGATTCAGGAACCGGTTCGCGCCACCCCGCGCATCCTTGCTCAGGCGTTCGAACAGTTTGATGCTGCGGTCGTAGGTCCCGGCGTGAATCGCCAATTGCCGGTATTCCGCCGCCACGCGCAGGCTCGACGGATCCTGCACAAGGCGAGCTTCGAGGGCATCCAGTGACCGGTTCGTCGCCGCATCGGGCGGAACCGGCGCGAAACCCGGCGCCGCCACAAGGAGGATCACAAGAACGGCGGCAGGCATGTCAGCAGTGATGCTCGCGGAAGGGCCAATTCTGACCGATCAACGCTCGAAGCGCACCTGAAGTCGGTACTGGCGAAACTGGGAGTTGTAGAGGGAGCCAAACGCCGGCGACGAGATGTTGGCCTGGGCGTCCGCCGGAAGAAACGCGTTGAACGCGTTGTAGGCGCGCACGCCGATCCACGGCTGCAGTTTACCGATCTTGAATCGATGTTCGACACCCAGATCGAACCGCAAGTAGGTGGGCATCCGCTGCTGATTCCGCGGGCCGACGAAGTCCAGATACGCGTCGACGAGCGAGTACGGCAAGCCGGTGCGCCAGTCGGCGACGCCATTGAGGAGCCACGTCGCGGTCGGCAGCAGGCGTCCGCGCGCGAGAAAGCGATGCGGGACATCGGTAGACAGCGGGCCGTACGCATTGGGCGTCACCACCGGCCACAGCATCGTGTCGAAGTAGTTGGCGAACGCGTTGAGATCGCCTTCGGCCAGCGCGTACGAATACGATGCCGTCAGATCGGCGCGGCTCGTGTGGCTGGCGTGGAAACCGACTTCGAGCGCACGATATTGCGAACGGCCGCCGCTCTCGAGCCGCAATGCGCCCACGCCGCCGGACTGCTCGGCGTCGAGCATCAGTTCCCGGCTGCCCTGCCGATCGAGCAGGCTGGCGTGAATCGAGAACGCGGGCTTCCACCGGAATTCGTACGTGATGTCCCACGTCGTGGCCCGCGCTGTGCGAAGATTCGGCGCGGTCACGCGCGAAAACAACACGGGCGGACCGAGCGGCGTCACACCGTCGGCCGCAAAGCGCGAGTCGGTGACGGTCTCGAACTGTTCGAACGTGCCGGCCGCCGACGGCGTCCGCTCGAAGAACAACCCAATCCCGCCGCGCAGCACCGAACTGCCGGCCGTGTTCAGCAGCAGCGCCGCCCCGATGCGTGGCGTCACGTTCCAGCGTCCGATGACGCCGTCGCGGTCCAACCGCGCGCCGAATTCCACAAACCAGCGCGCGTTCGGCTGCACGCGGTCCTGCGCGTACAGCGCGACGTCGGTGGTCTTCAGGCTCTCCGCCGACGGCGGCGAGAAATCCAGACGCCGCGCCAGCGCGCCATTGGACCGCGTGATCAACAGCGGTCGGCTCTCGCTGGTCCCGTTGTAGTCGTTCACCAGCAGGTCGAGACCCACCTTGAACAGGTGCAGCCCGGACGGCAGCTTCGCGGATCCCGACGCGGTCTGGATCAGCTGAAACGTCGTCGGCGAGCGGTACTGCGTGTTGAAAAAATTTCCGAGTGTGGTTTCGGGAAACAGCTGCATCGGCGCCGTGCCCTGCGGCCGCACCGACGCCTGGTAGCCGCGCACCTGGACCGTTGACTCGGACAGCAGCCGGTCACTCCACAGCGCGCGCTCGGTGACGGTGCCAAGAATCACCCGCTCGTGCACGTCCACGGTGGCGTCCGGCGGCGTGAACGTGCCGAGCGAGGCCAGCGTGGTGAGGCTCGGAAAATAACCACCGGTCGCCACGATCGAGTGCTTCGGCGTCAGATTGGCGTCGACGCGCGTGAACGAACTGATCCAGTGCGTGACGCGGCGCTCGTCTTCCGGACGACTCGGCACGTCGTCGCTGCTGTAGCGATACTGCGCCGTCTGCTCGAGGAATACGCGGCTCGGCACGATCGGCCCGCCGAGTTCAAAGTTCGGCGCGAATCCCGCGATCCCGTTGACGTTGTAGAGATCCTGATGACGCTTGCTGCGCAGCGACGGGCTTAAGTTGTTCAGGTGGGTGTGCCAGGCGTCGCCGCCGCGCCGCGTCTGGATCACCACGAGCCCAGACGTAAATCGTCCGTACTCAACCGCGTACGGGTTTGGCAGCACCGCCACCGAGTCGATCGCATCATCGGGCAGCGTGTAGTGCACGAGGCCGAGAACTGGATCCGTCAGCGTGCTCGCGCCGATCTGGACGCCGGCCTGCGTCGGACGGCCGCCCTTGATGCTCAGACCGCCCGGGACCTCGATCACGCTCGCCAGCAGACGCAGCGCACCGCCCAGACCGCTCCCCGAGGCAAGTTCGTCAGTCTCGCGTTTGCCGATGGTCTCGGACGCGCCCAGGGTATCGGCCACCGACACAATCGACGCCGACGCCATCACTTCCACGGTCTGCGTGAGTGTGGCCAGCGGCAGGTCGAGTGATCGCTCCGTCGTCGCGTCGGAGGTGACGACCGCCGCTGCCTTCGCCACCGCGAAACCCTCGAGCATCGCGGTCAGCGTGTATTTGCCTTCCTGCAGGACCGCGAAACGGAAGTGACCATCGCCGTCCGACAGCACCGAGGCGATTTCCTGGTTCGCGGAGTTGTGCACGATCACCTGCGCGCCGCCGAGGCGGATGGTCCCGCTCTGCGTCGTCACGAAACCTTCGATGACCCCGGCCCCGGAGGGCTGCGCGCGGGCCTGTGCGGACGCCAGCAGGACGCAGGCGATGGCGACGATGACGCATCTACAACAGTGGATCACTCACGATCATTGTGGTCCATCCCCATCGACCAATCAATTCAGCATCCACAGCAACAGCGCCAGCACGACGCCGGCCAGCACGTCGACGATGTAGTGGTAGCGTCCGACCACGCAGGCGAGGCTGATGCTCAGCGCGACCACCAGCAGCGCCGCGCCGGTCCACGGCAGCGTGCCGATGACCGCCAGCGCCACGGCGAGCGACCCGGCCGCATGACCGCTGGGGAATGTGTTGGCCTTAATCGAAAAGCGCTGCACGATCAGCGAACCGAGCGTGTGCACGGCGCGGTCCGGCAGCGCCACCCGCTGTTCGAACGCCCACGGCGGTCTCGACTGAATGAAGGCCAACGGCGCGAATGCGCCCAGTTCCGCGCCAATCACCAGCGTCCAGTAGCGATCGGCCAGATCCGCACGGCCGGCCCACGCGAGCGCCGCGAACCCCGCCGGCAGCACGAGAAAGGTGCCCATATAGACAATCTCGAGGTACGCGAGAAACAGACGCGGCCAGTGTGAGAAGCGCGTCGGCGGATCGCCGAGCAACCGGCAGTCCCACGCCATCAGCCAGCGCTCGAACGGCTCGGACGGGCGGCAGAAAAATCGTCCCGACACGAAATAGCCGATGCCGACGACGACGCCGGGCGCCCAGTCTCGAGCCACCGGCATTCCGTACCGCGCGAGCGCGACGATCGCCGCGCACATGACGACGCCGACCGCGGTGATCGTCGACCGCCGTCCAGTTGGGAGCGGACGCATCCACGCGATCGCCGTCAACGCGGCGAAATACACAAACGAGATCCACTCTGAAGATCGCATGTCGGCTGGTTGATGCTAACGTAAGTTGTCGTGGCCGCCGATTTCACCTACGTCAGCTATCCGCACCCGCACGTGGACCGAGGCCGGCAGATCCTGGCCGCCCATCCGGAACTGCGCGCGCTCGCGAAACCGTTTCCGATCACGGCGCTATGGGTCTTTGCGCTGGTCGCCGCGCAGATTGCCCTCGCCGTGCTGCTTGGCAATCGCCCGTGGTACGTCTGGTTGCCGGTGGCGTACATTGTCGGCGCCACGATCGATCACGCGTTGTGGGTGCTGATCCACGATTCCTGTCACAACCTCGTCTTCACCTGGCGCCCCGGCAATCGGCTGGTCGCGATGCTCGCCAACGTGCCGTTCGTGTTTCCATCGGCGATGTCGTTCTGGAAGTACCACCTGCTCCACCACGGTCACCTGAACGAAGTGGACTTCGACACGGACGTCCCCGGCCCCACCGAATCGCGCGTCGTCGGCGGATCGTCGGTGTTGAAAACCCTGTGGCTGTCGGCGTTCGCGCTGGTGGTTGGCACGATCCGGCCGCAACGCCTCACGAAGGTGTCGTTTTTCGACGGGTGGACGCTGGTGAACGTCGTGATTCAGGCCGCCCTCGTCCTCGCGCTGGCGGTGCTGTGGGGATGGCAACCGGTGAAGTATCTGCTCGCGTCGGCAGTGCTGGCGGTCGGACTGCATCCGCTGGGCGCGCGATGGATCCAGGAGCACTACGTGTTCGCGCCCGGGCAGGAAACCTATTCGTACTACGGACCGCTGAACACGATCGCGTTCAACATCGGCTACCACAACGAGCATCACGATCTGATGACGATTCCCTGGTCGTACCTGCCGCGCGTGCGCGCGACCGCGCCGGAATTCTACGATCACCTGCACGCGCACCGGTCGTGGACGAAACTCCTGCTGCGATTTCTCTTCGACCGCGACGTGACCCTGTTCAACCGGATCGTTCGGACCTCGCACGATCCGACGCCGCTGGCATCCAGGCCGGATGCGCCTCAGCGGCCCGTGCGAAACACGTAATCCCAGAGCGGCGACGACACGCCGAACTGCCATTCCAGCGCGCCCTGTGTGAACAGGCGCGGGTGGAGGTCGGCGGGCTTCGACCAGTCGTGCACGAGGACTTCGATCGGGCCGACGATCGGCAGCGGGCCGCTCGGAAACCGCTCGAACACTGTCTCCCATTCGGACCGTTCGCGCATGCCGGTGGTACAGTAACAGCCGCATCCATGCTGCAGATTCGTCCGGTCCGGACCCGACACGAGACTCGTCGGTTCGTCGATTACATGTACGAACGCAACGCCGGCGACCCGCACTGGGTGCCGCCGTTGCGGCTCGGCGAACACGATCGCATCAACCGGAACAAGAACCCGTTCTTCGCGCACGCCGAGATCGAACTGCTGCTCGCCTGGAACGGCGATCGCGTCGTCGGACGCATCGCGGCGATTGACGACGATCTGCACCAGAAGACGCATGGCGACAACGTCGCGATGTTCGGATTTTTCGAAGCCGACGATGCAGAGGCGGCCGGCGCGCTGCTGACGGCGGTGGAAGACTGGGCCCGCGCACGCGGACGCGCGCACGTCCGCGGACCGATCAGCCCGTCGCAGAACGACATGTGCGGTCTGCTGATCGACGGCTTCGACACCGACTCGATGCTGCTGATGCCCCACAACCCGCCGGAGTACGCCGGATTCATCGAGCAGGCCGGCTACCAGAAGGTGAAGGATCTGTTCGCCTGGCTGTACGACCTCGAGCGCGGCGTACCGCCGCTGCTGGCGAAAGTCGCCGAACGGCGGCGGCAGACGCTGCAACTCACGGTGCGCCAGATCGACATGGCGGAGTTTGCGCGCGAGATCGATCGCCTGCGCGAGCTCTACACCAGCGCCTGGGACGGCAACTGGGGATTCGTGCCGCCGACCAAAGAAGAATTCGCGGCGATGGCGAAGGAGATGAAAATGATCTTCGAGCCGCGCTGCGCGGTGGTCGCCGAAGCGAAGGGCCGCCTCGTCGCCTGCGCCGTCGCGCTGCCCGACATCAACCAGGCACTGCGCGGGACGAACGGCAAGCTCTTTCCGCTCGGCCTGTTCAAGCTGCTGACGCGTCGCCGGCGCATCGATCAGGCGCGCCTGCTGCTGCTCGGC
The DNA here is from genome assembly GCA_025358945.1 of Acidobacteriota bacterium. Classification (GTDB taxonomy): domain Bacteria; phylum Acidobacteriota; class Vicinamibacteria; order Vicinamibacterales; family CAVVIG01; genus CAVQFC01. The sequence goes on from JANYHS010000228.1 coordinate 9,882, forward strand.
ATCGATCCGGAATATCGCGTGACGGGCCTCTATCACGTGCTGATCGCACAACTGCATCAGCAGTCCGTCGGCAGCCAGTACAAACGCGTCGAGTTCTCGTGGATTCTCGAGGACAACCGCAACATCAATCAGCCCGCCGAGGACGCCGGCGCGCGCCGCTACAAGACCTACCGGATCTTCCAGAAAGCTCTGGCGTGATCCGTCGAGTGGCGGTCACGGGCGCCAGCGGGTTCATCGGGCGCCACGTGACAGCCGCCCTCGCCGCGCGAGGCGACGCGCCGGTGCCGATCGCGCGGCCGTTTCACGCCTTGACGCTCGCGGACGCGTTTCGCGACGTCGACACCGTCGTGCATCTCGCGGGCCTCGCCGCAGCGGTACGCGCGCAGGATTTGATCACCGCCAACGTGGACGGAACGCGCGCCGTCGCCGAAGCTGCGGCTGCTGTCGGCGCGAGAATGATTCACGTGTCGAGTCTTGCGGCGGCGGGACCGGCACCAGCCTCGGCGCCGCGCTCCGAAGACGATCCGCCCGCGCCCATCACGCCCTACGGACGCAGCAAGCTCGAAGGGGAACGCGTGGTCGCCGCCACGCCCGGCCTTCAGTGGACGATTCTGCGTCCCGGCGCGGTGTACGGCCCGGGCACCGACGCGCTTCTCCCATTGTTTCGCGCCGCATCGTTCGGGATCCTGCCGCTCGTGGGACGCGCGGGCGCGGCCTACACGTTCATCCATATCGACGACGTCGTGCGCGCGATTACCGCAGCGATCGACGCCGACGTCAGCGGTCCGCTGTTTGTCGGTCACCCTCGTCCGGTCACCACGCGTGAGCTGGTGGAAGCGGTTCGCGCCGCGTCAGGTGGGACCGCGACGATCATCCGTGTGCCGCTCGGGCTCACGCGCATCGCGGCGGCAGGCGGAGACGTGGCGGGGTTGATCACCGGCCGCGTGGCCGCAATCAATCGCTGGCGCTACGCCGAGATGGCGTCCGATGGATTCGTCTGCCGCGTGGATCGGCTCCGTGAATCGCTAGGCGTCGTGGCACAGGTCGAACTCGCCGACGGCATGACCGGAATGGCGCGCTGGTATCGTTCAGAAGGATGGCTATGAGAGCGCGACGCTGGTCACGCCCAGCTCCGCGCCGACACGAGCGAAGATCGCCACCGCGCGAGCGATGTCTTCCGGGGTGTGAGCGGCCGAGCAGCTGGCGCGCAGGACGCAATCGTCCTTCGGACAGCCCGGCGGCAGGATAACGTTCACGTACAGCCCCGCCGCGAGCAGTTGCTGCCACAGCGCCACCGTGTGGTGCTCGTCGCCGATCAGGATCGGCACGATCGGTGACGCGCTGTCGCCGATCACATAGCCGACCTCCTGCAGACCCTTGCGCAGCAGGTGCACATTTGCCCACAGCCGCTCGCGCAGTTCCGGATGCTCGCGCACCACACGCACGGCCGCGCCGACGCTGGCAATGTTGGACGGTGACCCGGACGCCGTGAACACGTACGCCCGCGCCAGGAAATGCAGCGCGCGCAGTTCGGGGTGATCGGACACGCACACGCCGCCGATGCCGGCGAGTGACTTCGAGAAGGTGCCGACGACGAAGTCCACCTCGCCGAGGACACCCTGCGCTTCGGCGCAGCCCAGACCGTGGTCGCCGTAAGTGCCGAGCGAGTGCGCTTCGTCGACCAGCGAATACGCGCCGTGCGTGCGGCACACGTCGACGATCTCGCGCAGCGGCGCCACGTCGCCGCGGATGGAATACAGTCCCTCGACCACCACCAACCGGTTGCGTCCGCTGTCGCGCGGCAGGCGCTCGAGTTTCTTGTTCAGGCTTTCCGGCGAGTTGTGGCGGAAGCCGATGACTTGCGCCGCGGTCTGCCGCGTCGCGTCGTAGATGCTGGCGTGGCTGTCGCCGTCGATCAGGATCACATCGTCCGGCCCGCAGAGGCCGCCGACCAGTGACAGGTTGGCCTGGTAGCCCGTGCTGAAAATGATCGCGTGACGCTTGCCGAACCAGTCGGCGATCTGGTGTTCGAGATCCTCGTGCAGCGCGAGGGTGCCGTTGGCCGTTCGCGATCCGGTGGTGCCGGCGCCGTAGTCGAGCAGCGCCTGACGCCCGGCTTCGACAACGTCGGGATGCATGGTGAGCCCGAGGTAGTTATTCGACCCGAACATCAGGGTCGGACGCCCCTGCACGACGACCTCGCACGGGCCGAGCACGCGGTCGATGACCGTGTTGCCGGGCATGGCGGCGCCGTCGGCGAGCCGCTCGCAGCGCGCCGTGACGGCCCGCAATTTGTCGAGGAGATCCATCAGCCCTCAGCCCTCAGCCCTGCGTCGGCTCGTTCGTCCAGCAACTGACCTTGTTCGTAGCGGGCCTTGGTCGCCGTGCGCTGCACTTTTCCGCTCGTCGTCCGCCCCACGGTGCCGCTCGGCACGAGGACGACCTCGTCCACGTACAGCCCGAACAGGTCGCTCACCTGCCGGCGGATCGCCTCCGTCAGCGTGCCGCCCGGCACCGTGCCGCTCGGCTCGACGACGATCACGACGCGATCCGGACGTCCCGGCGTCGCGGTGCCGAATGCGACGACGCGTCCACGACGAACGCCGGTCAGACTGTCCACCGCCCACTCGAAATCCTGCGGATGGTACTTGCGGCCGTTGACGATGATGACGTCCTTGGCGCGACCGCAGACGTACAGCTCACCATCCGAGAGGTATCCGAGGTCGCCGGTGTGGAGCCAGCCGTCGCGGATGGCCTCGGCCGTCAACGCCGGCTCTCTATAGTAGCCCAGCATCACCGACGGCCCGCTGAGGAGAATCTCGCCGACCTGCCGCTCCGGCAGCGCCCGGCCATCCTCAGCCTCGATCCGAATCGCATGACCCGGGAACGGGCGTCCGCAGCTGACCAGCGTCACCGTCAGATCCTCGGCACGCGCCGGCTGCGCAGCGCGACGCTCGGTCAGTTCATCGGCCGCCAGTTCCTCGACGCGCGGCGCCCTCCCGCGCGGCGCAAACGTCGCGGCGAGCACGTGCTCGGCCAGACCATAGCTCGGAAGATAGCTGGTCGCGCGGAATCCGACGGTCGCGAACCGGGTGGCGAAGGCGTGCAATGTTGGCGCATGAATCGGTTCGGCGCCGCACCCGGCAATGCGCCAGCGCGACAAATCCAGCCCGTTGAGATCCGCCTCCTTCACTCGCCTGACGCACAGGTCGAAGGCAAAGTTTGGCGCGAAGCTGATCGTGCCCTGGTGCCGCGTCAGCGCACGCAGCCATTCGACCGGCCGCTTCACGAACGCGTGCGGTGTCATCAACACGCACGAACGACCGGCGTAGAGCGGGCCGAGCGCCATACCGACCAGTCCCATGTCGTGATTGAGCGGGAGCCAGCTCACCGCCACGTCGCCGTCGCCGGTGGCCACGCCATCGGGCCCGTTCATCGCGTTGACGTTGGCGGACACGTTGCGGTGCGTGAGCACGACGCCTTTCGGCGCCGCCGTGGAACCGGATGTGAACTGGACGAACGCGATGTCGTCAAGGGCCGGCGGCTCATCGGGTTCGATCGCCGGCGCGTCGAGGGTTTCGACCGGGAGGATCAGGGCGAGATCCGGACAGGTCGCGCGCAGCGCGTCAAACGCCGGCGCAAGCACACGCGAAGTGACCACCGCTCGGGCGCCGGAGGCACGCAGGATGCCGGCGGTCAGTTCCATGTAGCGCGACAGGTCGCCGCTGGTCGACGCCGGCGGATACAGCGAGGCAGGAATCACGCCAGCCAACGAGGCGCCGAAGAGCGTCTCGAGGAACTGCTCGGCATCGCTGAGCACCAACGCGACGAGATCGCCACGCCGCAGCCCCGACTCGCGCAGCGCGCGCGCGATGCGAAAAGAGGCAAGTCGCACGTCCGCGTACGTTCGATGTTTGTCGACGCCGTTGACGGCGAAGCAATAACCGGCGCCGGCGCGCGCAGCCTCGGCCAGCGCCTCGGGCAGCGTCCGCAGCTTGGCCATCAGCTCGGCGACCGTTCCTCAATCAGCCGCACCACCTGCGCCGCGACCTGCGCCACGGTGCGGGTGACCGGCACGTCGTTGAGCGGGATGGACACGTCGAAGCGATCCTCGAGTTCGGCGATTACCTCAAGCACCTGCAGCGAGTCGAATCCAAGGTCCGCCACCAGATCGCTCGCCAGCGTCGGCTCAATGGGGCGGCGGCTGACGTTCTTCAACACGTCAATCACACCTTCTTCGACGACGGCGGCAGTTGGCACAGGCATGGATGGGGACCGGTCTCTCTCAGAAGAATAGCATCTGGATGTTCGGGAACAATAATTCAGTATGATGGGGCCCGTGTCCGACACTCTTGAACCTCGCGTGATCGCGATCATCGCGAAGCACAAACATCTCGATCCGGCCGGCCTCACGGCCGCCACCACGTTCGAGCAGCTCGGCATCGATTCGCTCGACGCGGCAGACCTCCTGTTCAAATTCGAAGACGAATTCGGGATCATCGTCCCCGACGATATCGCGCGGTCGCTGCGCAGCGTCGGCGACGTCGTTGAAGGACTGCGCGGACTGACCCCATCCTGAGGAACGCGGCATGAGGCGCGTCGCGATCACGGGCCTCGGTGCAATTTCGGCGCTCGGTGTCGGCGTCCCTGCGTTCTGGGACGGCGTCGTCCAGGGCCGAAGCGGCGTTCGGCGCATTACCCACTTCGATCCGTCCAGCTATCTGGCCCAGGTCGCTGCCGAAGTCACGCTGTTCGATCCCGCACAATATTTTGATGAGCGCCTGCTGCCGCTGCTCGATCCGTTCGCGCAGTACGCGCTGGTCGCAGCCGAGGAGGCGTGCCGGGCAGCGGGGCTCGAGCTGACCGAAGCCGAGAGCGACCGCGCCGGTGTGGCGATTGCCAGCGCGATGGGCGGCGCAGCCACGCAGGATAAGGGCTACGAGCAGCTTTACGCCCGCGGCGCGGCGCGTGTGCACCCGTTCACCATCCCGCGCATGATGAACAACGCTGCGGCATCGCATGTGAGCATGCGGTTCCGGCTGCGCGGACCGGCGCTGTCATTCGGCACGGCATGCGCGGCGTCCGCGCACGCGATCGGCGAAGCGGCTGAAATCATCCGTGCCGGACGCGCCGATGTGATGGTGGCTGGAGGCGCCGATGCGCCGATCGTGCCGGGCGTGGTGCGGGCCTGGGAAAGCATGCGCGTGCTCGCGCCGGCGAGCGAGGATCCCGCGCGCACGTGCCGGCCGTTCAGCCTCGATCGGCTCGGCATCGTCCTCGGCGAAGGCGCGGGCATCGTCGTGCTCGAGGAATGGGAGCGGGCCACGTCACGCGGGGCGACCATTCTGGCGGAGCTGGCCGGCTACGGCGCCACGGCGGACGCCTCGCACATCACGCAGCCGGGGACGCATGCGCCGGCGCAGGCGATTGCGACCGCGCTGGCCCAGGGTCAGCTGACGCCGTCGGATATCGTCTACGTCAACGCGCACGGGACGGCGACCAAGCTCAACGACGCGACGGAGACCGCCATCCTGAAACGCGCGTTCGGTGCGCACGCGCCGCGGCTGGCGATCAGTTCGACCAAAGCGGTCCACGGTCATGCGATGGGCGCGTCGGCCGCACTCGAGTTCATCGCCGCCGTGCTCGCCACGCGCCACGGGATCGTGCCGCCCACGGCGAATTACACCGGACCCGATCCCGAGTGCGATCTGGACTACGTGCCCAATCTCGCCCGCGCGATGAACGTTCCGGCAGCAATCTCGAATTCGTTCGCCTTCGGTGGGCTGAACGCCGTGCTGGCCATCCGCCGGGCCGGCGGGGCATGATCGGAAGACCGTGAACGCGAAGCGCTGGATCCATCTCGCCGTGCCGTTTCTGCTCTGCGTCGTCCTTGGCGCGCAGATCGATCCGCGGACGGCGTTGCTCGAGCGCGGCGCCTGGAATGCGCTGAACGCAGGACAGGCGCACGCGGCCGCCGAGGCATTCCGCGAAGCGCTCGCTGCGGATCCCAAGAACGCGCGGCTGCACCTGGGCGCCGGCATGGCGGCGTCGCTCGAGCGTCGCGACACCGATGCGCGCGACGAGTTCGAGCGCGCGCTGGCGCTGGACCCGAAACTGGCGCAGGCGCGGGCGATGCTCGGTCAGGTGCAGTACCGCATGGGCGATCCCGCGTCGGCGATCCGGACCTACGACACGCTGCTCACCTTGACGCCGGACGACAAGGCTGCGCGCGCGACGCTCGAGCGCTGGCAGCGCGAAGCCGAGCTGCACGATCGCATGCAGCAGGCCGTCGGATCGCATTTCACGGTGTCGTTCGAAGGACCAGCCGAAGCCGAGCTCGCCGCGGCGGCGCTCGACGTGCTCGACCGCGCGTACTGGCGGATCTGCCAGCTGATGGGCACCTTCCCGCTCGAGCCGATCAACGTCGTGCTCTACACCGGCGAACAGTTTCGCGACATCACGCGCGCGCCGTCGTGGGCCGCAGGCGCGTACGACGGCACGATCCGCGTCCCGATGCGCGGTGCGCTGGACAAGCCCGAGGAACTCGACCGCGTGCTGTCGCACGAGTTCACGCACGCGCTGATTCGCACGCTCGCCGCGCGCCTCGTCCCGGCGTGGCTGAACGAAGGGCTCGCGACCGCGCTTGAAACCGGCAGTCTTGAATGGGCCGAGAAGAACGCGGCGTCGCAAAAACCGGTGCCGCTGCGCGTGCTGCAGGCCGGATTCGGGCGGTTCACCGGTGCGCAGGCGCAGCTGGCCTACGCCACGAGTGCCCTGGCCGCGCGGCGGCTGCTCGACGAAGCCGGCGGATTCGCGGTCGCTAACCTGCTGCGCGATCTCGGCGAAGGCGTCGATTTCGAAGCCGCGTTCCTCCATCGCATCCAGCGCCCGTTCGCCGATTTCCAGGCACGGTAGTTCTCATCGGCTCGCTGTTGCCGCACCGAGGCAAGCGCGGCAGCGGCGCTACTCGACGCCGAATGCGAGGAGGACGTTGCCGGCTGCGCCGTATCCGAGATAGGCGTAGCCGGAATTCATGATCAGCATGCCGCCCGCGATCACGGGACCCGGCCCGTTGAGCGATCCGCCCTTGGCGGCGACACCGTTGACGGTCGTGAACGGACGCGCGGTATTGAACTCCCACAAGACTTTTCCGTCGGCTGACGAGTACGCGCGCATCATGCCGTTGGTCGCGCCCGAAAAGACGACGCCGGGGATCACGGTGATGGCGGCGGACTGCGCCTGCACGGGGCAGTTGCGATCGCCGGGTGTGCAATCGACCGACGGCGGACGCGCGTGCCACGCTTCCTCACCGGTTGCGAGCGCGAGCGCCGAGATACCGCCGGCATCCGCGCCGGCCTGCGAGTCGGCGGTGGCGAAATAGCCGAATCGATCGTCGGCAGCGGAGCCCCATTCGATGCCGCCGAGCGCGCTCCCCTTCCCGACTTTGTGTTCCCAGACGAGCGCGCCTTCCTTGTCGGGATCGATCGCCCACGCCGCGCCGGACTTCTGTCCGATCACCAGCACGGATTTTCCGTTCGGCAGGTTGCGGAGAATCGGCGAGTTGCCGAAATCGAAATCGGGGCCGCCGGTCTCGGGACAGTTGTCGCGCGTGGACGGTCCGGCGGGACACCCGACGAGATACGCGTCGTTGGCCGTGAACTGATGCGTCCACTTCGGGAAGCCGGTCTTCAAATCGAACGCCATCACCGCATCGCTCGTGTCGGCGGCGGGAGACGTGTAGGCGTCGCCGGTGGCGACGTAGACGACGCCGCGCTTTGCATCGATCGTTGGCGCCGACCAGATGGCGGCGCCGGCGGCGCCCCACATCTGCGTCCCGACGGAGTTCGTCTTCGTCGGCTTCGGCTTCTCGGCGATCGTGTAGGTCTTCCACTCCTGCTCGCCGCTCGACGCGTTGTAGGCGACCAGCGATCCGCGGAACGTGCAGCATTCGTACTTCGGATTCGGACCGGATCCTTCCTCGAACGAGGCGACCGGCACGTAGAGGCGTCCCCCGTAAAGAATCGGCGCGCCGGTGACGCGCGCGAGCGGATGCGATTCGGCGATCCTCGTCCACAGCGCCGCGCCCGTCTCCGCGTCGATCGCGTAGACGTTGGCCTTCACGTCGGCGAAGTACGCCGCGTAGCGCGATCCGTTCTTGCCAATGCTGATTGACGTGCGCACGCCGCCCTTCGCCTGGAACGACCAGTAGACGCAGCCGCTCGACGCATCGATCGAATAAACAAACCCGTTGTCGGAGCCGACGTAGACGCGCCCGCCCGCGATCGTCGGCTGTCCGTAGGCCGAGGATCCGTTGGGGAATCCGAAGGACCACTTCAGCGTCAGTTTCGGCACCTGCGCGACGGTAAGGCCCGCCGCCGCGGCCGGCTGGTATCGCGAGTTGCCGGGATCCGCGCCCCAGCCGTTCCACGCCGGACCGGCCAGCGGATTGCCGAGCGGCTTCGCGGCGCAACGGTTCGTCATCGCCGACGCCTGACCCGCAAGCGCCGCGCCGAGCGGCCGCTCGGTGATGTACTCGGCAATCATCCGCTTCTGCGCGTCGGTAAGCCCTTCGGCGTTGATCTTCATCGAGCCGGTGGTCAGCGCGTCGAGGATCGCCTCCGGCGTGCGCTGCCGCAACGAGTCGCGATCCGGCGCGCGACTGTCTGCGGCGGGCTTCGTATGGCAGCCTCCGCAGCGCTGCTCGAAGACGCCGAGCGCCTGAATCGCCTGCGCTTCCGCCAGAGACGCCGCACCGAGGAGGACCGCCGCGACCAGCGCGACGAGTGCGAACAGACGTGATGGCTTCATGGGCGGGATGATACGCGCATTGAGACCGTCCGGCAGCGAAAAGGCACGGTCCCTATCGCACTCAGCGCGAGCGCTGTCCGCGACGAGCAGCAAGCGATCGAACCGGTTTGACGGCCGGTCCAGAATATGCTTTTATGTGTTTATGCTGACGCGGACCACCGTCGACATCCCCTCTCCCCTCTTCCGCGAGCTCAAGGCACGAGCGGCTGAGCAGGGGGAAACACTGCGGATGCTGATCACCCGCGCGATCGAGGTGGAACTCGGGCACCGCAGCGCCGCCGGCGCGACACCGCCGCACCGCGTCAAGCTGCCGCTCATCCGCCACAAGGGCGGTCCCAAGCTCCGCATCACCAACCAGCTGCTCGCCCGCCTCGACGCCGAAGACGATCTCGAGCGCCACAAGCGATCGCTACGCTGATCCGTGACGCAGTTGCTCGATATCAACGTCTGGGTCGCCGCCGCGTCGCATGGCCATCAGCATCACCGGGCCGCCTCGACCTGGATCAGTTCGCAGGAGGCCACGCTGGCGTTCTGCCGGATCACGCAAATGGGCCTGCTGCGTCACCTCTCGAACCCGGCAGTCATGCGCCACGATATCGTCACCCGCCGCGGCGCCTGGCGCGTCTTCGAGGCGTTCATGGCAGATGCCCGGGTCCGGATCCTCTCCGAACCGGAGGGGCTCGAGGCGCGGTGGATGAAGTTCTCGGCGCGCAACGATCAAAGTCATCAGCTCTGGACCGACGACTACCTTGCTGCGTTCGCCGAAACGGTCGGCGCCAGGCTCGTGACCTTCGACGCCGCGATCGAAGCGCGCTACCCGTCCGTCGAGGTCCTCACGCTCACTTGAGTCATTTATACTGAGCGGCGATGCCGACTTCGCCGCGTGTCTCCGTTGAATCCGCCATCGCCGCGCTCAAGCACCTGCTCGGTGCGCGCGCCAACGACACCACTGCCGTCCGCGAGCATCACAGCCACGGCGAGTCGTACCACACTCCCGCCGCTCCAGACGTGGTCTGCTTCCCGCACACCACGGACGAAGTCTCGGCGATCGTGAAGATCGCCGCCACGCATCATCTGCCGATCGTCCCGTTCGGCGCCGGCACCTCACTCGAAGGACACGTGAACGCGATCCACGGCGGGATCACGATCGACCTGCGCGAGATGAACAAGATCGTGCGCGTCGGCGTCGAGGATCTTGACGTCACGGTGGAAGCCGGCGTCACGCGGCTGCAGTTACAGAAAGCCCTCAAGAACACCGGGCTGATGTTCCCCGTCGATCCCGGCGCCGACGCGACCATCGGCGGCATGACCGCCACGCGCGCGTCGGGCACGACCACGGTCCGCTACGGGACGATGAGAGAGAACGTGCTGGGGCTGACGGTGGTGCTGGCCGACGGCACGGTGATCACGACCGGCACGCGCGCGCGCAAGTCGTCCACCGGTTACGACCTAACGCGTTTGTTCGTGGGATCCGAGGGCACGCTCTGCGTCATCACCGAGATCACGCTGCGATTGCACCCGGTGCCCGAAGCCGTGTCGGCCGCAGTCTGCGCGTTCGAGTCGATCCAGGGCGCGGTGGAAACGGTGATCGCGACGATTCAGCACGGCGTCCCGATCGCCCGGATCGAGCTGCTCGACGAATCCGCACTCGATGCGATCAACCGCTATTCGAAGACCCACTATTCTCTGGCGCCGACGCTGTTCTTTGAATTTCACAGTGACAGCGCGCGGCACGTCACCGAACAGGCCGACACCGTGCAGAAGCTCGCCGCGGAACGTGGCGGCCGCGGGTTCCAGTTTGCGACGCACCTCGAGGATCGCGAGCGGTTGTGGAAGGCGCGCCACGACGCGCTCTACGCCGCCATCGCGCTGCGCCCTGGCGCCCGCGGGTGGACCACCGACGTCTGCGTCCCCATCTCACGCCTCGCCGAGTGCAGCGTCGACACGAAGGCGGATCACGAAGGCGCGTCGTTCCCCATCTGCCTGGTCGGCCACGTCGGCGACGGCAACTTCCATTTGATCTACGTGCTCGATCCGGCGAACTCCGCGGAGCTCGAAGAGGCGCGGCGGCTCAACGAACGGATGGTGCTGCGCGCGCTCGAGATGGGCGGCACCTGCAGCGGCGAGCACGGCGTGGGAATCGGGAAGATGAAGTTTCTGGAGAGAGAACACGGCCCGGCGCTCGACGTGATGCGCACGATCAAACGCGCGCTCGACCCGGAGAACCGGATGAATCCGGGAAAGCTGATCGATATCGGGGGCTAGAGGCTGGAGACTCGAGGCTGCTGCTTCTGCGGCTCCATGTAGCGTTCGATCTGAACGCGCGTGCGCTGGGCGACCAGCTCGGTGACCGGACGCATCTGCTCCTGATCGAGCCTGACGATCAGCTGATCGTCGGCGGTGAATCCCGTCCGCGAGTCGGTCGCCGAGATCGATTTTTCGGAGAAGGCCATGATTACGTCGACGAGTCGGCTGCCGCCGGCCGGCAGCACGGCGGGTGATGCCACAACCGGCGCGGCGTGCTCGACCGACATCGGCCCGGTCTGCTCGATCAGCTGTTCGAACGTCTGCCCGCTGATCAGCTCGATACTTGCCGAGCGTTTTTCCGACCATCAGGGCGGTGAAGGGTGGCACGGTAGAATGGCCAATGCGTTACCCCTCGCGTCTGTTCATCCGCCGGGTCGTGGTCGCCGTCGCGCTCACCCTGTTGAGCACGGCCCACGCGGCGCAGGCCAAGACCTTCGCGTGGAAAGCCACCGGCAAGGGCGGCACCATCTACCTGATGGGATCGATCCACGTGATGTCGGATAGTTTCTACCCGCTGAATCCGGCGCTCGAATCCGCGTTCAAAGACTCGGACCTGCTGGTCGAGGAAGTGGATCTCGCCGAGATGCTCGATCCGTCGGCGCAAATGAGCATCCTGTCGAAGGGCATGCTGCCGCCGAATCAATCGCTCGACAAAGTGCTTTCCCCCGCCACCCTCGCGCTGGTCCAGAAAGCCGCGGGCGACCTCGGCGGCGCCGGCGGTCCGCTGATGCGCTTCAAGCCGTGGATGCTGGCGATCGTCCTGCAGGGCATGGAACTGATGAAAGCCGGCTTCGATCCGGAACTCGGTCTCGACAAGCACTTCTACGATCAGGCGAAGGCCGCCGGCAAGGCGGTCCAGGGACTTGAGACGACGGAGTTCCAGATCTCGCGCTTCGACACGATGACCATGGAGCAGCAGGATCGGATGCTGGCTGAGACGCTGAAGGAACTCGCCACCGAAGCGGCCGCGGTCAACAAACTGGGCGATGCGTGGAAGAGCGGGGATCTGGCGGCCGTCGAGACGATCGCGCTGGCGGACTTGAAATCGGATCCGCTGATGTATCAGCGATTGCTCGTGGAACGGAACAACAACTGGATGCCGAAGATCGAAGCGCTGTTCGCGCGGCGCGGCCACGCACTGGTCGTCGTCGGCGCCGCTCACCTCGTCGGCCCGGACGGCCTGCTGGCCAAGCTTCGGGCGAAGGGTTACACGATCGAGCAGCTCTGACGAGTCCTTGAGGAGGGCACGGGCAGCCGCGCGTTACGGCGTACCGACCTTGTCGTACTGCCGCCGGTTGGCGTCGGTCCACGCGGCAAGGCGCTGGCGCAACCGCGCGCAGCGCTCTGGCTGCGACGCCGCGACGTTGTGCTGCTCGGCCGGATCCACGCTCAGGTCGTAGAGTTCCTCGGCCCCTGCGCGCAAGTCGAAGATGTACTTCCAGTTCTCTTCGCGTACGCCCAAGGTGAAATGATCCTCGGCGACGTAGAAATACGCGCGCGGCGGGTGGCCCGCGTCGAACAAACTGCGGCCCTGCCAATCGGACGCGGCCGGGACACCGGCCATGTCGGCGATCGTCGGCGCCAGATCCACGTGACTACCGATCGTCGCCGAGCGTTGCGCCGATCGGTACAGCCGCGGATACCAGAACATCAGCGGCACCTTGACGTCTTCCTCGTACACCGTCCGTCCCTGCATGTAGGTGTCGTGCGGCGCGCCGAAGGCCTGGCCGTGATCGCCGGTGACGACGATCAACGTGTCGTCCGCGAGACCGGCGCGGCGAATCGTCTCGAACAATCGCTCGAAGTGGTGATCGGTTTCGTGCAGCACGTTCAGATAGCGATTGAGATCGTAGGCGTCGGTCACCGACTCGCGAACGAAATTCAGCAGCGGCACGCCCGGTGTCGGCTCGTACGGATGATGCGTCTGCTGCGTCCATGCCATCAGGAAGAACGGCCGCGAGGGGTCCTTCTCGATGAACTGGATCATCCCATCCACAACGCAACGGTCCTCCACACCCCACGACGACAGCAGCGTTCGGCACGGCAGGCCATGGTGGTCGATAAGTTCGCCGAAGCCGCGCCGCTCGAGAAATGTGTTCCAGCCGGCCCAGTCGAAATCACTCGGCGTCAGGAACGCCGTGCGATAGCCGCGATCGCGAAACACCGACGCCAGCGACGTGCCCGGCATCCGCGGATACTCTTCCGTGAGATCCCGGAAGTCGAGTTTGGGAAACGCCGACAGCAGGATTGAGCCCAGCGAGTTCGAACTGCGGCCGATGTGGGCGTAGGCGTTGTCGAAGACGATGCCGCGCGCGGACTCGGTCTTCAGGTTCGGCGTCGAGTCGAAGACGCCGCCGTTCAGACCCGCCCATTCGGCCGCGACCGATTCGAGCACGATGAGGATCACGTTCGGCGGACGTCGCGCGGCGATCAGGCGGGCTTGGGGCGCGCTTCGCAATGCGAGCGGACCGCGCGGCCGCGGCTCGAAATCCGTCAGGTCGGCCGGTGCGAACTGTTCGGCCATCCGGACGACGGCGCCGCCGGTGATCACCTGCCACCACGACGCGACGAAGGTGACCTGGGCGTTCGCCGCCACCTGACGGTCGCGCCTCGTCGTCCAGTCGCGCACGAACGACTGCCGGCCGAAGATCACCCACGCGCCGAGGACCACCAACGCGACGCTCCGGCGCCGCCACGACGCGGCGGGGGCGACCGGCGCGAAACGGACCGTCGCGCTGACGACAGCGAGGTACAGCGCCGGCACGATCACAAGAGCGATCAGCGTCGCGGGCGTCACCTGCGCCGCGATCGACGAGCGCAGCATGCGAACGTCGCCGACCAGCGCGAGCAATGGGTAGGTGAGGAACCCACCGAAGACGCCGAAGAAATACACGCTGGCCAGCGCATACATCGACGAGACCGCGGACAGGGTCAACACTGCGACGAGGATGAACTGCGCCTGGCGGCGACGGCCGCGGACCAGCGTCAGCGCCGCGCGCCCGCACAGCCAGACGCCGGCGGCGCACAGGACGTCCACGAACGAAACCGCGGCCAGATCGCGGAGATAGTCCAGGCAGGCGGTGGCGGTGGCCGCCGCGGGAACGCCGAGGTAGACCGCCTTAACGGCGACGAACACGATGGCGAGCCAGACCGCGGCCCAGAACAGGCGCCGGGTGTCGCGCATTTGTTCCTTCAGAAATCCTTCGCCCCTGGCGCCGCCGGCGGTGGCGCCACCGACAGAACTCGCGACTGCGGCAGGCGATCGCGATCGACGAGGCGGCCGTCCTTCACGACCAGGGCGACCTTGCGCAGGTTGCTGATGTCCGCCAGCGGATCGGCGGTCAGCAGCACGAGGTCGCCGAACTTCCCTGCTTCAATCGTGCCGAAGTCCTTCAGGCCGCGCGCGGACGAGGCGCCATTGCGCGTGCCGGCGACAATTGCCTGCGACGGCGTCATGCCGAGTTCGACGAGCCCTTCAATCGCCATGATCGTCCCGATGCCGTGATCCTGTTCAGGCAGCTTCGGCGTCCGCGTGAATTCCGGCGCCGCCGCCCAATAACTGTCCGTGCCTGGCGTGACCTTGCAGCCGGCGCGAATCAGTTTTTGCGCATTGGTCCGCCGCATCTCGATGTCTGCGCCATCTTCAACGGCCTCCTTCCGGCGTTCCGCGCTGGTCTTGTCGCGCGCCGGCGGGCGCGTCTCCTTCGCGGCGTCGGTACGTTTCTTCACCGTCTCGCTTTTTGTTTTCAGATGGCGCGTCCACGCCGGCCCGGTGATCGTGCTGGCGAGCATCGAGCAGTTCAAGCCGCGATCGACGATGACCTTGACGAGATCGTCGGGCATCTCGCGGCCATCAAGCAGTTCCGGATGCTGGATGCCGTCGATGCCGGCCGCGATCGACAGGCGCAGACCTTCGATACTGGTCGAGTGCGTCTCGGCGCCGCGATTGCGCGCGTGCGCCGCGTCCACCATCACCGTCTGCGCTTCCAGCGAGAAACCGATGAACGTCGGCTCGGAGAAATGGCTGGTGCCGCCGAACTTGAGGAAGTCAGGCCCTTTGTCCAAATAGGCGTTGATCGCCGCGCGCAACTCCGCGGGCGTCATCGCCATCAGCTCTTCGCCGCCGCCCTGCGCGATGAAATCGTTCATCTGCTCCTGGAACAGCGTCAGCTGACCCATCACACGGCTGAACGAAAACGAATAGGGTCCGCTCCAGCCGAGGATGTTGCCGGCGGCAAGAATGCGCGCGCCGGCCTTGTCGCCGCGCGCGATCTGATCCCGCACCTTGGTCAGCGGCGCCAGCGCACCGTAGCTATCGCGCACGGTGGTGATGCCGTAGCTCAAGTCGATCTGCGCGGCCTCGAGCACGATGTCGTCCTGCCGCGGCTGATATTTCGCCATCGTCTCGTAGCGATCGTTCTGCCCGCCGTAGAGAGACAGATGGACGTTGGTATCGATCATCCCCGGGATGACCCACCGGCCGCGGGCGTCGATCTGCCGCGCGTCTGCGGGAATCGATACCGCGCTCCGGGGCCCGACGGCCGTGATGCGCGCGCCGTCGATCAGCACCACAGCGTCCGCGATCGGGGCGCCGCCGTTCCCGTCAATCACGGTTCCGCCGACGATCGCCGTGCGATTGCCCGGAGTCTGCGCGTGAACGGAAGGAAACATCAGCGCCAGCGCGAGGCCGGCCAGCGTCACCGCGCCGAGGATCGAGGCGCGGGCGGTCACTTCCTGGTCGCCAGCGGGAGGTCGTCGCGATTCCCCCACTCTTCCCACGCGCCGTAGTAGTTGCGCAGGTTGTCGTAGCCGATCAGGTGCAACGCGAACAAGTCGACCGACGCGCGCATGCCGACCTGACAGTAGGCGATCACCTCCTGCGACGGCACGATGCCGTGATCCTCGTACAGCTTCTTCAGCTCGTCGGCAGGCTTGAACGTCTTCTGCTGCGCGTCGAGCAGGTCTTCCCAGTAGATCGGAATCGACGAAGGCACGAAACCGCCGCGCTTGATGTTGCGCAGATCCCTCCCCTCAATCTCGCCCTGCGTACGGGCGTCGATAATCTTCACGCCCGGCTTGTCGATCGCCGCAACGACGTCGCTGGCCGTGGCCACCCAGTGCGGCTGCGGCCGCGCGGTGAACGTCCCGGCGGCAGGCGTTGGAGTGACGGTCGACGAGGCCCGATGCTCCGCCGTCCACTTGACCCAGCCGCCGTTCATCAATGCGACATTCGCGTGACCGTAGTAGTTGAGGATCCACCACAGGCGCGCCGCGAAAATGCCGCCGCGTTCGTCGTAGACGACCACGCGGGTCGTATCCGAGATGCCTAGCTTCGCCATCATCTCGTCGAAGGCGGCGGGCGTCGGCAGGAATGTCGGCGACGCTTTGGCGTCGCGGATCGCGCCCGGCGACACGTACACGGCGCCGGTCACGTGGCCGTCGGCGTAGCCGGCCTGGCGCATGTCGACGATGCGCACATTGGCGTCGGCGGCGTGGGCGGCGACCCAGTCGGTGTCCACCAGTTGTTCGGGATGCGTGTAGGTGATGGCCATCAAAGCAAGGGCTGCAAGCATCCGCAAAGTTTAGCGCATGCGGCACGGGCTTTCCCCGTACAGTGGAAGCGTGAACGATACGACTTTGAGCGGCGTCTCCGTGTTGGTGGCTGGCGCGGGCCTGGCGGGGCTGGCGGCCGCGCGTGACCTGATTGCACGGGGCGCCACCGTCACCGTGATCGACGTCCGCGACCGTGTGGGCGGGCGCGTGTGGACGATTCGGGATGGCTTCACCGAGCACCAGCACGCCGAAGCCGGCGGCGACATGATTGACGAAGATCAGCACGAGATCCGGAATCTGGCAGCTGAACTCGGCCTGAAACTGTCGCGGATCCTGCGCGGCGGCTTCGGCTACGTCCGGCCGGACGCGGCCGGCCACGCCAGAATTCTGCCGCGCAACGCGATGCGTGGGTGGACCCGCATGGCCGCGGAACTGAAGGCGCTGTCCAACCCGTACCGGCTGGCCGAGCGGCGCTGGGAGTCTCCGATTACCGCCGACCTCGCGCGACGCTCGGTCTCGACCTGGCTGGATCAGGTGAAGGCGGACCCCGAGTTGCGGGCGACCGCCACCGGTCTGCGCGGCTTCTTTCTTGCCGATCCCGACGAGCTGTCGCTGATCGCGCTCATCGATCAGTTCTCGGACAACGACGCGACGGGTCCCGGCAACATGTACCGCATCGAGGGTGGCAACGATCGGCTGGCCGCGGCGCTCGCGGCGCCGCTTGGCGATCGGCTCCACCTCAGCACCGACGTCGTCGCGCTGTCGCACCGCGGCAAGGTGGTCCGCGTCAGCGTGAAGAACAACCGCGCGCTCGCGCAGATCAACTGCGATTACGCGATTCTCGCGCTGCCGGCGACCTTGCTTCGTCGCATGCCGATCACGCCAGCGCTGCCGGCGCAGCAGCACGAGGCGATCGCGCGCCTGAAATACGGCCGCGCCACGAAAACGCTGCTGCAGTTTTCGAAACGATTCTGGCGGGCGCCGGGCCGCGCACGCGCATTCGGCTCGCCGCTGCCATTCGGCGCGGTCTGGGACGGCAACGAGGAGCAGCGCGGACGTGCAGGCATTCTGAGCCTGCTGGCCGGCGGCGGCGCCAGTGATGCGACACAGGCGATCGTCGCCAAGCACGGTGCGCGCGGGCTGACCGACGCGCTCGACTTCCTCGGATCCAAAGGCAGCGAGCTCACCGCGTCGCGGCAGATTGTGTGGGAACAGGATCCGTTCGCGCGCGGCGGGTATGCGTACTTCGATCCGGGCTTCGATCCGGCGTTGCGTGGATGGCTGGCTCGGCCGTCAGGCCGGCTGTTCTTCGCCGGCGAGCACACCAGCATCAAGTGGCCGGGCTACATGAACGGCGCGGTCGAGAGCGGACGCCGCGCGGCCGCGGAAGTCGCCGCGGTCCACATGGCGCCGGTCGCGACATAAGAAGAAACCGAATCGTTACCCGCGTCTCAGCGACAGCACGGCGACGCCGGCGAGGACGATCGCCGATCCGGCCCACTGCACGACTGACAGCTGTTCACCGAAGATCAGCACGCCCCAGATCACTGCAAACACCGGCTGGCCGAGCAGGAGCACCGACGTCTCGACGACCGGCAGCTTCGGCAGCGCGGTGCCGATCAGCAGCCAGCCGATCACCTGCGAACCGACCGCGAGCAGCACCAGCCAGCGATCCGCCTGCAGGCCCGGCAGGAACGTGAAGTGCGGATCGAACACCGCGCACGCCAGCGCGCCAGCCACCATCCCGATCGTCGAGTCCAGCAGCGGACCCGACCGCGGTCCCGGCGTGCGGTTCGCGTGGCGGTAGACGAGCAGGAACGCCGCGTAGGTGACGCCGGCCATCACCCCGATCACCGCGCCCGCCACCGGTTGCGCGCCGTATGCGTCGTGGCGCGCCAGGCCGGACGTCAGCACGACACCAGCGAAGACGACGGCAATAGTCACGATGCGTCCCGGCGTCGGCCGCTCGCCGTACAGCAGCCACGCAGCGGCCACCACGAACACCACCTGCACGTTGGCGATCACCGTGCCGAGCCCGGCGCCGAGGAGCGCGATCGACTCGTGCCAGAGGTTGAGATCGAGCGCGAGGATCAATCCGCTGACGATTGCCAGCCAGCGCTCGCGCGAGCCACGACGATCACGCGCCTTCTGCGAGATCCAGATGAGCACCAGAATCGGCGCGGCATACGCGCCGCGGAAGAACGTCGCCGTGACTGGCGAGACGGCGGCGAGCCGAACGAACACCGCCGAAAAGGAAATACTCAGGACCCCGAGCAGGGCCAGCAGATGAATCACGAGACCGCGATTGTACTTTAGGGGTACAGTCGCGTCGCATGCCTCATTCGTCTGACGCCGGGCTGGTGCGCGCGATCGGCACGCGTCAACTGACGGCGAGCATCATCAACGCCACCATCGGCGCCGGCATCTTCGTGCTGCCCGCCGTCGCGGCCGCCGGTCTCGGCGCCGCCGCGCCGATCGCCTACATCGTCTGCGCCGCGATGATGGCGCTGATCGTCTGCTGCTTCGCGGCGGCCGCCAGCCGCGTCTCGCTGACCGGCGGTCTCTACGCGTACGTCGAGGTCGCGTTCGGGCCGTATGTCGGGTTCCTGGCCGGCGTGCTGTATGTCCTGATGGCGTTGTTTGCTGTCGCCTCGGTGGCGAGCGCCTTCGCCGGATCCGTTGGCGCGCTGTGGCCGGCGAGTGCGGCGCCAGCCGGGCGTGCGGCGCTCGTGGCGGTGCTCTTCGCGGTGCTGGCGTTCGTCAACATTCGCGGCGTCAAGCCCGGCATCCAACTCGTCGAGGCAGTCACCGTCGCGAAACTGCTGCCGCTGCTGATCCTCGTGGGAGGTGGCATCTGGTTCGTCAACCCCATGTATCTGCACTGGCCGGGCATGCCCGCCGTCTCAGACATCGGTCACGCGTCGATCATCCTGATTTTCGCCTTCGTCGGCGTCGAGGTGGCGCTGGTGCCGAGCGGCGAGGTGCGCGATCCGGCGCGGACGGTCCCGCGCGCGATCTTCTCGGCGCTGGTCATCACGACGATCCTGTATTTGCTGATTCAAGCGGTGGCGCAGGGGCTGCTCGGGTCGGCGATGGCCACCTTCTCGAGCGCGCCGCTCGCCGAGGCGATGAGCCGCGTGCTGGGCCAGGGCGGGCGCGTGCTCGTCCTGCTGGGTGCGGTCGTCTCGATGTTCGGGTATGTGGCGGGCGACATGCTTGGCAGCCCGCGCCTGCTGTTCGCCTTCGCGCGAGACGGCATGCTGCCCTCGAGCGTCGCTCGCATCCACCCGCGCTTTCACACGCCCGACGTCGCCATCGGCATCTATGCG
>JANYHS010000229.1 GCA_025358945.1 Acidobacteriota bacterium
CGCGCGGCGACGAGGAGGGCTTTGCCGTGGTGGCGCAGTTCGCCGATGCCGAGATCCTCGCCGTCAGGCCGCGCACGCTGGTCTACACGCAGCAGGTCACCGGCTTCTGGCCGACCGAGCGCGGCGATCACACCGCCTGGCGCTGGATGGGTGCGGACGCCACCTGGGCGATCGTGACGCCGACGCCTCGTCCCCGGGTAGCGCTCGAGATCGACATGAGCGCGTTCCACGGCCCCAGACCCTTGACCGTGCGCCTGGATGACGGAGACGAGCAGAGGCTCGACGTCGGCCAGGCCCTCAATACCTATCGTATCGGACCGTTGGCGCTCTCCGCCGGGCCACACCTTCTGACTTTTCATTCGCCGGTTCCTGCAACGATCGCCGCGCGCCTCGAGCCAGTGCCGCGACCACGTATCCCGGACGATCACGTGGGTATAGCCCGCGGCCCAGATTCTGGCGGCGGATTGTGGTTCGGCGCAGTCGCCGAACGTGGCGTCACGCAACTCTATCCGCCCCTTGGTCAACCACGACACCGACGAAGACTCCGGCGTCAGCGGATCGCAGTCGAGCACGCGCGATCCGGACGTCTGTTGCATCACCCATCGATGCGCGGCGGTGGGGAGTACGTCGCGCGAGAGCGCGGGCGGCCACACTGCATATTCGGCGATCGCCAGCAGCAGGAGGCCGGCGTAGATTGCGCGGGCAGGTCGCGTCCCACGCGCGAGAAGACGGGTTGCGCCGATTCCGGCCAGGAGCGCCGCCATCAACTGCACGATGACCCCGAATCGTGCGTACGACCGGAACATCGGCAGGATGGCGTAGAGCAGCGCCGACGGCCGCGTGAACGTGACCCCGAGAGTGGTTCGTTCAGGAGCGAGCGAGCAGACCAGCGCGACGAGAGCGATCGTCGCGAGCATCGGCGCCGCGGCCTCCACGATCGCCGGGGTCATCGAGCGCGAGCGTTTCAATCGGGCGTCACCCCTGTCTGAGCACCAACCGGCGATCGCGATCACACCGAGGAGGATGACGCTCCACCCGAGGCTGACCTGCTGCTCGAGAAGACCGTCGCTGACGCCAGCGGCGTCCCAGATCCGGCGCGCCACTCCGCCGAATGCCGGTTGCGCGATCGGCGGCACCAGATAGCTCCACCATTTCGCGCTGTACCGAAACAGATCGTCCCGCCCGAACGCGTACGCTGCCGGATCGCTGATCACGCCGGGCGCCGTCCACCAGGTGAACGTCAAGGCGGCGGCGGACAGCACGGCCAGCGTTCCGACCGTGATGCCGAGCTGCCGCAGCGCGCGCGGCACGAATCGTGCGCGGACGATCCAGTAGGTGCTGATGGCGATTGGCGTGATGACTGCGGCGATCAGCCCGCCGTAGAAGTTCGACAGCGTGACCGCGACCGTGGCTGCGGCCAGGAACGCCACGGCGGCCGGGGCCGCTTCGTCCATGCAACGCCAGAGCGCCAGCAGGTAGAGCGGCAGCCATTGTGTCTGCGCGATGTGCGGGTGATAGGCCGCCTGAGCGATGTGAAACGGAGAGAACGCGAACAGCAGGGCCGCGAGCAGCGCGCCAGCCGGAGGCAGGGCGAGATGCCGCGCGAGGAGAAACGCGGCCACCGCGGAGAGAGGGAAGCTGAGCAGGACCAGCCAGTTGTACGCCGGGACGGCGCCGGTCACGCGGGACAGTGCCGCGCCCGTCAGGTCGGTGACCGGCTGCCAGTACACGCCCAGGGTCAGCGGGCGCTCGAACTGCTGCATCACCGTGAACGGATCGTGGTGGCGTCCGACGATATCGGCGCCGAAGATGCGTTCCGACGGCGCCCGTATGACCGGCGCCGCGATCACGAACGTGACCAGCAGCGCTGCCGCGGCTGCCGTCAACGCTTCAACGGCGCGCTGAGGCAAGGTTCACCACCGTGGCGATGATCAGCGCTGGACCGAGTAGCGCCCAGGCGCGGACGTCGCGCACCTGCGGCGCAATGCCGGCGACCGTCGCCAGCAGCTGTACGCCGCCGGCTACGACGATCTGTGTGGCGACCAGCAGCGCCGCTGCGCAGGCGAAGCGGCCCCAGCCGCTGGGCACGAACGCCGCGATCCATAACGCGCAGAACAGGCCAAACTGAAACGCGGGGAGAAACAGCAACGCGCCCTGCGGATCCGGGAACGTCGCCGGCCGGAACAGCAGGATCGCCCGCGTGTACGGCGTACCGAGCAGTGCGACGAATGCGATCGCCACACTCAGCGCCGCAATCACTCGGGCGATTGTCGCGACACGCGCGCCGTGCCGCCAGTACGCCAGGCCGCACACCATGGCGGCCGCGACCAGAATCTGGGAGAACGCATGGATGAAAAACGCCGGCGGTGCGTCCAGTCCGGCCGGGACGGCGACCACGAGCAGGCGCGCGATTCCCAGTGCGACAAAGATGGGCGCGGCTGCCGCCGTCCAGAGCGCCCGGGCCCACCAGGTGCGGGCGTAGACGACGACGGCGGCGAGATAGATCGGGATCAGCGGGGTCGAAATGCACTCCTGCGTGACGAGAAAGGCTCCGCGCGACGTGGCAAGTACACCCGAGGTTGCCGTGGCGTGGACTCCGAGACCGCGAAGCAGCGCCGCCGCCACGCGTGCCACGAAGCCGGCCAGCACCAAAAGCCGCGCGCTCTGGAGATACCACGGCGAGGTGAGGGTGAACACGACGAGGAACGCGACCGCCACGATGGCGAACCGACTCGTCACCAGTCCCGCGACGGCGGGATTCGAGGCGGCTTCGCGCGGCCCCGGATCTTCACGGTCCGCCGTCGCTGTCGCGCGACGTGAATCCGCCGCGCACATCCACGCGAAGACGAAGCCGGCGATTGCGGCCGTCAACACCGCCGGCCAGACATAGACGTGGAGCGTGTTGAACCATTGCGGGGATGCGGCCGCGCGGCCGAGGGTCCCGATGCGGATCGTGTTCAGCACCAGAATCAGGCCGGCGCCGCTGGCGACGCCGATCGCGCGCATGCGATTGCGCGCGGGATACGCCATGACCGCAGCGAGGCAGAGCGCGAGCGCATCTG
>JANYHS010000307.1 GCA_025358945.1 Acidobacteriota bacterium
CGAGTTCGGCCAGCGACAGCGCGCCGCACAACGTGATCAGGCCGCCGACGACCCACAGCGCGATCATCAGCGTCGGGCTGGGGACTTTCTGCGCGATCCCGGCGGGGGAGCGGAAGATACCGGATCCGATCGTGATCCCGATGACCAGCGCGACGGAGCTCCACAAGCCGAGCGTTCTCGGGAGGCGTTCTGCGGGCGCGCCGGGTGTGCTCATCAGGTGGGCGGAAGACTAACATAACGATCCCTTTGCCATTTGTTCGCCTCCTTGGTACGATGCTCCGCCATGCTCCCCGCCACCAGAATTCACAGCGACGGAGCGCTGGATGCGGCGCTGGACCGCATCGGCGGCCGCGACGTCGATCGTCCAGACACTCCCGACCTCCACGTCACCGCGGTTCGCCGCCTTCCCGCGGTTGCCGCCCAACTCGCACCGTTTCCAGAGGCGCTCGATCCGCGGCTGAAGGCGGCGCTGGTTTCGCGCGGCGTCGAGCAGCTCTACACGCATCAGGCCGAAGCGATCGAGCACGCGCTGGCCGGACGCCATACTGTGGTGATCACGCCGACCGCGTCGGGCAAGACGCTCTGCTACAACGCGCCGGTGCTGAACGCGATCCTTCAGGATCCATCGAGCCGCGCGCTGTATCTGTTTCCGACCAAGGCGCTCGCGCAGGATCAGCTCGCGGAGCTGCAGGCGATGTGCGAGGCGTTAGAGACACAGGGGATCGGCGTGTTCACCTACGACGGCGACACGCCGCAGGATGCGCGGCGCACGATCCGCTCGCGCGCGCACCTCGTCCTCAGCAATCCCGACATGGTGCACTCGGGCATCCTGCCGCACCATCCGCGATGGGCGAAGCTGTTCGAGAACCTGCGCTACGTGATCGTCGACGAGCTGCACGCGTACCGCGGCGTGTTCGGCAGTCACCTCTGCAACGTCCTGCGGCGGCTGCGCCGCATCTGCCGGCATTACGGATCGAATCCGGTCTTCCTCTGTTCGTCGGCGACGATTGCGAACCCGCGCGAGCTCGCCGAACGGCTCACCGAGCAGCCGTTCGAACTCGTGGACAGGAACGGCGCGCCGCGTGGTGAAAAATTCTTCGTCTTCGTGAACCCGCCCGTCGTGAACCACCAGCTCGGCATCCGCCGCTCGTACCTGGCGGAAACACGCCGCGTTGCCTCGGAGTTTCTCAAGCGCAACCTGCAGGTGATCGTTTTCGCGCAGAGCCGCCTCTCCACCGAAATCCTGACGACCTATCTGAAGGACGATTTCGAGGGGATTCCCGGCGGTCCGGAAAAAATTCGAGGGTACCGAGGCGGCTATCTGCCGCTGCGGCGTCGCGAAATCGAGAAGGGATTGCGCGACGGCGCGGTGCGCGCGGTCGTCTCGACCAACGCGCTGGAACTCGGCATCGACATCGGCGCGCTCGACGTGTCGGTGATGGCCGGGTATCCGGGGACGATTGCGTCCACCTGGCAGCGCGCGGGCCGCGCAGGGCGGCGCAGCGGCCGATCCGCGGCAGTGATGGTGGCCAGCAGCGCGCCGCTCGATCAGTTCGTGGTCCGCAACCCGTCGTACTTCTTCGACGCATCGCCGGAGCGCGCGCTGATCGACCCGGACAACCTGCACATCCTTGTCGATCACATCAAGTGCGCGACGTTCGAGCTGCCGTTCGCGTCCACGGAGACGTTCGGCCGGCCGAACGTGCAGGAGATCCTCGCAATTCTGTCCGAGCAAGGGCTGGTGCACCGCGCGGATGAGGCGTCGCCGTGGACGTGGACGAACGAGTCTTATCCGGCCGACGCCGTCAGTCTGCGATCGGTATCGTCGGACAACTTCGTGATCGTCGACATCACGCAGGAGACGCGGGTCATCGGCGAGACCGATTTTACCAGCGGGCCCGGTACGCTTCACCCGAAAGCCATCTATATCGTTGAGGGGACGTTGTATCAGGTGGAGAAGCTGGATTTCGAGGGGCGCAAGGCGTTCGTGCGCGCGATCGACTGCGACTACTACACGACGGCAATCACCTATACGAAGGTGACGCCGATCGACACCTTCGCGGAAGATCGCAGCGCTCACAGCGCTGCGCCACACCGAACCCACGGCGAGGTGCACGTCGTGTCGCGCGTGGTCGGCTTCAAGAAGATCAAGTTCTACACCAACGAGAACGTCGGCTCGGGCGAGCTGGATCTGCCGGAGCAGCAGATGCATACGACGGCGTACTGGCTGACGATTCCAGCCAGCGTGATGGGCGTGCTGCCGTACGCGTCCGACGATCGCCGCGACGGCGTGGTCGGGCTCGGGTTCGCGCTGAAGCAGGTCGCGCAGTTGCTGCTGATGTGCGACGGGCACGACATCGGCATTTCGATCGACAGTGGCGAGACCGGTGGGGGCCAGGGCGCGGCGGCGAGCCCTCAGAAGATTTTCGTCTACGACAACTATCCCGGCGGCATCGGCTTCAGCGCACCGCTCTACGGACTGCACCGCGAGTTGCTGACGAGCACGCACAAGCTGATCGCTGAGTGCCCGTGCGAGAACGGCTGCCCTGGTTGCGTCGGGCCGATCGGCAACACCGGGCCGCTCGCCAAGGTTGCCGCGCTCAGGATTCTCGATCTGCTCCTCGACGTGTCGCCGGCGGAGATCGGCGCGACGATCGCTTCATCGAATGAGGAGGTCGTCCCGTTTTGAGCACGTTCGCCGATCGCATCCGCGGCATCGTGGCGCCGGGCCGGCAATCCTTGTCTGACCCACGTGACCCACGTGACCCACGTGACCCACGTGACCTACCCGACCCACGTGACCCACCAGAC
>JANYHS010000346.1 GCA_025358945.1 Acidobacteriota bacterium
ACCAGTCCGTTCCCTTCCCGCCTTCGGCGTACTCGTGCTGGCGGTCGCCTGCGGCGGCGCGCGGCCCGACGCGCCCTTCGAGGTGCGTCAGCGATTCGAAGCCGCCGGGCTGTCTCCGGTCGACATCCGCTTCAGCATCCAGCCCGAGCATCAGCGCGCGCAGCAGCGCTATGTGCGCGCCGCAACGGCGACCCTCAAGAATCTCGGTGAATGGCTTGGACCATTTCCGCAGCCGTCGCTCGCGATTGTGGATCCCCCGTGGCATGGATCGCCGGCGATCACCGCGGATGCGGCCGTCGTGCTCGCACGGACGCCGTGGTGGAGCACGACGACGTCGATGGCGCCGGAACTGGCCACCGCGCGCGGCGTCAGCCGTCGTGTGCTGTCGACGCTCGTCGACACGCGGGCGTTGCCGTCGTGGTTCATCGATGGCTTCGCGGAATACGCGTCGCGGCGGATCGTAGCCGCGCTCTTCGAGCAGGAGAACCTGCCGCCAGGGTATGCCCTCGTGGAAGAACGCTACTTCGACCGCTTCGTGCCGTTACCCGTGCGCATCCGGCGGCTGGCTGAATCGGCCACGGGCGTACCGACGCGCGTCTCGAGGGCCTTTCTGCTCTTCGGCACCCTCGAGCGCTGGCTGAGCCGGCCGGTCTTCGATCAAGTCGTCGCGGAGTTCGTGCGTGCCTCGCGCGGCGGCGAGCCAACCGTTGCGGATTTTTCACGGACAGCGTCGGACGTCAGCGGGCAGGATCTCTCCTGGCTGTTTGACGAGGCCCTGGGGTCGTTGCGCGTATTTGACTACGGCGTCGGACGCCTGGAGAGCGCCCGCGCTGCGGATCGCGCGTTCGACACGACGGTGACCGCGCGCCGCTTTGGCGATGCGTCGTTCACGGGCGCCAGCGCCACGCCGATCGGTCCGTTCGAAAGCGGGCGCGGACTGGTCCTGCGCGTGATCTTCGAGGACGGCCAGCAACGCACCGACTATTGGGACGGCAGAAGCCTGGAACAGACATTCCGCTATCGCAGCCCCGCCCGAGCCGTGTCCGCCGCGATCGATCCCGATCACCTGCTGCTCCTGGATCTGAAACACACCAACAACAGCATCACTCTGGCGCCCCAGACCGGCGTCGTCGCCTCGCAGTGGGCGATCCGGTGGCTCCCGTGGCTGGTGCATGCGCTGTTGAATGCCGCGGCGCTGGTGTGATGCGAACGCGCCTGCTCGCTGTGGTCGTCGCCGCGATCG
This sequence comes from Acidobacteriota bacterium, assembly GCA_025358945.1. Taxonomy (GTDB): domain Bacteria; phylum Acidobacteriota; class Vicinamibacteria; order Vicinamibacterales; family CAVVIG01; genus CAVQFC01. Next base: position 1,244 of record JANYHS010000346.1, read on the forward strand.
CCTCCGGGGCGATCTGGATGGCGATCATTCCGCCGTTTGAAGGCACCGACGAGCTGCATTTTTACAACCGCGCCCGCGATTACGCCGCGCATCCTCAGCGGCGCGAAGCATTGTTCTACCGGCTCGCCGCGCCGATCATCCGTGTGCTGGCGTCCACGGAGGAACCGGCGACGCCCACCTACTCGCCGGGATTTCGATACATCGGCAACGCGCACGGTGACGTCAATCGGTTCATTCACGAGCGTCCCGTTGCACACGCGGAACACCTGCGGACGCTGGTCGCGCTGCGCGCACTCGTGGTGCTGTTGTCGGCGTTGACGCTGGTCGTGATCTTCCGCACGGCGGCATTGACCCTGGTCGACGAGGATGCCGCGCTCGGCGTGGCCGGCATCTGCATGTTCATTCCGCAATACAGTTTTGTGAACGCCATCGCCCACCCGGAAGTGGTGACCCGCTTGCTCAGCGCGACGTTCTGCTATGTGGTGGTGGCCCGCGCGACACGACGTTGGTCGCGCACGCCGGCCTGGATCGCGCTGTTGCTGCTGCTGGCGCTGGTGCCGCTGGCGGATCGTCAGGCCTTCTTCCTCGTCCCGTTCGCGGGTCTGGCCATGGTGATGACTGAACTCGGATGGCGACGGCGCGCGACCACGGCGCTGGCCTTTCTCCTGCCTGGCCTGATCGCGGCGTGGTTCATCATCCACTACGTCGAAGAAGGCACGCCGCTCACGCAATGGCTCGTGCTGCTGCGGCATCCATTGGGCGTGCTGATCGACGCCGATCCCGCTCGCGGATCGACGCCGCCTGAGCTGGCGTACTACATCTACGAGTACGTCCCCAAGCTGTTCATGGGTTTCTGGGGGTGGCTGGGTCAACCGAGCATCCTGCTCCCCCCGTGGCTCTACGCGGCGTTCGGGATCCTCGGCGCAGCTGCGGCGGCCGGGCTCGGCCTCCGCTCGGCCCGAATGCTGGCGCCGCGCGCGGCCGATGTCGAGGACGCCGCATCGGGCCGGCTGCTGGCGCGGCGTCTTCTCGCTGCGGGCATCGCGATCATGCTGCTGCCGATCATCTACGCGCCGGTGATGGAAGGGCTCAATCTCTGGTATGGCCGCTGG
>JANYHS010000052.1 GCA_025358945.1 Acidobacteriota bacterium
GGCGCGGCCGTCCCCTCCGCACCTTTGAAACCGTGGTCGACTTGATCGGCCACACCCGCACGGCGGCCGGCCTGCGCGTGAAGGCCAAACTGGACAAGCGACGCTATCCAACCGGCCGCATCGTCACTCGAGCGGAGATGCAGGATTTGGCGCTTCACCCTCATGCGTTTCACGGTGACTGGAACTATGAACTCCGACCGCGGCCAAGTTGACTACTTAAATTCGATCAAATTCCTTAGCCTCTTGCGACGATCGATCTACTTCGGCTGCCTTTCCTCGAACCGCGCGCCGCGCAGGATGTCGGGCAGCGCGTAGTTGCCTTCGTGGCATGCGTATTCGAAGATCCGCTCGTCGGTCTTCGTCATCGGCACCTGCGCGGTCCACGACTTGGTGAACGTCGACGGATCGTCCACCGTGAACTCGTAGAGCAGTGTGCCGGCATCCGTGCGCGTGAAGCGTTCGGTGAGGTGCAGGGTCTCGCCGGCGCCGCGAAACGGGTTCTTGTCGGTGAAGTTCGTGGTGTCGACGATCAGGGTCTTGCCTTCCCAACGCCCGCGCGAATCGCCGAGCCATTGACGAATCGCGGCCGCCGCATGCGGACGCCCGTCGGTCCAGACGATGCGCGCATCGTGGATCATTTCCGTGAAGATGATCACCGCGTCGCGCGTCTGGAAAATCTGCAGGAAGTTGTTGTACGGACCCAGACCAATCGGCGGGCCCGCGTTGAACGCGAGGCACCGTTCCTGCAGCGAACGATTCTCCGGGCCGTCGGCGGGATGATCGCGCGCGTCCAGGTTGCGCGCGGTCAGCTTCGCGCGCGCGTCCGCGGTGATCGCCGGCACGCGCCCGTCCGGCGGATCGACGACCCACGACGTCCGCTTCCGGCCTTTGAAGGAGGCAACGTGCTCGCCGCGGTCGAACCAGTAGTCGGCGACGCCGCGCGCGGCATCGGTGGCGGCGCCGCCATCGCGGCGATCGCGATCGTTGCGGCCGATGGTCTGCGCTTCGAACTCGGCCGCCTGCGCGTCGGTGAAGAACTCGACACCGGCCAGATCCGCCGGCCGCTCGAACGGCGTCAGCGTCGCATAACTCCAGGTGCCCTCGAGGTTGGGATGCGCGTCCGGCGCCTGCGCGAGCGCCAGCACGAGCAGTGTGAGATACATTCCGACACGATTATCGGCAGGTGCCGTAACCCTTTGCAAAACCTTGACATTCACTCTGGCAGCGGCGAGTATTGGCGGCTGCGGGAGGTCTTTTTCTGTGCGAAAAACGTTGAGTGGTGTGTTCATCGCAATTGTGGCGGCAGCCGGTGGCGCGCTGTTGGCCGTGTCGGCAACGACGGTGTCCGGACAGGCGCCTGCGGCCTATCGCGCACCCCGGGCGGCTGACGGCCATCCAGACCTGAACGGGATCTGGCAGGCCAACACGGAAGCGAACTTCGATCTCGAGGCGCACATGGCGCGCCCCGCGATGGCGTTGCGGGCCGGCCCCTACGGACCTGTCCCCGCGGCCGCCGTCCTCGCGCTCGGCGCGGTGGGGTCGGTGCCTCCCGGCATGGGCGTGGTTGAAGGCGGACCGATTCCGTACAAACCCGCCGCCCTCGCCAAGAAAAAAGAGAATCAGGACAAGTGGCTGGAGCGTGATCCCGAGATCAAGTGCTACCTGCCCGGCGTGCCGCGCGCAACCTACATGCCGCAACCGTTCCAGATTCTCCAGAGCCCGAGCGCGATCTTCTTCGCGTACCAGTACGCGGGCGCCGTGCGCAACGTCTACCTGAAGGATCCCGGCCCCGCGCCCATCGATTCGTGGATGGGACAGTCGGTCGCGAAATGGGAAGGCGAAACGCTGGTCATCGACGCCAAGGGCTTCAACGACAGCACGTGGTTCGATCGCGCCGGCAACTTCCACAGCGAAGACCTGCACGTCGTCGAACGCTACACGCGCAGTTCGGCGGATGTGATCCGCTACGAAGCGACGATTGAGGATCCGCAGACGTTCACGCGTCCGTGGAAAATCAGCCTGCCACTCTACCGCCGTATAGAGAAGAACGCGCAGTTGATGGACTTCAAGTGCGTCGAGTTCGTCGAGGAGCTTCTGTACGGTCAATATCGGAAAAAACCGCTCACGAAATGAGCACGCCCAACCGAGTCCTGACCGCGAGGGCGGTCGCAGCCGCGATCGCCCTCGCTTCACTGATGCCGGCGCGCGTGGCCGGCCAGGCAGCAGCGAAGGCCGCGCCAGCGCCGGCGGCGAAGCGGGCCATTCCGCGGATGCCCGACGGCCATCCCGATCTGCAGGGGATGTACGACCTCGCCACGCTGACGCCGGTCGAACGTCCTGCCGGCACACCGCTGGTGATGACCGACGAACAGGCCGCGAAACTCGAGAAGGATGTCGCCGCGCGAAAGAGCACGCAGGACGCGCCGATGAAAGCCGATCGGAACGCGCCACCGGTCGGCGGCGACGGCTCGGCGGGCGCCGCCGGTAACGTCGGCGGCTACAACAGCTTCTGGATTGATTCGGGCTCGCAGTACTCGACCATCGAGGGACAGAAGCGCGCCTCGATCCTCATCGACCCGCCAGAAGGACGCATTCCGCAGATGACCGCGGCCGCTCGGCAGCGGCTGACCCGGAACGTGCGACCGACCTCGGATCAGTCCGCGCGCGAAGACGACCCGGGCTTCGAAGGCGCCGGCGCCTACGACGACCCCGAACGGCGGCCGCTCGGCGAGCGCTGCCTGATGGGGTTCGGCTCGACGTCCGGCCCGCCGGTGCTGCCCAACTACTTCTATAACAACCTCCACCAGATCGTGCAGACGCCGGATTCCGTCCTGATCCTCACCGAAATGGTGCACGACGCGCGTCTGGTCCGATTGAACAGCGAGCACGCGCCGCCATCAATTCGGAAATGGATGGGTGATTCCATTGGCCGGTGGGATGGCGATACACTGGTGGTGGACACGACGAACTTCACCGACAAGACCCGGTATCGCGGCTCCACGGAGAACCTGCACATCGTCGAGCGGTTCACGCGAGGGGGCGCGAAGACCCTGATCTACCGGTTCACGATCGAGGATCCCGCGACCTGGGACAAGCCGTGGACGGGCGAGTATACGTGGCCGGCGACCAACGAGCAGATGTTCGAATACGCGTGCCAGGAAGGCAACTACGCGATGGGCAACATCCTTCGCGGCGCGCGGCTGAAAGAAAAAACAGACGCCGCGAAGACAACCAAGCAGTGAGGTGTGTGATGCGAACCAAGTTTCTCCTGTCGGCGGCCGCTCTGTTACTGGCGACGACGCCCATCCTGGGTCATCACGCGTTCGGCGGTGAGTTCGACCCGAACAAGCCGGTGTTGCTGAAGGGACCCGTGACGAAAGTCGAATGGGTGAACCCCCACGCGTGGATTCACCTCGAGGTCACGAAAGACGATGGCACCAAGGAAGAGTGGATGGTCGAGGGCGGCACGCCCAACACGCTGCTCCGCCGCGGCGTCACGCGTGAATCCCTGAAGGTCGGCACGCAGCTCGTCATCGACGGCTATCAGGCGCGCGACCATTCGCTGCTGCGCGCCAACGGCCGCAACGTCACCTACCCGGACGGCAAGAAGCTGTTCCTTGGGTCGTCCGGCACCGGCGCGCCAACCGACGGTGCTGATCCGACCGAGGCGACGAAGCCCGGCCAGCGCGGCCGCGGCGGGTTCTGACACGATAAGAAAAAACAGCGGAGCGGTTCCATCCGGCAGGTCGATGCGGGTTTTCTTATCCTGAGAATCCGACCCATCGACCGCCGGCGCCGACGCCGAACCAGAGCGCGAGCGACACCAGCGCCACCAGCTTCAGCCAGATCGCATTCACCTGCCCCTCGTCAGCCAATGTCACCTTGCGCCGCACCGTCAGCGCGAAAATCGTCCCGAGCAGCAGGCACGACATTTTCACCGCGAACGGCGCGCTGTAGTACAGCTTCTGCGGTTCCGACCAGAACAGCAGCAGGCCCGTGGTGATCATCACCGTCCAGCTGCCGAGGAACCAAGGCTGCGCCTGGCGCGCGATCTCCTCAAGCGTATGCGTGCGGATCCCGAAGCCGAGCAGCCGCAGATCGACGATCAGCACCGATCCGCCAATCACCGACAGCGCCAGCAGATGAATCGACTCGATCACGGCGAACGCCCACCTCGACTGGCTGATCCACTTGCTCAACGGGCTCGACGCCACCCAGTCGATGAACGGCAGCAGATCCATCAGCGGCCTCCCGCCGGCGGCGGCACGACGCACCCCGCGGCGATGTTGACGATGTGCGGCTGCGGCTGCTTGTCGCAGTCGAACCAGTTGTAGGCAATCATCCGTCCAGAGACGACGATGATCGCCCAGAGGATCAGCGAGGTCGCGCCGGCCACGCGCGCGGCGCGCGGCGGCTTCGGGTCGAGGTCCCAGTCCGCCACTTTGCGATCGATCGTCGCGTGGAACACGAACGCGTTCAATCCGGCGAGGATCAGCGCCACGACTTTGCCGCGGAACCAGATGCTCTGATACGACCGCACCGGGATCGCGTAGAACAGCAGCGCGCCGGTGACGACCATCACCGCGAACCCGGCCAGCATCCACGGGCCCATCCGGCGCTTGATCTCGGTGATCGGCACACGCGTCAGCGTGAAGCCCAGCAGGCGGAGGTCGAACATGATCGCCAGACCCAGAAACAGGCACAGCGTCAGCACGTGCGCCGACTCCACCAGCGGGTACATGAACAGGGATTCGTGCAGCGCGATGCTGCCCGGGGTGTCCGCCAGCCACTGACAAAACGGGAGCAGGGACATAGGGTCCGCGTATTATACGGGCATGCGAATCACCATCGCAGTGCTGCTTCTTGCGGCGGCCGTGCCGCTTTCGCAGACGGCTTCCGCGGGCCAGGCGGGGACACGACAAACCGGACCCAGCCAGTCCGTGAGCACCATGAGCGAGCTGATGGTGAAAGTCATCTACCCCGCCTCGGACGCGATCTTCTACATCACCACTCGCGAGCCGAGGACCGAGGCCGAGTGGGTGGAGCTCCAGGGCAAGGCGTTGATGGTGGCCGAGTCGGCCAACCTGCTGATGATGCCAGGCCGCGCGCGCGATCAGGACCGCTGGATGGCGGACGCGACACTGATGCTCGACGCCGGACGCGCCGCGTTTCGCGCCGCGAAGGCGAAGGACATGGGGGCGCTTGACGCGCTCAACGATCAGCTCTACACGTCGTGCACCAGCTGTCACCAGCACTATCGGCCGAACTACGGCCGGCGTCCGTCACCGGCGGCGACGGACGCGCCCTCCACACCCCGCACCGCCGAAGCCCCACCTGACCCACCGGCGAAGCCGGCCCAAACGGCGAAGCCGACCCTTGAAGGTCGCTGGAAACTTCGCACGGCCCAGGATCTTCGCGCCGACGGTTCGGTGGCGCGCCTGCCCTGGGGCGAGCATCCCGTCGGATCGATCATCGTCCAGCACAGCGCCTGCTACGTGCAGATCATGTCGAGCGATACGCCGTCGTTCGCGAGCGACACGGCGACGCCGGGCGAGCAGATGAAAGCGATGCAGCTCAGTTCCTACATCGCGTACTCGGGACCGTGCACGATCAACGACGCGGACAGCAGCGTGACGCTGAAGGTCGACGCTGCCTGGCAACCCAACTATCTGGGGACGGAGCAGACGCGGTTCTTCCGGTTCGACAACGGCGCGTTGATCTTCGGGCCGGCACCGGGATCGATCCGCGCAGGGAACGAGGCGCTGACGCGACGACTGACGCTCGACCGCGTTCAGTAGACGAAGAAGACGCCGCTACTTCTGATCCGTCGCGCGCGCGCCGCGAAGGATGCCGGTCATGGCGTAGTTACCCTCGTGGCAGGCGTACTCGTAGATCTGATCGTCAGACTTCGACATCGGCAGGATCGCCGACCACGGTGTGACGAACGACGCCGGGTCGTCCACGGTGAACTCATAGAGCAGCGTCGCCGCGTCGGCGCGCGTGAACCGCTCGACGAGGCGCAGCCGGCTTCCCGACCCTCGCACGTTGGTCTTGTCAGAAAAATTGGTGGTCTCGACGACAAGCGTATTCCCCTCCCAGCGGCCGCGCGAGTCGCCGAGCAGCGAACGAATAGCGGTCGGGGCGTGCGGGCGCCCATCGAGCGGCACGATTCTCGTATCGTGAATCATCTCGTTGAGGATCACGACGTGATCGCGGTTCTGCAGGATCTGGACGTAGTTGTTGTACGGACCTGACAGCATCGGCGGGCCTGCATTGAACAACAGGCACCGCTCGCCCAGCGATCGATCTTCAGGACCGTCCGCCGGATGCTGGCGACGCGCCTCCGCGCGCGCGGCGGCGCGCGCCTGTCCCTCCGGCGTAAGGGCGGGAATGCGGCCGTCCGGCGGATCGACGATCAGCGATGTCCGCGTCCGGCCGTTGACACGCGCCGCATGGACGCCGCGATCCCACCAGAAGTCGTTGTAGGCGCTGGCCACGTCGGCGTCTGCCGACAAGTCGCGGGTATCGCGGTTGTTGCGTTGCAGGGTCCGCGCTTCGTACTGGCGCGCCTCATCGTCGGTCAGGAATTCCTTGCCGGCGAACTCCGCCGGGCGCTCGAGCGGCGTGATCGTCGAAAAGTTCCAGACGCCGTGCAGATCGGGATGCCCATCGGCCGGCCGGGAGATCGCCGGCGGTCCCTGCGCCAGAAGCAGCGGTCCAGCCACCAACACCACGCCAATCATCGAGGAGACCTGACGATGCATGGGCGAATCTTACTCAAACGCGCGCAGGAGTGCCTCGATCTTGTTCAGCACGATCGGCCAGCGATACTCGCGATCGACGTAGGCGAGCCCCTGCCGACCGAGTTGGCGCGCCTTAGCCGGATGATCGAGCAGGTAGTCGAGCCCGGCAATGAACTCGATTGTGTTGCCGTAGTAGAGCCCGCCGTCGGCGCGCTCCACCTGGCCGCGAAGCACTTTGCACCGCGCGTTCACGAGCGCGGGCAGCCCGTGGTTCCACGCTTCGAGCAGCACCATGCTCAGGCTCTCGAACGGCGACGGCATGACGAGCGCGCGCGCCTTCCTCAGCAGCGCCTCGCGCACGTGATCGTCGACGAAACCGAGCGGACGGATCAACCGATGATCGGGAATCGGCATCGACGCGGGTCCGGCCATGACGAGCTGCACGGATCCGCCGCCTTCCACGTACCGCTGGAAATGCCGGATCAGCGCCTGACAGCCTTTGTTCGGATCGATCCGGCCGAGATACAACACGAACCGATCGGCGAGACCGAGCGAGTCGAGGCACGAGAGATCCGCGGCAGCCGGGACGGGATCGAGGCCGCAGCCGATGATCGCTGACGGCTTTCCCGCCGGCGCCCGCGCGGCGACCAGTGTCTCTTCCTCCGGCGTCAGAAACAGGAAACCCTGCGGCAGCGCGAAATACCGGCCCAGCGCGTCGACGTGGATCAGCGGATCTTCTTCGGCGGTCGGCACCAGCACCGCGCGATCCGCGACAAGTGGCAGACCGAAGTACGCGTCGGCGTAGCGGTACGACCAGAACAGGACGCGGTCGTACTCTGCACCGTGCTGTCTGAGATGTTCGAGCAGCTCAGGCGCGTCTGGACCGTTCTCGCGAAACCACTGCTCCTGCTCCTCAGCTGTTGCGCGATCCGCGAACACGAGATCGCTGAGGTCCATGAAACGGTGCAGCTCGCGCTCGCGCGCGACCGTAAACCGCAGCACGCGGAGCGGGCCACTGCGCGATTCGCCTGGCGGATAGTGATTCCGCCACGTGATGTGATCCTTGGCGCAGGTCGTGATGATGGTGACGTCGTGCTGCGCGGCAAGGTGCTCGGCGATGAGGCGGCAATGCCCCTCGGAGCCACCCGCGATGTCGGCCCCGAACCGGTGAACGACGCACGCGAGTTTCATGGAGCGAACTGATTCATCGAACGGGGTTGTTCATCAGGCAGGCTTGCCCAGCGAAGCCGACGTGATGTCCCGGCGAAGGCGGGCGTTTTCCAGAGCGAGTTCCTCGATGCAGGCAAACAGGATCCGGTTGAGGTGATCCTGGCGGCGGAAATTGTCCTGGCTGTACTCGAACAACCAGCGCGTCATCGGCAGCAACACGGTGTTCTTGGCAAACAGCATGCATCGCCCCGCAAGACCGGAGCGATGCGTCGTGAGCTGCAGATGCGTCTGCAGCCGCCAATCGACGTCCCCGTCGACGAGTTCCGGCAACAGCGTCGCGTCGAGGTTCCGCTCGTCCACCGCGCGGGCGAGCACCGCGTGGACCGCGTCGAAGATCGCCTCGTCGTGATAGTCGGCGGCGCCCCCGCGCTTGATCAGATGCCGCCGGAGCCGCGCGCGGACGTCGCGCTCGATCTCACCCATCACTTCGTCCACGCGCACCTTCGTCTCGGTCATCGCCTCATTTCGCGGAAAACGCCAGCAGCACGTTCCCGGGCAGCCCGCGCCACAGCGCGTACCCCGAGTTCGTGATGAGAAGGCCGTCGGCAATCGCGGGACCGGAGGCATCGATCGATCCGCCCTTGCCCGGCACGTGATTCACGGTCTCGTAGTCGCGCACGGTATTGAAGTCCCAGAGGATCGCTCCGTCCTTGGTCGAGTACGCGCGCATGTGGCCGTCCACTGACCCCGAGAACACCACACCGGGGATCACCGAGACAGGCGCCGATTGCGCGCCGGTGCAACCGCGACCGGTATTGCATTCCAGCTTCGGCGCCGGCGTGTGCCAGAGCGGCGTACCGTCGGCGAGCTTCAGGGCGAACAGCCCGCCGGCTTCGTTGGGCGCCGTCAGCACATCGGACACCGGCACGTAGGCCAACGTCTCGTCCGCCGCGGAGCCCCACTCGATGCCGCCGAGCGCGCCGCCCTTGCCCGCCTTGAACTGCCACAGCACCTTGCCTTCCGCATCGGGATCGAGCCCCCACACGGTGCCGGATTTCTGTCCAATCACGATGACCCTCTTGCCGCCCGGCAGCGTGCGCAGGATCGGCGCGTTGCCGAAGTCGTGATCGGGACCGACATCCTTCGGACAATTTTCCAGGCCCGGCCGGCAGTTGACGAGGAACGCATCGCCGCCGGTCACCTGATTCCACCAGGCGATCTTGCCGGTCTTCAGGTCCATCGCGATTACCGAATCGCTGGTCTTCACAGCAGGGCCGGTGTACGAATTCCCGGTGCCGATGTACAGCACGCCCTTCTGCCGATCGATTGTCGGCGAGTTCCACACCGCCGCGCCCGCCGGCGCGTACTGCGCGGTGCCGGCCGAGTTCTTTCCGACCTGCGTGGGCGTCTCGGTGATCGTGTAGCTCTTCCAGAGCTGCGCGCCGGTCGCCGCCTCGAGTGCAACGACGCTGCCGCGGAAGGTGCAGCATTCGTAGTTCTGCTGCGACCCCGGCACTTCCTCCGTCGAAGACACGGGCACGTAGATCCTGCCATCGGCCAGCGTCGGAGCGCCGGTAATGCGCGCGAACTTGTGTGTGTCGAGCGTCTTCTTCCAGATCACCGCGCCCGTTTCCGCATCGAGCGCAAACAGGTTGGCTTTCAGGTCGCCGATGTACACCGCATAACGCCGGCCGATCAGCCCGACGCTCGGCGCCGTTCGCACGCCGCCGTCTGCCTTGAACGCCCAGTGCGTGCAGCCGGTTTCCGCGTCGAGCGCGTAGACCGTGCCGTTGTCGCTGCCGACGAACACGCGTCCGCCGACGATCGCCGGATTACCGTACGCCTGGGTGCCGCCCGGAAAGCCGAACGCCCATTTCAGCTTCAGCTTCGGGACATCCGCCGCGGTCATGCCCGGTTTCGGCTGGTAGCGCGAATTGGACGCGTCGACGCCGAACCCGTTCCACGACGCGAGCGCGGCGACGTTGACCAGCGGCGCCGGTTTCGCAGCGCACATGCCGGTGTCCGTGCTGACGATCGAACCAAACTGTTTGCCGGCAAGGTGCTCCGACACGGCGCGTCGCTCAGCCGCGCTCAACTGCACCGCCTGCATCGTCATCGTGCCGCTGTTCAGCGCGTTGAGGATCGCCTCCGGCGTGCGATCCTTCAGCGAGTCCTTCGACGGCATGCGCCCCGTCGGCTGATCGTGACAGCTCGCGCAGGTGTCCTTGTAGACGGCGGCGCCGTCAATCGCCTGAGCAGATGCGTTCGCACCAACGCAGGAGAACATCGCCATCGCGGCGGCGACAAACGACCTCATTGCTTCTTCGCCGTGAAGGTGCCATCGCCCAACCCCTCGAGAACAACCGTCCCTTTCATCGAGTCCTTGTCGGCGGTGCCCGAGTAGGTGGCCTTGATCATCGTGCCCTGCGCATCGATGGTGAACGTGAAGGCGATCTCGGCGCCTTTCATGGTGCCGGTGAGATCGGATTCGCCCAGCTGACCGGTGTAGTGTCCCGTCAGTTTCTCGCCGTCCTGCTTGAAGGTGATCGAGGGCGTGCCGGAGCCGGCGGCCGTCTCGACATTGAAGGCCCACTTGCCGGTGACGTCCGTCTTGACCTGCGCCGAGCCGCGCATCGTGACCAGCGCGAGCATCAGCATCATCACCGCGCTCACCACCACTGTCCGTCTGTGCATCGATGTCATTCGGGTCTCCTGTTCGCCGGGTTCGACGGAACCCGGCCTACTTTCCTGCTCGCAGCTCACCGAGATCCGGATCGGCGTTCTTCCAATATTTATTGACCAGCGCCCGCTCGGCTCGGGCCGTCAGCGTATCGCCACGATGTTCCGCGACGAGCGCCAGCGCGTAATGCGAGCCGGCGTAGTTTGGATCGTGCTCCGCCATCTGATGGCCGGCCCACGCCGCGAGTTCCCAGTTGCCGACATCGCGCGCCGCGCGCGCAATCGCCTCGATGGTGAACAGCGCCTGCGCCCACGCGTCTGGACCGGGCCGCGCGCGCACCTTGCGCACGACGTCCTCGAGCATCGGCCGACCTGTGTCGGCCTTCCCGGTGCGCAACAGGAACTCGCCCTGGAACGCCTGCAGCGAGTCGGCGACCAGCCCCGCGCCTTCGGTACCGCGCATCAGCCGCAGCGCGATGTTGCCCTCGTCTGCCGCTTCCTTGAACTGCCCTAGCGCCAGGCGCGCGTATCCGAGTTCGACATGCCCTGCGGCGCTTACCACCGGCGATCGGTGCGACGCCATGATCGCGGCGGCAGCGAGCGCTTCCTGGGTGCGTCCGCGCGCGCGCAGGAACACCGGCCATTCGCG
>JANYHS010000143.1 GCA_025358945.1 Acidobacteriota bacterium
TGATCGTGCTGCTGGCCGGCGCCGCCGTCACGGCCGGCCAGGCGCCTGCGCCCATCGCCCCCCAGCCGCCTGCCCCGCCGCCGCAGCCGACCTTCAAGGTCCGCGTCGACTACGTCGAGGTCGACGCCGTCGTCACCGACAAGCAGGGACGGATCGTCCGCGACCTGACGAAGGAAGACTTCCAGGTGCTGGAGGATGGCAAGTCGCAGGCCGTCACCAACTTCACCATGGTCGATATCCCGGTGGACAAGGACACCAAGCCGTTGTTCGCGGCCTCGCCGATCGCACCGGACGTCAAGACGAACGAGAAGCCGTTCGAGGGTCGCGTCTACGTAATGGTCGTCGACGACCTGCACACGCGCTTTGGACGCTCCGCGCGGGTGAAGAGCGCGGCGAAACTGTTCATCGAGCGTCGGCTCGGCGCCAACGATCTGATGGCCGTGGTGCATACGGCCGGTGCGAACGACGCGAACCAGGAGTTCACGAACAATCGGAAACTGCTCCTGGCGGCGGTGGACAAGACCAGTGGCCGCAAGCTGGACTCTGCGACGATCAACAAGACCAACGAGTACAACCGCACGAGTGGCACGCGCCAGCAGGGCGATCCGCTGAACGATGTTGACGACGCGGAGCGCGGGTTCAACGCGCGCGCGTCGCTCGACACGCTGCGCAACGTCGCCGACTGGTTCGGCTCGGTTCGCGGCCGCCGCAAGGCGATTCTCTTTGTCAGCGAAGGCATCGACTACGACATCTTCGACGTCATCTCGGCAAACGGTTCGAATCATCAGAGCGCGTCGACGGTGATCGAGGCATCGCGCGACGCCATCGCGGCGGCGACCCGCTCGAACGTGGCGATCTACGGCATCGATCCGCGCGGCCTGACGGATTTGGGTGACGAGACGATTGAGATCAGTGCGTTCCCCGACGACACCTCGCTCGGCGTCGGACAGGGGTCGCTGTACAACGAGATTCGCCTCTCGCAGGACAGCCTGCGCACGCTGTCGGAAGAAACGGGCGGATTTGCGGTCGTCAACAAGAACGATTTCGCGACCGCGTTCCAGCGCATCGTCGAGGACAACAGTTCGTACTACGTGCTGGCGTACTACCCGCCGGATCCGCGGCCGGGGCGGACGCACAAGATCGACGTCCGCCTGACGCGGCCGGGGTTGACGGTCCGCGCGCGCAAGGCGTACCTGACGCCGAAGAAGGTCGATCCGCCGAAGACCACCGCCGTCAGCACGAATCCGTCGACGCCGGAACTGCGCGAGGCCCTCGACAGCCCGCTGCCGGTCAGCGGCCTGACGATGCATGTGTTTGCCGCGCCGTTCAAGGGTTCGGCGCCGAACGCCTCGGTGCTGTTCGGCGTGGAGCTGCGCGGACGCGACATGAAGGTCGAGCCGAACTCGAAGATCCTGCTCTCGTACATCGCCATCGACTCGAACGGGAAGGTCAAGGGCGGCAACACGGATGCGCTGACGCTGACCAACTTGAAGCCGGAGTCCAAAGCGCGCATCGAGCGGACGGGGCTTCGGATGCTGAACCGGATGGAACTACCGCCAGGGAAATATCAATTGCGCGTCGCCGCGCAGGATCAGACGGGCGGCAATATAGGCTCCGTGCAGTACGACCTGGACGTGCCCGACTACGCGAAAGCGCCGTTCAGCATGAGCGGGCTCGTGCTGACGTCCGCTGCAGGCTCGGCGTTTCCGACCGCGCGCGCCGACGAACAACTCAAGCCGATGTTGCCCGGTCCGCCAATTGCGTTGCGCGCGTTTCCGCAGAACGACGAGATCGTGCTCTTCACCGAGGTGTACGACAACGGCGGCGCGTCGCCGCACAAAGTCGATATCACCGCGACGGTGACGACGGATGAGGGGAAAGTCATGTTCAAGACCGACGAAGTGCGGGACTCGGCCGATCTCGGCGGGAAGCGCGGCGGTTACGGCTACACCTCGCGCATTCCGATGAAAGATCTCGCGCTCGGCAGCTACGTGCTGAAAGTTGAAGCGAAATCGCGGCTGAAGGACATGCCGCCGGTCGCGCGCGAACTGCAGTTCACGGTGGAGGCGCCGGGTCCGGCGGCTGCGCGATGAACATGAGGCGCTCGTTGGGGATTCTTCGTGTCTTCATGGCTTCGTGGCTGATCATGCTGACGGGGTGCGCAGGAATGTCGGCTCAAGACACGAAGACGCCGCCGCGGACGATCGAAAAGGGCGACCACAGCAACGTGGACGACGCCAAGCAGGTACTGATCCGCACTGAGGCCGAGTGGACACGGCTCTGGCTGGAGCACGCGAGCGAGCGAAAGCGGCCGGCGATCGATTTTTCAAAAGAGATGGTCGTCGGCGTGTTCATGGGCAGCCGGCCGACCGCCGGCTTCACGACCACCATCGTCAGCACGACGGTCGGCAATGGTGTGCTGATTGTGCGCTACACCGAGAAGGTGCCGGCTGCTCGCGCAGTCACTGCGCAGATGCTCACGTTTCCGTTTCACCTCGTCGCGATTTCCCACGCGACGGTGACGGACGTGAAGTTCGAAAAAGCCGACTAACTTCTTACTTCTTCTTCGCCACCGGCTTCGCGGGCGCTTCCTTGTCGCCAGCGGCCATCATCTTGGCCACGGCGTGCGGTTTGATCGTGCCGTTGGCGTGAGTGAAGTTGTAGTTGTTCGCCTTCATCTTCGCGTTAAACGGCGTCTCGATCTTGACCGTGCCGACTTCGCCGGGCTCGAGGCGGTTGATGATGCCCTTGCCGCCGGTGACCAGGCCGCCGGCCGCGTCGTACCAGGTCTCGTCGATCGTCAGCCGGAGCAGCGGCCCGGTGGCGTTGTTCTTCACCATGATGGTCGTCACCACCATCTCTTTCTCGCGCTTGGTGACCGGCTTGGTGTAGTCGAGTTCCGCTTGTCCCTTGAATGCCGGCGTGAACTTCTTGCCCGCGAGAATCGATGTCATCGGCGGGGCCGCCGGTGTTTGAGCGAGGGCGGTGACGACACAGGTGGCGCCCACAAGCGTCGCGGCAATAGTCAAACGCGCGCGTTTCATAAAGTCCTCCCGGATATGCAGACGATGAAAGCTACAAAACTGCAGGAGTATATTACATCTCGCCGTTCCAGTCTTCAGGCTCGGCGCCGACCGAGCGGAAGATCTCCATGTGCCACTTCCCGCCGCCCCACGGTTCGATAACCTCGGCGGCGACGACATCGACGAGGATTTCCGAGAACACACGGCCTTCGGGATCGCCTTCGAGGTGGTAGGCCGGCTCGTCCCAGCCGAAGTTCGGGTAGAGCATCAGCGTGAGGAACAGGTCGTAGCCATCGTCGACGACGATGAGCTGACCGCAGGGGCGTTTCTGGGTCGAGTGATAGATCAGGTACTTCTCGGCGCTGTGCGCGCGGATGTAGCGTTTGAGGGCGAACTCGCGCGCGACGATCTCCTCGACCGCGATCTTTTTGTCCCAGCAGTCGTGGCAGTATTTTTCTTCACCGCGCGGCTCCGACACCTCTTTGGCGCCGCAGAGCGCGCACCGCGACTTGGCGACAGCAGCCTTGCGTGACATATCCTCTAATTGTAATTCAGACTTCAGACTTCAGACTTCAGACTTGATGTTTCGCTCCAGCGCAGGCGAATACATGCGCTGCGCGTATTCCTTGACCATCCGCCGCGCAGAGAATCGTGGCGACACTGTCCGAATCGCTTCCTTCACCGTCGCCATCCACCGGTGCGGGACGTTCGCGCGGTCGCGGTCGTAGAACGCCGGGACGACGTCCTCTTCGAGCAGGCGGTACAGCGCGTCGGCGTCAGCCGCATCGACCGCATCCGGGTTGTCCGCGGGCGCGTGGCCATCGATCACCCAGCCGTTCGCGCCCGTGAACCCTTCCGCCCACCAGCCATCGCCGATGCTCAGGTGCGGCACGCCGTTGATCGCCGCCTTCATGCCGCTGGTGCCGCTCGCCTCGAGCGGTTTGCGCGGGTTGTTCAGCCACACGTCGCATCCCTGCACCAGAAAGTGCGCGACGTGCAGGTCGTAGTCGTCGACGAACGCGATGCGTCCACCGAACTGCGGATCGAGCGCGCGCTTGTAGACGCGCTGCAGGTGATGCTTGCCGACGTCGTCGGCCGGGTGCGACTTGCCGGCGAAGATGATCTGCACCGGCCGTCCCGCGGCGTTCAGAATCCGCGCGAGCCGATCCGGATCGTGGAACACCAGCTCCGGCCGCTTGTAGCCGGTGAAGCGGCGCGCAAACCCCAGCGTGAGCACGTCGGGATCGAGCAGCGTGCCGGCCGCGACGACGCGTGGGATGCCGACGCGCTCTTCGACCCAGCGCTGACGTGCGCGTTCACGGATGAACGCGAAGAGATAGCGCCGCAGCCCTTGCCGGACGGTCCACAGTTCCTCATCGGGGATCGCCAGCACGCCGTCCCACATCGACGGATCGTCGTGACGATCGATCCAGCCCGCGCCGAGGTATTTCGTGAACAGATCCCCGACGTCCGGCGCGATCCACGTCGGCACGTGCACGCCGTTGGTGACGAAGGACACCGGCCGCTCGGCTTCCGGCACGTCCGGCCACATCGGGGCGAACATCGCGCGCGTCACCTCGCCGTGCAGTTCGCTGACCGCGTTGGTCGATCCCGCAGAGCGGATGGCGAGCGCGGTCATGTTGAACTGCATGCCGCTGCCGTTGTCGTACGCGCCAAGCTGGAGGAAGCGATCGCGGTGCTCGCCGAGCGTTCCCCAGGCGCCGGCGAGATGTTTCTCGACCAGGCTGAACGCAAACGCATCGTGACCCGCCGGCACCGGCGTGTGCGTCGTGAACATCGTCGTCTTGCGGATCTCGGCGAGGGCGTCATCGAAGGATGACCCGTCCTCGATCAGGTCGCGGATGCGCTGCAGGACCACGAAACCCGCGTGGCCTTCGTTCAAGTGGAACACGCCCGGTTCGATGCCCAGCGCCTTCAGCGCGCGCACGCCGCCGATGCCGAGGATGATCTCCTGCTGGATGCGCGTTTCGCGATCGCCACCGTAGAGGCGCGCCGACAGTTCGCGATCCCACGGCGCGTTTTCATCGAGGTTCGTGTCGAGCAGGTACAGCGTCACGCGGCCCAGCCGCACGCGCCAGACTTCGACGAGCACGGACCGATCGCCGATCGGCACGGCCGTGATGCAGGGCTGGCCCTCAGGCGTCAGTGCGCGTTCGATCGGCGCATCCTCCCAGCTCAGGCGCTCGTAGCTTTCCTCCTGCCAGCCGTCGGCCGAGATGTGCTGGTGGAAATAACCTTGCGGATACATGAACCCGACGCCGACGAGCGGCACCCCGAGGTCGCTGGCTTCCTTGC
Source organism: Acidobacteriota bacterium (assembly GCA_025358945.1). Lineage (GTDB taxonomy): Bacteria > Acidobacteriota > Vicinamibacteria > Vicinamibacterales > CAVVIG01 > CAVQFC01. The sequence goes on from JANYHS010000143.1 coordinate 5,340, forward strand.
AGTGGTCGCCTGCCAGTACGCCAAGGCCGCCGGCGTAAATCGGCAGCGACTGGTGCAGCGCGAACTCCGCGGAAAAGTACGCGATCGTCTGGCCGCGCAGCTGGGGCACGGTGTTGGCCCACCAGGTGTTGTGTGCGCCTCGAGCGGCGTCGAGCGCGGCGATCGCGCGGTCGTAGATCTCGAGAAACGCCGGATCGGCCGCCGCCGCGTCCAGTTTCTCTCGCGCGATCAGCCGGAGCATGCGCAGCGGGTTGTGCGCGGTCGCCCGCCACAACGCGTAGTCGAGCCGCCGGAAGACCGCGCGCGCTTCGAGATGCCAGCTCCACCACAGATCGCCGGCCAGTTCCTCGAGGCGGGCGATGCGATCAGGCTGGGTCGGACGACTACTGTCTGGGGTCATTGGTCACATGCGCCGACGAGCGCGGCGAACGTCGCGAGATCGATATTGCCGCCCGAGACAACGGCGACGACTGTTCCGGCGCCGGCGCGCCCGCTGAGCGCGGCGGCGATGGCGCACCCGGCGGCGCCTTCCGCGATGATGTGCGTCCGCTCGGCGACCAGCTTCATGCCGTGCGCCACGTCATCGAGTGAAACCACCAGCGAACCGCTCAGCGTCTTCAGCAGCGGCCACATCGTTTCCAGCACCGACTTGCCGCCGGCGCCGTCGACGAACGAGGCCTTCCACTTGTCGAAGTACCTCGGCTGACCAGCGGCAAGCGACGTCGACAGGGGCGCTGCCGTTTCCGGCTCCGCCGCATAGATACGCGTGTCTGGTTTCAACGGGTGGACGGCCGCGGCGAGGCCGGCGAGCAGTCCGCCGCCACCGAGCGGCGCGACGATCGCGTCGACGTCCGGGAGGTCTTCCAGAATTTCGAGCCCGCATGTCCCATTGCCGGCGATGAACATGTCGTCGTCGAACGGATGGACGAGGTGACCCGTCATGCGATCGGAGCCGCGCGAGACAACCGTCGTCCAGCACTCGTCGTAGGTCGCGCGCACGATCGTCGCGCCGAGCCGCTCGATGGCGCGGATCTTCGTGTCTGGCGCCGTGTCCATCACCATCACCGAACAGCGGACGCCCGCCTTGCGCGCGGCAAACGCCACGCCCTGCGCCGCGTTGCCGGCGCTGACCGTCCAGACGCCGTCTTTCAACTGATCCGGCGTCAGTTGACGGACGACGTTGTAGGCGCCGCGGATCTTGAAGGAACCAATGGGCTGCAGCGCTTCGAGCTTGAGATACAGCTCCGACGGCCCGGCGCCACCGGTGGGCAACTCGACCCGAATCAGCGGCGTGCGGATCGCGGCGGCGTAGACGGCGGTCGCGGCGTCGCGTACCGCGGCGAGCGAAATGTGTCGGTCGGAAATCGGCAAGAAGCAATTATAGTCATGGCTCATGCCAAAGCCTGTCGTCATCGCGTCGGCGAACGGGCATCAATACCGAAATGGCGGGGCCGAGACGTGCGTCGAGCATGCCTTTCGATTGATGACCGACGCGGCGTCGCCTCGCGATCCGCTTGATGCGCTGGTCGACGGTGTGACGATCGTCGAGCTCGATCCCGACGAAACCAGCGTCGGACGCGGCAGCCTGCCGAACGCCGACGGCGTCGTGCAGCTCGACGCGTGCTGCATGGACGGTCCACGGCGGCGCGCGGGCGGCGTCGCCGCGCTCGAAGGGATCGCGGCCGCGGCGCGGGTGGCGCTTCGCGTGTTGCGCGACACGCCCCACCATCTGCTGGCGGGGCAGGGCGCGCAGGATTTCGCGATCGCGCGCGGCTTCACCGTCGGCGAACTGATGACGCCGAAGTCGCGCGGGCTGTGGATTGAATGGCGTCGGCGCCTGGATGTGCGCCTGGCCGCGGCCGCAGGGCGGCCGGCCGATCGTTTTGAGATCGGTTACTCGGTCGGCCGGGAGATGTCGCGCGAGGGGCTGATCGATGCGAATCATCTATGGGGCACGATCAACTGCAACGCGGTCGGCCCGCGCGGCGAGATCTGCGGCGTGACGACGACGAGCGGGCTCGCGTGGAAAATGCCGGGCCGTGTCGGTGATTCGCCGATTCTGGGCGCCGGCTTGTACGTGCGGCAGGATGTCGGGGCGGCGGGGGCGACAGGGCGTGGCGAGTCCACGCTCTACAACCTGTCGTCGTTCGCGATCGTCGACGCGATACGGCGGGGCGCACATCCGAAGGACGCCGGGATGGCCGCGCTCCGGCAAATCGTGGACGACACGATTCACCCGGCGCTGATCAACGCGCGTGGTGAGCCCAACTTCAACGTTAAGTTCTGCATCGTGAACGCCGCGGGCGAGAGCGCCGGCGTGGCGCTGTATGGCGGGGACGCGGTGCGCTACGCGGTCTGCACCGAGCATGGCGCGGAACTCCGCGTCTGCGACGCGCTGCTGACCGGTGCGATGTAGCGCGAAGGCCGTAGCAGACCGGCGTCATGTAGCGCGAAGGCTTTAGCCGAGCGGTCCGAGCGTCTGGTCGATAAACGCGGTGAGCTCATCGATCGTCGAATATCCGAACGTCGTGCACGCGGGGTCGTCGTTGCCGGTGATCAGGCGCGAGACCTTGTCGCGTCGCGCCAGGTCGTAGAGGAGCACCACGCGCTGGCCGCTCGCCCGAGCGCGGCCGATCACGTAGCCCACTTCGAACCCGACCCCGTAGCTCGATCCGGACGCTTCCGCCACCAGCACGTCGCACGCCGTGAGCCATTCCAGATCGCGGCGGAACACGTCGCGTTCGGTGAGTGCCGCTTCCGCCGTCTCGACGTTGTCGGCGAGCAGATGGGTGGTCAACACCTCGTGACCGTGGTGCTGCAGCCGCTCGCAAATGGCGCGGCCGGCGAGGACACCGCCACGGTCGCCGCGTACGGTGCATGCGAGATAGATAGTCATTGGTCGTTGGTCCTTGGTCAGCGTTTCAGGAGTTCGCGTACGCGGTCGATCGGGATCGCTTCCGCGGCGCCGTGTGCCGAGCGGACCGTCGTCGCCTGGAACAGCGCGTTGTCGACCGCTTCTTCTGTTGCCTCGAGCGCGGCTTCGAACAGGGGAGAGGTGGCTTCGGTTGGGAGAATCACGTGCGCGCGGGCGGCGGTCTCGTTGAAGCGGCTCCGCATCTCCGGTGACGTCGAAAACGCGATCGCGAAGTCGCCGCTGCCGTTGCTGTACGACGACCCCGTGCGCGCGAGACCGAAGATCGCACGCGCGGCGAGCCTCCGCAGATCGCGCGCGTCGAGCGGTGCGTCGGTGGCGACGACGAGCATGCAGGACCCGTCGCCGTTGTCGTTGGCCGCGGCGGCGCGGGTGCGTGGCGGCTGAAGGCTGCGGAAGATCGGCACGCCGGCAATCGTCAGGTTGCCGCCGAAGTTCGTCTGCGCCAGTACGCCGACGGTATACCCCTGCTCCCGCTCGCCCTGAGCCTGCCGCAGGAACAGCGTCCGCGACGAGGTGCCGATGCCGCCTTTCCAGCCATAATTCACCGTGCCGGTGCCGGCGCCGACAGTGCCTTCGGCCACCGGCCCGCTCGTCGCACCGGTGATCGCCGCGATCACGTGCTCACGCGTGACGTGGAGGCCGCGGATGTCGTTCAGTCCACCGTCGTTTGTTTCGCCGACCAGCGCGTTCACCGATCGCACCTGCTCGTTGCCCGGCTGTGCAAGGGTGTAGCGGACCACCGCGTCCATCGCGGCGCCGACGCTCAGCGTGTTGGTGAGGACGATCGGCGTCTCGATCGTGCCGAGTTCGTTCACCTGCGTCGATCCCGCCAGCTTCCCGAAGGCATTCCCGACAAACACCGCGCCGGCGACCTTGTCCTGAAAGACGTTGCCGCCGTGAGGCACGATGGCGGTCACCCCGGTGCGCACGCGATCGCCCTCGATGATTGTCGTATGGCCAACGCGGACACCGTTCACGTCCGTGATCGCGTTCAGCGCGCCGGTGGGGTATATACCGATGACGATGCCGAGATCGCGCGCGCGCGGCCGTGGCTGTGCGGTGACATTGATCAGGAACGCACAGGCGGTACAGGCCGCACAGCCAAAGAGCCACGCATGTATTCGCGGCCTTTGCGTTCCTGTCGTCGAGGGGTTCATGACTTCAGCGCCGCCAGCTGCGCGCTCAGCTCGTCGAGCCGTTTCATGATCTCGTCGTGCCGCGCCGTATCGGGACCGGGCTTCTTCCCGAAGAACGCGATGCTGCCGCTCGGGTCGAGCACGGCGCGGTCGATCTCGTCGAGGGACGCGAAGCCCTGCTTGTGCGCGGCCGCCTCCAGTTCCACGACGCTGATGGCTTCCTTGTCCAGGCACTCGGTCTTGATCCGCCCGTTCTCGATCAGGACGTCCGGTTCGCCCTCGATGAACCGTTCGACCTTCTCGTGCCGCGATACATATCGCACCAGGAAGTAGTTGACCAGCAGCAGCGTGGAGGCGCCGATGACCCCCCCGGTGACGCTGTTGTCCTCGCCGATGATCGCGTTCTGGACGGTGTTGGACAGGGTCAGCAGCACGACCAGGTCGAACGGGTTCAGCTGCGCCAGCTCGCGCTTGCCGGCGAGCCTCAGCCCGACAATCAGGAACACATAGACCAGGATTGGCCGCAGGATTTTTTCGGCGATCGGCAGGGTGAGCACGAACATGTCGGTCCACAGCGTGTGCATGGGAAGCATTATCACGCTGGTATCATGCTGACGCCACCATGAGTACGTCTGTCCTGATTGCTGACGATCACGTCGTTGTCCGGCGCGGCGTGCGCGCGCTGCTCGAGGGCGAGCCGGACATGACGGTGGTCGGCGAGGCCTGCGACGGCCTCGAGGCGCTGGAGCAGGTGATGCATCTGCTGCCCGACGTGCTGGTGCTGGACCTGGTCCTCCCAGACATCTCCGGACTGGCTGTGCTGAAACAGTTGCGCGACCGGCATGTGGCCACGCGCGTGGTGGTGCTGTCGGTGCATGCGGGCGAGGTCTACGTCGCCGACGCCCTTCGCTACGGCGCGGTCGCCTACGTCGTCAAGGATGCCAGCGCCTCAGAGCTGATCCAGGGTGTCCGCTGCGCCGCGCGCAATCAGCGCTTCCTGAGCTCGCCGTTGTCTGAAGAAAGGATCGAAGCCTGTCTGGATGGACTTGCGTCCGCGCCGGACGCGTACGAGTCGCTGACCAGCCGTGAGCGCGAAGTCCTGGTGCTCGCGGCCGAGGGGATGACCAACCCGGACATCGGCGCCCGCCTCGGCATCAGCAGCCGGACGGCGGAGACGCATCGGGCCAATCTTCTGCGCAAGCTGGGTCTGAAGGGGCAACAGACGCTGACGCGATTCGCCATCAGGCGCGGGCTTCTTGAACTGTAGACGCGCGGCGACCATTGGCGCCGTCGCAGTGCTGGCGGTGCTCGGCGTCAGCTGCGCGCGTGTACCGCCGCCGCCGTACCCGCTTAGGTTTGCGGTCGATGTGTCGGCGCCACGACT
>JANYHS010000205.1 GCA_025358945.1 Acidobacteriota bacterium
CACGCTGGCCATCCCGCCGCGGCGCCTTCGCCGCCGAAGGGCTGACCGGGGAACGCGATCTGGTTGCCGGCGCGCGTCGGCGCGTAAATCGTCTTGAGCGCCGTGCGCTGCGCATCACTCAGTCCGGTCAGCGTCGCCACATCCACCTTACACTGCCGCGGATCCTCCATCACGCCGTCTTTCACGCCGTCCAGCGCGTCGCAGGTGTCGAGAATCTGCGCGGCGACGGACTTCAGCGTCTCCGGCGACAGCAGCGGGGTCAGGTTCTGCGGATCCGGAAACTGCGCCCGCACGTCCTTGATGAACTGCGCGGCGATCCCGGTGAAGTCGGCCGCTGGCGCGCCAGCGACGATCCCGTCGAAGTCGTCGGGATAACGCTCCGCTTCCATCAGCGCCTGGCGGCCGCCATTCGAGCAGCCGGAGAAGTACGCACGCGTTTCGTTCGCGGCGTAATAGCTGCGAAGAATCAGCTTCGACGTTTCGGCCGTCCGGTGCACGGCGAGGTAGCCGAAATTCACCTGCCGCTCTCGATTGCGCAGTGCCCACGACGCGTCGGTCGTCCCGCCGGTGTGCCCGGTGTCGGTGCCAGCCGTCGCATAGCCGGCGTTGACGACAAACTGCGCCTGGTTCTGGACGGAACCGACAAACCCGCCGCCGCCACCCATCAGGAACTTGTGATTCCAGGTATCCGGCAGCAGTAGCGAGAACGTGATCTCGGCGCCGATGACGCCGGTGACGCGGCAGTGCGCGACTTTGATCACGCCCGTGCCGGCTGGAACGGCGACGGCTTCCGTCACCTTCACGTCCGCCAGTTTCAGTTGCGTCAACTGCGCGCAGTCACCGTGATCCGCGGGAGAAAACGAAGCCGTCCCGGCAAGCAGAACGCCGACAAGAAAAAAGGTCTTCATGGGGTGACATGATACGGGAACGGAGGGGACGGAGGGAACGGATTCACACAGAGAAACAGAGCAACGGAGAAGGACAACGGAGAAGAACGACGACTAGATCAAGGCCAGAGCCCGCTCGATGACCTCAGCGGGCGTCCACCCGGCAGCCCGCAGTTCGCGAATGCCGGTGTCGCGATCCGACTTGCTCAGCTTTTGCGACGGCGTCTTCATGATCAAGGGGTGATGGAGGAAGGACGGGGGATCGGCGCGGCCGAGCAGCCGCGCCAGCTGGATCTGCCGGCCGGTGGACGCGAGCAGATCGACGCCGCGGATCACCAGCGTCACGCCCTGTACGTGGTCATCGACCGTCGCGGCAAATTGGTACGTCCAGTGGTTATCGCGATCGCGCACGAGCAGATCGCCGCATTGCTCAAACGGATGCTGCTCCTGCGGTCCGAGTCGCAGATCGTCGAAGCGCTCCACCAATGGCGCGAGGCGCACGCGCAGGCCGACACCCGGACCTTCCGCGAGACCGCGATTGGCGCACGTGCCGGGATAGTGGAGTTCCGGCAGCTGTGGTGTGGCGTGGAACGTCAGCTCGGCGATCGCCGGCCTCAAGGCCTGCGCCACATCGGCTCTCGAACAATCACACGCGTACACCAGCCCCTGCCGGCGCAGCGTGTCGAGCGCATGTGTGTAGATGTCGTCGCGCTCGCTCTGACGCACGGGCGGGGCGTCAGCCTCGAAGCCCAGCCACGCGAGATCTTCGAGAATCGCCGCCTCGAATTCCCGCCGGCTTCGCCGCCGATCGTGATCCTCGATCCGCAACAGGACCCGCCCGCCGCGCGCCCGCGTTTCACCCCAGACCTGGGCGGCGTTGACGACATGTCCGAGGTGGAGGTACCCGGTTGGCGCCGGCGCAAATCGCGATATGATGCCGCGCATGATTCAGCGAACGCTCCGTCTGATTGTGCCGGCGCTGCTCCTGGCCGCGCTCGCGTGGACGACCACCGGATTGCGCGGGCAGTCCAAGCCGAAGGGCGCCGAGTGGACGACCTACGGCGGCGATCTCGCCAGCACACGGTACTCGCCCCTGGACCAGATCTCCAAAGACAACTTCGGCAAGCTCGAGGTCGCGTGGCGGTTCAAGACCGATGCGCTGGGCCCTCGCCCCGAGTTTAACTTCCAGGCGACACCGCTGATGGTCGACGGCATGGTCTACACGACCGCCGGCACGCGGCGCGCCGTCGTGGCGCTCGACGCCGTCACCGGTGAAATGAAGTGGATGCACTCCGAAGTCGAAGGCAAGCGTGGCGACGGTGCGCCGCGGCTGCTCTCGGGCCGCGGTCTCGCCTACTGGCCCGGCGCCGGCAACGATCGCGCGCGCATCGTCTACGTGACGCCAGGCTATCAGATGGTTGCGCTCGACGCGAAGACCGGCCTGCCCGCCGCCAACTTCGGCAAGAACGGCATCGTCGATCTGAAGATGGACGACGACCAGCCGGTGGATCCGATCACCGGTGAAATTGGTCTGCACGCGACGCCGATCATCGCCAAGGATGTGATCGTCATCGGCGCCGCGCACCTCGAGGGCAGCGCGCCGAAAAGCAAGAACCACGAGAAGGGTTTCATCCGCGGCTACGACGCGCATACCGGCAAGCGCCTCTGGATCTTCCACACAATTCCGTCGCCGGGCGAGTTCGGCAACAACACGTGGGAGAAAGACTCGTGGGCCTACACCGGCAATGCCGGCGTCTGGGCGCAGATGACCATCGACGAAGAACTCGGCATGGTCTACCTGCCGGTGGAACTGCCGACCGGCGATTACTACGGCGGCAACCGCCCCGGCGCGGGCCTGTTCGGCGAGAGCGTCGTCGCGCTCGACTTGAAGACCGGCGTCCGCAAGTGGCACTTCCAGACCGTGCACCACGGCATCTGGGACATGGACATTCCCTGCGCGCCGATCCTCGCCGACATCACCGTCGACGGAAGAAAGATCAAGGCAATCGCGCAGATCACCAAGCAGGGCTGGGTCTACGTGCTCGATCGCACCAACGGCAAGCCGGTGTGGCCGATCGAGGAACGGCCGGTCGAGAAGGGCGACGTCCCGGGCGAATGGTATTCGCCGACGCAGCCGTTCGTGACCAAACCGCCGCCCTTCGATCGGCAGGGTGTGTCGGTCGACGACCTGATCGACTACACGCCGGCGCTGCGCGAGGAAGCGCTGAAGCTGGTGGCGCGCTACAAGATCGGTCCGATCTTCACGCCGCCGGTGGTCAGCAAGGTCGAAGGCCCGCTCGGCACGCTGGTAATGCCGTCAGCCACCGGCGGCGCCAACTGGCAGGGCGGCGCGCTCGATCCGGAAACGAACAAGCTCTATATCTACTCGGTGACCGCGCCATCCGCGTTCGGCCTGGTGCAGCCGGATCCGAACCGATCGGATTTCGGCTACGTCCTCGGCGTCGCGCGCGCGAACGCGCCGCCGGTGCAGACGGCCACGGAATCCAGTGGCCCGGCGCGCAACGAGCCGCCTGCCGCGGGCGCGGCACGCGGGCAGGCGCCGGCGGGCGGCGGACGTGGCGGCGCACCCGCAGCGGGAGGCGGCGGACCGCTGTCGGTGCAGGGACTGCCCCTCATCAAGCCGCCGTACGGCCGCATCACCGCGATCGACTTGAACAAGGGCGACATCAGCTGGCAGATCGCGCACGGCGATACGCCCGACAACATCAAGAATCACCCGGCGCTCAAAGGGATCGAGATCCCGCGGACCGGGCGCCCTGGCCGCATCGGCGTCCTCGTCACGAAGAATCTGGTGATTGCCGGCGAGGGCGGCTTCGCAACGATGGCGAACGGACAGCGCGGCGCGATGCTGCGCGCGTATGACAAGACGACCGGTTCGGAAGTCGGCGCCGTGTACATGCCGGCGCCACAGACCGGATCGCCGATGACATATTTTTACAACGAAAAGCAATACATCCTGATCGCTATCAGCGGCGCGTCGTACACGGGCGAACTCGTCGCGTTCAAACTTCCGTAGCCGCTTCGCGGTTTTCTTCGGGGAGAGACAAGGTTTCACATGTTTCTCCCCGCCTTTCTCTTTACAATCCCTTTACAGTCCGCGACAAATTCGTCATTTGCCCTGTCGCGTCGCCATAGGAGCACAAGAATGTCGAGATGGAAACTCTCACTGGCCGTGTCGGGCGCGCTTGCGTGCCTGGCCCTGTTTCCGGCGGCCGCACGCGCGCAGAGCGCCATCGGCGGTGTCGTCAAGGACACCTCGGGTGCGGTGCTGCCGGGTGTGACCGTCGAAGTGGCCAGCGATGTGCTGATCGAGAAGACAAAATCGGTTTCAACCGACGGCCAGGGACAATACAAGATCGTCGACCTCCGGCCGGGCGTGTACATGGTCACGTTCTCGCTGCAGGGGTTCAACACGTTCAAGCGTGACGCGCTGGAGCTGCCGTCGAACTTCACGGCGACGATCAACGCAGAGATGAAAGTCGGCGCGCTGGAAGAATCGGTGACGGTCTCGGGAGCATCGCCGGTGGTGGACGTGCAGAGCAACGCGAAGACGCAGGTGCTGTCACGCGACGTGCTCGACGCGGTGCCCAGCGCCAAGACGATTCAGAGCCTCGGCCAGCTCATCGTCGGCGTCACGCTCTCGTCGCCCGACGTCGGCGGGTCTCGCGCCATGCAGCAGACTTATTTCGCCGTGCACGGCACCGGCGCGTCGGGGTCGATGGTCACGGTCGACGGCCTCATCACGAACGGCATCATGGGCGACGGCGCGGTGATGGCGTATCACAACGAGGCCATGATTCAGGAAGCGGTCTACCAGACCGCCGGCGGCACGGCCGAGACCATCGTCGGCGGAATCAACATGAACCTGGTTCCGAAGGACGGCGGCAACCGCTTCGCCGGCGCGCTGAAGTACGGCAAGTCGCCCGCCAGCTGGCAGGGCGACAACCTGTCGGATCGCCTCAAGACGCTCGGCATCAGCGCCACCGACAAGATCTCGAACTTCTACGAGTTCAACGTCGAAGAAGGCGGACCGCTGATGAAGGACCGGCTGTGGTTCTTCGGCGCGTTCCGGAACGCGCATTACGACAAGCCGATCGCCAACACGTTCTATGTGCCGGCGGGCTCCAACGTCCCCGCCGCGTTCAAGGCGTGCCTCGCCGCCCCCGGCTCGTGCGACCAGGGCGTGTCGGACGAGAAGATGTCCAACCCCGTGGTTCGCATGACGTGGCAGATGTCGCCGCGCAACAAGTTCGCGGCGTACATGGATCGCGCCATGCGCCTGCGCGGTCACGCGATGGGCGCGCTTACCGATCCGGCCACGGCTTCGGTGGTGTGGCACACGCCGACGTTCTCGACCGGATCGGCCAAGTGGACGTCCACGGTCTCGTCGAAGCTGCTGTTCGAGACCGGCTTCTCGTACAACCGCGAGCGATACGACAACGTCTACCAGGACGGTCTGAGCCAGGTCTATGGATCGCCGGCGTGGTACGCGGGCGCGCGAAAGAGCGACAACAGCACCGGCGTGCTGTGGAACGCGTCGAGCGCGCAGCTGGGCAACTACCCGGACAAGTACAACGTCATGACGGCGGTGTCCTACGTCACCGGCTCGCACAACGTGAAGGTCGGCATGCAGGACGCCTGGGGACCGTACAAGCGGTGGAACTCGGCCAACGCGGATCTCTATCAGATCTACAACAACGGCGTGCCGCTGCAGGTGACGGTGCTCAACACGCCGCTGCAGACGGGCGAGTATCTCGACGCGAACCTCGGCCTGTTCGGGCAGGACTCGTGGCGCGTCAGCCGCTTCACGATCAACCTGGGCATCCGCTACGACTTCGTGCGGCAGCGTGTGCTGGGCGAGCCGGCGCAGACCGGACGCTTCGCCAACTCGGTCGCCTACGACGACATCTACATTCCGACCTGGAAGGACATCTCGCCGCGCACGTCGGTGGTCTATGACGTCTTCGGTAACGGCAAGACCGCGCTGCGGTTCGGCCTCAACCGCTACGAGACGGCCACGACGACCGGGTTTGCGCAGATCTACAACCCGACCGCATTGACGACGGCCAATATCTCGTGGACGGATCTGAACAAGGACGACATCGCGCAGGGCGAGCGTGGGTGCGTCTATCTGACGGCGGGCTGCGAGATCAACTTCGCGCAGCTGGCGAGCAACTTCGGCGTGCGCGCGTTGTCGGTGGCCGATCCGAATCTGGCGCGGCCGTACCAGTACACGTACAACGTCGGTGTGACTCACGAGCTGACGCGCGGGACGTCGGTCAGCGCCGAGTGGTTCCACAGCGACTTCAAGAACCTGATCGCCAGGAACAACGTCGCGCGCTCGGCATCGGACTACACGCCGGTGACCGTCTACAACCCGATCGATGGCGCCCCGTTCACCTACTACAACATCAGCGCCGCCAAGCTGGCCGCCGTCCAGAACGTGGACAGCAACGATCCCAACCTGCAGCGCTGGTACAACGGCGTCGAGCTGAACTTCAACACGCGCCTGCCCGGCGGCGCGCGCATGTTCGGCGGCATGTCCACCGAGCGGACCATCACCAACAGCTGCAGCGCGGCGACCAACGATCCCAACCTGCTGCTCTTCTGCGACGGCTCGCAGAACAACATCCCGTGGCAGACGTCGTTCAAGCTCGCCGGCACGTATCCCCTCCCCTGGTACGGCATCACGCTGAGCGGCGCCATTCAGGCTCTGGCGGGGTTGCCGATCGGCACCGCGCCGCTGCAGTACGGCGTCTTCACCGCCGGCACCGGCTTCGCGACGCCGAACGGCGTCAGCACAAACTACCTCGTCTCGTCGACGACGGTCTACGCCGCCACCTGCAAGGGCGGGTGCGCGCCAGGCGCGAAGGTCATCCCCGGGATCACCGTCGCGTCCGCGTCGATTCCGATTGTCGCGCCGGGCACCGAGTTCGTGCCGCGCACGAACCAGGTGGACGTCGGCCTAAGCAAAACGTTCACCGTCGGATCGTTGAGGTTCACGCCGAAACTGGACCTGTTCAACCTGCTCAACTCGGACGACTACTCGGCGGTGACCAGCACACAGTTCGGTGCGGCGACGTACGGGGTGCCGTCAGTGATTCTGCAGGGCCGAATTGTCCGAGCCAGTTTTGAACTGAAGTGGTAGGAAGTCACTTTTTGCGCCCTCGGCGCGGTTCGGTTCTTCCCAGGGCGGCAGCTTCAGGCCGCGCCCCAGGGATGCCGGCTCTTCATCGATCGTAAACCCCGGCGGCAGCGAGTTCGAACGCCAGGCCCGATGGATCGTCAAACGCAATCACCGGGTCGCCGAAACGGGGGGTAAGGTCGGTGACTGCCACGGCGCGCGCGGCGAGCCGCCGCCGCCACACGTCAAGCGATCCGTTCGGCGCCGAGAACGACGTGACCGCAATCTGGCCCGCACCCTTCCGGCCGGCCGGCACACCGCGTCCCTGATACGGAAACGTTGTCCAGATCGTGCCCGGCGTGCCTTCCGCGTTGCCGGCAGGACGAGAGGAAACAACAGGCGCTGCACAGTCACTGGAATCGCCAGCATTCCGAACTCGACTCGAATGGGCGGACCGGCGCCTGGCTGAGCAAGGCCTTCCGCTTCCACGCGGTCGCCGTCGGGCGCCCGCACGACGCCGAGAAACGTCAGCGCCTCACCCGATCCGTTGTCGATCGAGTACGGATAGGTCGCCATGCCCAGCCCTACACCCTAGACGGCGGCAGACCGGGTTTCGAACACGCGCACCCTGAAATGGGTATCCATGCGGCGGGATTCTAAGCTATTTTGTTCCTATGCCAACACCTGAAGAACTCACAGGCCAGCAGAGAGCGCAGTGGAGCGCGGCGGCGGCCGGATGGGAAAAGTGGGGCGACTGGTTCGACCGCAACAGCGGGAACCTCGCCGGATGGTTGTGCGACGCCGCGGGCCTGAAACCGGGCCACACGGCGCTGGATCTCGCGTGCGGAGCCGGTCAGCCGTCCGTGACCGCCGCCGGGCGGGTACGCCCGGGCGGACGCGTGATCGCCACGGATCTGTCGGCGGACATGGTCGCGGTCACGCGGCGCAAGGCGCAACAGCTCGGACTCGACAACCTGGACGTTCAGGAAATGGACGCGCAGGCGTTGACGTTTCCCGACGCCACGTTCGACGCGGCGACGTGCCGGTTCGGGTTGATGTTCTGTCCCGATCCCGTCAAGGCCGCGTCGGAGATCCGCCGCGTGCTCAAGCCGGGCGCGCGCTTCGCGACCGCCGTATGGGACGTGCCGGCGAAGAACCCGTTCTTCACGTCGATCATGGGGGTCCTCGGAGAGTTCGTGCCGTTGCCGCCGCCCGATCCTGCGGCGCCAGGCGTCTTCCGCCTCGCGCCGCCAGGAGAACTCGAGCGCGTGCTGAAAGCGGGCGGCTTTGGGAGCGTCACCGTCGAGGCGCGCCCGATCATGCTGACCTACGAATCGCTGGATCAGTACTGGGAGATCCAGACCGCACTCGCCGCGCCTCTCAGGGCGGCAATCGCGTCGCTCAGCGCGGAGAAGGTCGCGCAGCTCAAAGCGCGGGTGTTCGAGTCGCTGGCGCCGAACGTCGCAGGTGGCGTGGTCAAGCTCGCGGCGGTGCCGCTCTGCGCCGCGGCAATCAAGTAGCGCACGACTTGTAGCGCACGACTTGTAGCGCACGACTTTAGTCGTGCGACAACTAGGAGCATCAATGACGAATCAACAGATCAGCAAACGGATACTCGTTGCGGCGCTGGGGTTGTTCAGCATGCTCATCGCCGCGAATGCCAGCGCGCAGCCGCGCTGGGGCCGGCCGACAACGCCTCGATCGGGCGCCTGCTTCTATCGCGACGCGGACTTCGAGGGCGACTACTTCTGCGCACGCGCCGGCGAAGATATTCCAGATCTCCCGCGCGGGATGAACGACGAGATCTCCTCGATCCGCATGTTCGGCGACGTCGAGGTCAGGGTGTTTCAGGACGGACGGTTCGAGGGCCGTTCGGAGCGCTTCGATCGCAGCATCCGGAATCTGGGCCGCGAAGGGTGGAACGATCGCCTGTCATCCGCACGCATCCGGGGCGTCCGCGACGGCTTCGACCGGGGGGACAACGACCGTGGGAACAACGACCGCCGGAATGACGACCGTGGGAACAACGATCGCCGGAATGACGACCGCGGAAGCGGCGGGAACGTCGTCCGCGAGAACCCCGACCGGATCGTGCTCCGCGCCTACCAGGACCTGCTGAACCGCGAGCCGGACGCGGCCGGGCTGCGCATCTATCGCAGCCACATCATCGACGACCGCTGGAGCGAAACACAGGTGCGTGATGCCCTGCGCAACAGTCCGGAGTTCCGGGAACTGAGCACCATGACACGGCCCAAAGCCGAAGCGATCGTGGCGCGCGCCTATCGCTCAGTGCTCAACCGGGACCCGGACCCGGCCAGCGCGGCGTTGGTCGACAAAGTCTTGCGCGACAAATGGACGGAAGACGATGTGGCCGCCGAACTTCGCAAGAGCGCCGAGTACCGCAACAAGAAGCGATAGCTATCGTTTCAAGGTTCGTGCGACGTAGTCGCGGATCGCGTCGAGGATCGGCTCGCCGGCCCACGCATCCTCTACGGTCGCGTCGATCGCCGCCCCCTCGCGCATGCGCTGCAGCGCGGGCGATCGGAGCAGCCGCTTGGTGAGCTCGAACGCATCGAAGGGCACCGCGGCGAGACTCTCGGCCACCGCGACCGCTTCGTCCAGCACACGGTCCGGCTCGATCACGGCATCGACGATCCCGCGCTGCAGCGCCTCGGCCGCGGTGAACGTCAGGCCGCGATAGATCATCGTCTGCAGGTGTTGGGGCGGCGCGGCAAAGCGCATGATCTCGAGCGGCACGACCGGAAACGGCACGCCGACCAGCAGTTCAGGAATGCCGATGCGCCCCGGTTCACTCGCCATAATCTTGTAGTCGGCGCAGCCGGCGATCACGCAGCCGCCGGCGATCGCATGTCCGTTGATGGCCGCAATCAGCGGCTTGGGAAACGAGAACAGGGCATGGAACGCCTGGTTCATCGCCGGCAGGAACTCGCGGACGTACGCGGCGCCGCCCGCGACCAGTCTTGGCAGATCGACGCCGGCCGAGAACATTTTGCCCCGCCCAGTGATCACGAGCGCCCCCGCCGGCGACAGTCGGAT
>JANYHS010000344.1 GCA_025358945.1 Acidobacteriota bacterium
TGTCGGCGTCGATGACGCTCGTGCTTTTCATCGGCGCGTTCTACATGTTCAAGCGGATGGACAAATATTTCGCGGACGTGATTTAAGTGGCTGCCACCGCGATTCAACTCGAGCAGGTCTCCAAGCGCTACCGCGCAGGGCGATCGCGCACGGTCGTGGACCTCATCGCCTCGAGCATCAACCAGATGCGTGGCCGGAATCTCGAGGTGCATAGCGCCGCGCGGGGCAAGGTGGACGCGAACATCTGGGCGCTGCGCGATGTCGGTTTCGAGGTGCCGGAAGGCGCCGGCCTCGGTGTCATCGGGCGTAACGGCGCCGGCAAGACAACGCTGCTGAAGCTGATCTCACGCGTGACGTGGCCGACCACCGGCAAGGTGCGCGTCGCGGGCCGTGTCGTCTCGCTCATCGAACTGGGCGCGGGCTTTCATCCCGAACTGACCGGCCGCGACAACGTGTATCTGGGAGGCGGCCTGTTCGGTCTGACGCGCAAGGAGATCGATCGGTCCTTTGATCAGATCGTCGAGTTTGCCGGCGTAGAACGCCTGATCGACACGCCGATGAAGCGCTATTCGTCGGGCCTGTACGCCAGGCTTGGCTTTGCCGTCGCCGTGCACAGCCGTCCCGACATCGTGCTGGTGGACGAAGTACTGGCGGTGGGCGACGCCGCGTTCCGCCGCCGCGCCCTCGAGAGCCTTCGGCAGTTGATCGCCGAGGGCAAGACCGTGCTGTTTATCTCGCACGACATGTGGAACGTTCGTCGGCTGTGCGATCAGATCTTGTGGATGGAAGACGGCCGCGTGCGCGCATACGGCCCGGCCGCGGACATTGCCGAGCGCTACATGGGCGAGGTGAATCTGCAGGCGCTGGCGAACCAGGGCGTGGCGCTGCAGAGTCATCGCGGCGGCAGCGGCGAAGTGCGCTACGTGAAGGTGGACATCATCGACGCGCAGCGCCGGGCCGTCAGCCTGATCGCGCCGGGCGATCCGCTAGCCGTTCGCGCGACGTTTCGCGCCGATCGCACTGTGCGCCGGCCGGTCTTTCAGATCGCGATCATCGACGTCGACAGCGGCCTCGTCGTCACCAGCGCTTCGTCGGATCCGGCCACCAGCCCGGCAGAGATTTCCGGCGACGGTGTCCTCGAGTGCCGGTTCGATGAACTGCCGCTGCGGGCCCGGCAATACGTGCTGCGCCTGACGATCACGGACGACCACCTGATGGCCTCGTACGATCAGGTCACGGCCGGCCCGCGCTTCGCGGTCAGCGGCCGCGGCAAAGGTGTCGAGAATCTCGCCGACGAGGACGAGGGCCTGGTCTCGCTCCCGTACCGGTTTTCGTTTTCCTGAACGTGACGCATCCCCCCACCGTCTTCGTGTCGATCCCCCACGGCGGAGCCGCCGGCAACGTGCTGCGCACGGGGCTGGCAAGCGCCCTGCTCGAGGCGACCGATGACCTACGGGTCGTGCTGCTTTCTCCGCTCGTGAAGGATCCGGCGTTCACCGCGGAATTCGCGCACCCGCGTGTGGTCTTCGAGGACTTGCCGCCGCATCGGCCGCACGGGCTCGAAGCACGGCTGCTGGCGATCGTGCAGGCGGGATATCTCGCATCAGAGGTCACCGAATCGGTGCGCATCCGCCGCGCCGAGGCGATTGCGAAGGGCACGATTCGGTGGATGCGCACCAAGCGCGCGCTCGCCCGCGCGTTCGCGCCATCGATGGTCCAGCCCGCCACGAGATGGAACGTGTCGGATCGACTCGTGTCGCATCCGGCCGCTGAGGCGCTGTTCGACCGCTACCAGCCGGTGCTGTACGTCGCGTCCAACCCGGGCCTCATCTTCTCGGAGCTGCCGCTGCTGCGGACCGCGGCGCGCCGCGGCGTGCGGTCGATGGCGGTGGACCCCAGCTGGGACAACTTCACGAACAAGCTGCTGCCGGTCCGGCGCGTCAACCGGCTCGTGGTGTGGAACAACCTGATGCGCGATCAGGCGATCGATCTGCACGGCTACCAGGCCGACGAGATCCGCGTCGCGGGAGTGCCGCAGTTCGACGGCTACTTCCGCAGCCTGCGTGGCGCCCAGCCCGGCCTGAACCGCGACGCGTTCTTTCGGAAGATCGGTGCCGATCCCGCGCGGCGGCTGATCACGGTGACGACGACGCCTCGGGAACTGTATCCGCATCACGACCACGTGCTGCGGGTCCTGATGGCAGCGGTGGCGGCGAACCGGTTCCCGCATTCCGCGCAGGTGCTCGTGCGCCTGCACCCGCGTGACGACATCGACGCGTATCGCGAATTCTCCGGCGTGCCCAACCTGTTGATCGAGAAGCCGTTTCGTCCGACCGTGACCGCCGGCGACGGGCTCGCCGTCGACATCATGCCGGAGCACCAGCAACATCTCGCCGACACCCTGCGCCACAGCGATGTCGTCGTCAACGTGGCGTCGACGATTGCGATCGAAGCCTGCATTTTCGATACACCGGTCGTGAACGTGTCTTTCGACGGCGAAGACGCGTCGGATTTTGAGCGATCAGCGCGGCGGTACTACCGGTTCACCCACTACGTGAACATCACGCGCCATCACGCGGTGCGGGTGGCCGAGCGGCCCGAACAACTGGTGGAATGGGTCGGGAAGTATCTGCAGGATCCTGCGCTCGATCGGAAGGGGCGTCGCGCCGTCGTCGACGAGCAGTGCCAGTTTCACGACGGTCGATCGGCCGAGCGCGTGGCCGCGTGTGTCGTCGACGAGTTGGCGGACGCGGCCGGAATGTCAGTGACATCACCATCATGTGCGGCATCGCTGGTTTCGTCTCGCTAACCGGCCGGCCGGCGGACCCCCAGCGGCTCGCCCGCATGGTGGGGACGCTGAAGCACCGGGGCCCCGATGATCAGGGGTACTTCACTCAGGGACCGGTCGCAATCGGCGCGGCGCGGTTGAGCGTCATCGACGTGGCGGGTGGACATCAGCCCATCTCGATCGATGGCGGTGCGATCACCGTGGCGCAGAACGGCGAGATCTACAACTACGTGGAATTGCGAGAGGAGCTTGCCCGCGCCGGGCGTCGCACCATCACGGCGGGCGACACGGAAGTGATCGCGCAGCTGTACGCCGCCGAGGGCGTCGCCGGATTCCGGCGGATGCGCGGGATGTTTGCCGTGGCGATCTGGGATGCGCCGCGCCAGCGTCTCGTGCTTGCGCGCGACCGGGTGGGCAAGAAGCCGCTCTACTACATCGAGCAGCGTGGCGAATGGATCTTCGGATCCGAGACCAAGTCGATTCTCGCGTCGCTCGACGAGGTACCGCAGGTGAACCCCTCGGCGCTCCTCAGTTTCCTCACGTTCGGCTACGTCGCTGGCGACGACGCGATTTTCCGGGGGATGCACCGGCTCGAGCCGGGGACGGCTCTCGTCATCGACGCGCGATCCGGCACATCGACGGTGGAGCGCTTCTGGAGCTGGCCGGACGGCCGCGTGCAGGATACGCGCGACGAAGCCGAGGTGATCGAAGAATTGCGGGCGGAGCTGACCGAAGCCGTGCGCATTCGCATGCGGTCGGATGTGCCGCTCGGTGCGTTTCTCAGCGGCGGGATGGATTCGGCCGCCGTACTCGCGTTGATGGCGAAGCAGTCGTCTCGGCCCGTCCAGACGTTCACGATCGGGTTCGGCGATCCCGCGTACGACGAACTGGCGGAGGCGCGCAGTACCGCCGCCGCGTTTGGCGCCGATCATCACGAGCAGATCGTGACCCCTGACGCCGTGCGTGTGGCCGACGCGCTCGCTGTCCACTACGACGAACCGTTCGCCGACGCCTCGGCTATTCCGACGTACTACGTGGCGGAGCTTGCGCGGCGTCACGTCACCGTGGCTCTTACGGGTGATGGCGGCGACGAGCTCTTTGCGGGTTATACGCCGTACGCAGATGCGCTCGCGCGCGTGGGCGCGCCCGGCATGGGCGTGCTTCGGTCTGTCATCGGCGCCGGCGCGCGCCTGGTTCCCGTCCACGCGCGCGGCAAAGGCCGCCTCAGCACGATCGCGCTCGGACCGGAGGACTGGTTCGTGTGGCGGCGCACGGTGTTCCCCGACTATCTGCTCGAAGCGATCGCGGAACCCGACGTGATCGCATCGGCACCGCTTCCCGAGCACGAGGCGGTCGATCAGATTCGCGCGGCCTCAGGTCCGCTGCTGTCCCGTCTGCAGCACTGGGACCAGCGTCACTACTTGCCTGACGACATCCTCGTGAAGGTCGACCGCGCGACGATGGCGCATTCGCTGGAAGCAAGATGCCCGCTGCTCGATCATCGCGTGATCGAGCTGGCCGCGGCACAGGCCGCGAGCCGTCACGGCGATGCGCACGCGACGAAGCGCCTGTTCAGGAAGGTCATCGAGCCCTGGGTGCCGGCCGACGTGTTGACGCGGCCCAAGCGCGGGTTCGGCGTGCCGCTGCGCCGCTGGTTCCACGAAGGATTGATTAGCTGGGCGCGCGAGATCCTCGTCGACCCGCGCACGCGGCAGCGCGGCTGGACGAAGTCGAACGAAGTCGTCCGCCTGCTGCAGCAGCACGAAGAGGGCAGTCGCGATCATGCCAAGCGCATCTGGGCGCTGGTCTGCCTCGAGCTCTGGGCGCGCCAGCACGTGGACCGGTCGCAGTCCGGCGCCCGCGCATGCGCGTAACGATGCTCGTGCGCTGCCTCGCGATGATGCGGGGCGGCGGCGAGACGCGACATCTGGCGTGGATGCGCGAGTTGACCGCGCTCGGCGTCGAGGTCGACGTGATCGCCGGACAGCCGCTGCTGTTTGGCGGCGCGCGGCATCCCGTCGAAGGCGTCAATGCGACGGTGATCCGATCGCCGTACGTGCGCGACGCGGTGTACCAATGGCAACACACACGTGGATTCGGCCGCCTCACGATGCATGCGCTGCATCTTGACGAAGAGTGGTTCTGCCGCGCCGCGTGGCGGCGGATCGCCGCAAGGCCCAACGCGCCCGACATTGTGCATGCGCACGCGCTCTACCAGGCAGCCCGGCTTCGACACGACAGCATCCCAGTGGTGATCAACTTTCCAGGCGCGCCGCATGCGCGATACACGGCGGACATCCAGCAGGCCGATGCGCTGGTGGCCGACGGTTGGGCCGCGGTGAACCTGCCGGCGATGCTTGGCCGTCCCGTGCATGTCGTGCCCAAGGGCGTTAATGCCGGGTTGTTCCGGCCCGATGGCCCGGACGCGCGCGCGCAGCTCGGCCTGGCTGAGCGTCGTGTCGTGTTGTCGGTCGGGCGATTCGTGCCGATCAAGAACATCGCGCTGCTCGTCGACGCGCTCGCGCGGATGCGCCAGGCGGATCCGGCGGTGCATCTGCTGCTCGTCGGCGAAGGGCCCGAGCAGCGCGCGCTGGAACAGCAGGCCGCGCGCCTCGGCGTTGCCGATGCTGTCA
>JANYHS010000347.1 GCA_025358945.1 Acidobacteriota bacterium
GAACCAGACGCTCAGCCGGACGATCATCACCGCCGGCACGGCGCTCCTCACCGCGCTCGCGCTGTTCTTCTTCGGCGGCGAGGTGCTCCACGGCTTCGCGTTCACGATGGTCGTCGGCATCATCACGGGCACCTACTCGAGCATCTTCATCGCGGCCGCGACGATCAGCTTCTGGAAGGGTTCGGCGCCCACGCGCGCAGGGGCGCACGCGCCGGCCGGTCCCGCTGCAGCGTCGCAGCAGCCCCAGCGGAAGCCGAAGCCCCAGCGGAAAGCCAGAGCTTCATAACTCTCACGTCTGAAGTCTCAAGTCTCAGTGTTGCCGACGACTCTTCAAGCGCTGCTGCTCGGCCTGGTGCAGGGACTCACGGAGTTCCTGCCCGTGTCGAGTTCCGCGCACCTGATTCTCGCGCGGGCGTTGTTCGGCTTCGACGGCGACAAGTTCGGCATGGCCTTCGACGTGGCGTGCCACATCGGCACGCTGATCGCGGTGGTGATGTTTTTTCGCGCGGAGGTCGCGCGCATGGTCGCGGCCCTGCCACGGTTGTTCGACCAGACAGATCCGGATGCCCGGCTGATCTGGCTGATTGGCGTCGGTACGATCCCGGCGATCGTCGTCGGTGTGCTCTTCAAGCATCAGATTGAAGACAACCTGCGCACGCCCGCCGTGGCGGCGGTGACGCTGGCGCTGGGGGCGGTGTTGTTTTTCGTCGCCGAGCGCAGCGGATCGAAGACGCGGGCCGAGGGTTCGCTGACGCTGATCGAGGCGTTTCTGATTGGCTGCGCGCAGGCGGTGGCGCTGATCCCGGGTGTGTCGCGGTCGGGGGCGACCATCACAGTGGCCCTGCTCATCGGCTTGCGGCGCGCCGAAGCGGCGCGGTTCATTTTTCTGCTCGCGATTCCGGCGATTCTTGGCGCCGCGGTCAGCGAGGGGCCGAAGCTGCTGAAGGCAGGCCTGGGCGACACCGCGCCGCTGTTCCTGATTGGTGTGGTGAGCTCGGCGATCGTCGGATACGTGGCCGTGAAGTATTTCATCCGCTACCTGGGGAACCACTCGCTGGCCGCGTTTGCCTGGTATCGCCTCGCGCTGGCGGCGACGGTCGTCGTCTGGTTGTGGCGCGCCTGACGCGCGCGAGTGTTGCCTATGCCGTGGCTTCGTCGGAGCTTCGTCACCGGGTTCTTCGTCACGGTGCCGCTCTTCATCAGCGTCGCCGCCGTGATCTGGATCTTCAACATCGTCGACGGGTTGACGACGCCGTTGTACGACCGGGTGCTGGGGCAGCGGATTCCGGGCCTGGGGACGGCGTCCACGGCGCTGGCCATCGTGCTGGTCGGCGTGGTGGCCCGCAACGTGATCGGCCGGCGGGTGCTGTCGGTCGGCGAACAGGTACTGCTGAGAGTGCCGGTGTTCCGGACGATCTACGGGCCGGTCAAGCAGTTGATCGCGGCGTTTTCGCCGGATAACGAATCGGGATTCAAACGGGTCGTGATGATCGAGGACCCGCGGCGCGGATACGCGCTGGGCTTTCAGACGCGGGAGTTTACCGTCGACCGGGGACGCGGGCCGGAACCGCTGCTTGCGGTGTACGTCCCGACCAACAACCTGTATATGGGCGATATCGTCATCGTGGAACGGGACCGGGCGACGTTTCCGGATATTTCGGTCGAGGACGGCATCAAGATTTTCTTGACCGGCGGCATGGCGCTGCCGCCCAAGGTACGCATATAATCGCCCCTTTTGCGCGAGGCTCAATGATTGTGACCGTTCAGACATTCTTCCGGCGGCGGCTTGTCGTCCCGGCGCTCGGCATCCTCCTGTTCGGCGCGCTGCTGGCGATGCCCAGGGCCATGCACGCGCAGGGTGGACAGCCGCAGACCCAGACAGCGGCGGCTCCTGCTCACGCGGGTGGCGAAGCCAGCCTGATCCTGCCGGATCTGTCGGTGGTCGATTTTCACGGCGTGAACGGCCGGACGCTGCTGATGAGCGGCCTGCTGATCTGTGCGCTCGGGCTGCTGTTCGGGCTGATGACGTTTGCGCAGCTCAAGGCGCTGCCGGTGCACGCGTCGATGCTGGAAGTCTCCGAGCTGATCTACGAGACGTGCAAGACGTATCTCGTGACGCAGGGGAAATTCATCCTGTTGCTCGAGGTGTTCATCGGCGCGATCATGGTCGTCTACTTCGGGTTCCTCCAGCACCTCGAGGCGTACCGGGTCGTCGTCATTTTGCTGTTCAGCCTGATCGGCATTGCCGGCAGCTACGGCGTCGCGTGGTTCGGCATCCGCGTCAACACGTTTGCGAACTCGCGCGCGGCGTTTGCCAGCCTGAAGGGTAAGCCGTTCCCGATTTACGCCATCCCGCTGCGCGCGGGCATGAGCATCGGCATGCTGCTGATCAGCGTCGAGCTGCTGCTGATGCTGTGCATCCTGCTGTTCATTCCGGGTAACCTCGCCGGCTCGTGCTTCATCGGCTTCGCGATTGGCGAATCGCTGGGCGCCTCGGCGCTGCGCATCGCGGGCGGCATTTTCACCAAGATCGCCGACATCGGATCGGACCTGATGAAAATCGTCTTCAACATCAAGGAAGACGACGCGCGCAACCCGGGCGTGATCGCGGACTGTACTGGCGACAACGCGGGCGACTCAGTCGGCCCGAGCGCGGACGGGTTTGAAACCTACGGCGTCACCGGCGTCGCACTGATCTCGTTCATCCTGCTCGCGGTCACGGATGCGCGCGTCCAGGTGCAGCTGCTGGTGTGGATCTTCGCGATGCGCATCGCGATGATCATCGCCAGCGGCCTCTCGTACTTCATCAACGAGGCCGTGGCCAAGAGCAAGTACCAGAACGTCGACAAGATGAACTTCGAAGCGCCGCTGACGTCGCTGGTGTGGCTGACGTCGTTCATCTCGGTGGCGATCACCTACGCGGTCTCCTATTTCCTGGTGCCCGACCTCGGCGACGGCACGCTGTGGTGGAAGCTGTCGACCGTGATCACCTGCGGCACACTGGCGGGCGCGATCATCCCCGAACTCGTGAAGGTGTTCACGTCGACCGAGTCGAGCCACGTGAAAGAAGTCGTCATCTCGTCGCGTGAGGGCGGGGCGTCGCTCAACATCCTGTCCGGCCTCGTCGCCGGCAACTTCAGCGCCTACTGGCTCGGCCTGAGCATCGTTGCGCTGATGGGCACCTCGTATTTCATCAGCACCTTCGGCCTGGTGACGGTGATACCGCTGGCGCCGCAGATTTTCGCGTTCGGCCTCGTCGCGTTCGGTTTCCTGGGCATGGGCCCGGTGACGATCGCGGTTGACTCCTACGGTCCGGTGACGGACAACGCGCAGTCGGTGTTCGAGCTGTCGGTGATCGAGACGATTCCCGGCATCAAGGAAGAGCTGAAGAAGACCTACGGCTTCGACGTGCACTTCGAGCGCGCCAAGGATCTGCTCGAGGAGAACGACGGCGCCGGCAACACCTTCAAGGCGACGGCGAAGCCGGTGCTGATCGGCACCGCCGTGGTCGGCGCGACAACGATGATCTTCTCGATCATCTTCCTGCTGACCGACGGGCTGACGCAGAACATGGACAAGCTGTCCATCCTGCACGCGCCGTTCTTCCTGGGGCTGGTCAGCGGCGGCGCGGTGATCTACTGGTTCACCGGCGCGTCAATGCAGGCGGTCACCACCGGCGCCTACCGCGCGGTGGAGTTCATCAAGGCGAACATCAAGCTCGACGGCGCGGAGAAAGCGTCGGTCGAGGACAGCAAGAAGGTCGTCGAGATCTGCACCAAGTACGCGCAGAAGGGGATGTTCAACATCTTCCTGACGGTGTTCTTCTCCACGCTGGCGTTCGCCTTCCTGGAAGAGTATTTCTTCATCGGCTACCTGATTTCGATCGCGCTCTTTGGGCTTTACCAGGCGATCTTCATGGCCAACGCGGGCGGCGCCTGGGACAACGCGAAGAAGATCGTCGAGGTCGAGTTGAAGATGAAGGGCACGCCGCTGCACGCCGCGACGGTGGTCGGCGACACGGTCGGCGACCCGTTCAAGGACACGTCATCGGTGGCGATGAACCCGATCATCAAGTTCACGACGCTGTTCGGGCTGCTTGCGGTCGAGTTGGCGGTGAGCATGCGGGCGACGCAGGGGCCCTTCCTCGGGCACGTGCTGGCGGCGGTGTTCTTCGCGCTTTCCACCATTTTTGTCTGGCGTTCGTTCTACGGGATGCGGATCGGCTCGGGCGCGTAGGGCCGGTAGACCTCTTTTTACATTTGGGGACACGAAAGATCGGCACTCGCAGCCATTTCTGTGGTTCTGGTGTCTAAGCCTTTCGAGTCCGTCGTTGACTCTCAGTTTTTGGACTGACTATAATCGGCGCCTTCTGCCGGTTGATTTGAAACGACGAGGAGAGTCCAGTGCCACGTGACATGTTCGGCGACATCGTCGAGCCGTCGATTAAAGTGGGCAGCCAGAAATGGTATACGGTCCCGCTGTCGATCATCGTCCATACGGCGATCATCGGGGCGATCGTCATCATTCCGTTGATGGCTGCAGACGTGCTGCCGACGCCGCCGTCAATGATGTCGTTCGTTGCGGCGCCGCCCCCGCCGCCTCCGCCCCCGCCGCCTCCACCGCCGCCTGCAGCGGCCGCGGCGCCAAAGCCGGTGATGGACGTCAACCCTGCGGCGGCGCCGGTTGAAGCGCCCCGCGAGATCAAACCTGAAACCGGTATTGAGAGCGGCACGCGCGCCGTGGGCGGCGTCGAAGGCGGCGTTGTCGGCGGCGTGACCGGTGGCATCGTCGGGGGCCTGGCGGCGCCGCCGCCCCCGCCTCCCCCCCCGCCGCCACCTGCCGCGCCGGTGCGCGTCGGCGGCAACATCAAGCAGCCGACGAAGGTGAAGGACGTGAAGCCGGTGTACCCGGCCATCGCGCAGTCGGCGCGCGTCCAGGGCGTCGTCATCATCGAGGCGACGATCGGACCCAACGGCGCGGTGCAGGAAGCGAAAGTGCTTCGCTCCATCCCGCTTCTCGACTCAGCAGCGCTCGACGCGGTGCGGCAGTGGCAGTTCACGCCAACGCTGCTCAACGGCGTGCCCGTGCCCGTCATCATGACCGTGACCGTGAATTTCACCTTGCAATAGACGTCCGAACGTCGAACTGATCTCGCTTTCCGTTTTTCTTTGGAGGATTGACCGTGGATTTAATGCAGATGTGGGCGTCGATGGGATTTGTGGCCAAGGCCGTGGCTTTCATTCTCTTCATCATGTCGATGTGGTCGTTCGGTGTGGCAATCGAGCGCATTTTCACTTATACGCAGGCGCGCACCCAGTCGAAGATGTACGCGCCGCAGGTGGCTAAGCATCTCAAGGAAGGCCGCCTCAAGGACGCGATCGCACTGTCATCCTCGAAGAACTACCGCTACAGCCATCTCGCGAAGGTGGTGCTCGCCGGCCTGCAGGAATATCAGTTCCAGCAGGAGAGCGGCAGCAGCCTCACGCGTGAAGACCTGATGGACACCGTGCGCCGTTCGATTCAGCGCGCATCGGCGCTGACGGCGTCGGACCTCAAAAAGGGCGTGTCGGCGCTGGCGACGATCGGCTCGACGGCCCCGTTCGTGGGTCTGCTCGGCACGGTCATCGGCGTCATCAACGCGTTCCAGGGCATCGGCGCGAGCGGCTCAGCCGGCATCGGCGCCGTCTCGGTCGGTATTTCGGAAGCGCTCGTCGAGACCGCGCTCGGCCTCGTCGTCGCCATCCCCGCGGTGTGGTTCTACAACTACCTCAGTGGCCGCATCGAGTACTTCAACGTGGAGATGGACAACTCCTCGTCGGAACTCGTGGACTACTTCATCAAGAAGACGGCGTAACGCGGATCCAGACGGGTTCAGGGAGAAATAGCCATGTCAATGGATCTTGGCGGCGCCAAGGGCGGAGTCAAATCCGATATCAACGTGACGCCGCTTGTCGACGTCATGCTGGTGCTGCTCATCATCATGATGCTCATCGCGCCCATGTTGCAGCAGGGCGTCGTTCTTAAGCTGCCAACCGCCACGAACACGGTCGACAAGCCTGAAGTGCAGGGTCAGACGATCATCGCGATCTCCAAAGACAAGTCGCTCTACCTGAACGCGAAACAAATTCAGGAAGGCGAACTGGCGACCAAAGTCAACGAACTCCTCGAGAACACCAAAGACAAGGTCGTCCTCATCAAGGCAGACGAAGAGGTCGAGTACAGCGCGGTGATGGCGGCGATGGATCAGCTCCGGCAGGCGGGGATTGAAGACATCGGCCTCATCACCGAACGCAACAAGAACGCCGACGCGGCGGGAGCGAAGTAATGGCACACGCGCATCACCACCTCGGCGCGGACAAGGTCGTCACCTCAGAGATCCCGCACGCCAGCTCGGACATGAACGTCACGCCGCTCATCGACGTGCTGCTCGTGCTCCTGGTCATCTTCATGGCGGCCCTCCCACTCACGCAGAAGGGCGTCGACATCAACCTTCCTGCGGAAAGCAAGAAGACCACCGACGTCACTCCGGACATCAGCCAAATCGTCATCACCTACTCGGCTGACAAGAAGATCTCGGTGAACAAGCAGGACGTCACGCTCGGCGAACTCGAGACCAAACTTCGCGGCATCTACGAACAGCGCAAGGACAAGACGATGTTCCTCATCGCCGAGGGCTCGCTTCGTTATCGCGAAATCGTAGCGGTCATCGACGCAGCCAAGGGCGCCGGCGTCGAAAAGGTCGGCATCGTCACCGACGGCATGCGGAAGGCCGGCGGAGCTACCAACTAGGGTTGGAAGTTAGAACTTAGAAGTCAGAACTTAGAAGTTGATGCGGCCGCTCCTCTAAGGGGGCGGCCGTTTTTCGTTTCAAAGACGCAATACGCCGCCACCGCCGTCGTCAGAAACGCCGCCGAGAACAGCATCCCTGCTGCCGGCGCCGACAAGAAGATGTAGAGCCACATCGCCAGCGAGATCAGCGCCGGCAGCGGGTACAGCCACATGCGGAACGGCTTGGGCACGTCCGGGCGGTAGCGCCGCAGCAGGATGACGGCGCCGCACTGCCAGATGAACTGCAGCAGGATCTGCACCTGAATCAACCAGCTCACGAGCTGGCCCAGCGTGAAGAAGCAGAACGGAATCGCGACGAAGCCGATCGTCAGCAGCGACACGTGCGGAAAGTGTTTCGTCGGGTGCAGCCGGCCGAAGACGCGGAAGAACTGGCCGTCACGCGCGGCCGCAAACGGGATCCGCGAGTAGCCCAGCACGACGGCGTACAGCGATGAGGCGGTGACGAACAAAATCAGCGACGTCATGACCATCGCTGCGATGTCTCCGTGTGCCGGATCCGCAAACGTCCGCGCGATGAAGAGCGACGCGATCGTCCGCGACTGTTGCGCTTCCTGCCAGGGCACCATGCCGAGGATCACCGTGCTCATCACGACGTACAGCACCACCACCACCGCGATTGACAGCACGATCGATCGCGGCAGCGTCCGCTCTGGTGCCCGCAACTCCTCGCCGATGTTGCAGACGTTGCTGTAGCCGCCGTAGTTGTACATCGCGAGCAGACCCGCGGCGCCCATCGCCTTCAACAGACTGCCGTCAACGTGGTACGCGGCCGGCGGGAAGTCGAACGCCCGCGCCCACGAGAAGCTGAACAGCCCTGCGACGATGACCCAGCCGACCGTCAGCAGCACGACGATCAGCATGACGACGGCGAGGCGGCCGACGGAGGTGATGTCGCGATACAGCAGTGCCGTGACCGTAACGCAGACGGCGCCAGCCACGAGGTTGTGTGGCAGCGCACCCATCGAGGTCCAGTAAAAGCCCAGGTAGTCGGCGAACCCGACCGCGCCGCCGGCGATGGACAGCGGCGCGACAAGCATCACCTGGAAGATGAACACGAACGCCATCAACCGGCCGAGGCCGAACGGGCGGTACGCTTCGCGGAGGTACACGTACGGACCGCCGCTGCCCGGCAGTGCCGCGCCCAGCTCCGCGTACACGAGGCCGTCGCAGAGCGCCAGGACGGCGCCGAACGCCCACGCGTAGATGATGTGCGGCCCGTTCATCGCCGTCACCATGAACGGAATGGTGAGGAAGGGGCCGACGCCCACCATGCCGATGATGTTCGTCGCGGTGGCCTGCAGCAGGCCCATGCCGCGATCGAGCGTCACCATAGCGGCGACAGGTCGGCAATCAGCCTGGCGGCAGTCGCCTCGTCTGGCACGAGTGGATTGGCGGCGAGTGCTTCTCGCGCCGCGTCAAGCGAAGGCGCGAGTGCGGCGCGGACGGTCCGGCGCTCGTATTCCCTGACGCGCACGAGCAGCGGCGCGACCGTGTCCGGCACCCGCCCGGCCTGGAGCGGCCGCGCGCCGTTGGCGTTCACCACGCATGGCACTTCGACGATGTCGTGGTCCAGCAGCAAAGGGATGGCGCCGCGGTTTTCTACGCTCAGTGGAATGATCGTGTTGGTGTTGAAGTGCACCGCGCGGACGACGCCCAGCGCGATCCGGTCGTAGCCACTGAGGCCGGTGGCCTGGGCCGGCGGGGTGAATGCGACGCTGCCTGACTCGATCTGCATGTAGCCCGCGCTCCGCGCGCTCAGATACGTCTTGTATCGCGCGACCAGGTCGGCTCCAGGATCGCGCAGGCTGTCGAATAGCGTACGCGTCAGCCCGGCGATCACCTGCCCGCGGCCCTGGCTCGCGCGGCGCACGTTGTCGAATGCGCGTGCGGGCTGGTCGTAGTAGAAGACGTACTCCGTCGGCAGCAGTTTCAGTGTGCGCAGCGACGCTTCGTCGAAGAGCGGCACGCGGTAGATCGATCGCAGCTTCTCTTCGTCGCTCCACAGCCGGTGCAACTGGGGCTCGCCGCCGCAGTAGACCTCTCGCAACCAGCCCAGGTGGTTCAGCCCGAAGTAGTCGAAATCGCAGTTCGTCGATTCGAGGCCGAGGACCCGCGCGACGTCCTCGAACAGTTCGGTGGGCGTGTCGCAGATGCCAATGACGCGATCGCTGACCGTCCGCATCGCCTCGGTCACCATGCCGACCGGGTTCGTGAAGTTGACGATCCACGCGCGGGGCGCCGCCTCCGCAATCTGTCGAGCGTATTCCACCATGTGCGGGATCGTCCGCATGGCCATCGCGAATCCGGCCGGCCCCACAGTCTCCTGACCGACGATGCCGTGGCGCTGCGCGGCCGACTCGTCGTGGATTCGCTGATCGATGCCGCCGACCCGAATGCTGGTGAAGACGAAATCAGCCGAGGCTACGCACGCGGCAACCGACTCGCAGAGCGTCACCGGCACACGTCCCGCCATGCGCTCGGCCACGGCGCCGATCGCGTTCAACCGTGGCCAGTCGATGTCGTACAGCGCAATCTGCTCGATCGGCAGGTCGGAGGCGGTCAGCCCGCCGACAAGTAGCGGCGTGCGGACGCCGGCGCCACCGATGACGGCGATCTTCATGGGCGAGTGGGCCAGGTAGGCCGGGTAGGGCTGGTGGGTCGGATAGGGCGAGTGGGTCTGGTAGGACCGGAAGGTCTGGTGGGTCTGGTCGGGCTCGTGGGTAATGCGGCGATGCCACCAAGGGCCCGCGTGGACTGCGCGCCGACGAAGTTGCCGATGCGCAGGCACTCGGCCGCCGAACATCCGCGGAGCAGCGCGAACAGGAAACCGCCGTTGAACGCGTCGCCGGCGCCGGTGGTGTCCACGGCGCGCACGCGCGGTGCCGGCGCGGACACGACGCTCGGCTTACCAGACTCCGCCAAGGCTACGACGGTCCGCCGAAGTTTCAGCGAAGGCGGAAGCCTTCGCGCTTCCTGACCCGTGCTGATCCAGCGGCTGCCCCGCGGCCCCAGCTTGATGACTGTGTTGCGTGCGCGCCGCCGCGTGGGCGTGTATAACGCGGCTTCCTTCTCGTTGACGAAAATGACATCCGCCGCGGCGACAAGCGCACTGAATCCAGCAGCGGTTCGCAGGCGTGGATTCCAGCCGAAGTCCCACGACGAGGTCACACCTCGCGCGCGCAGGCCCCCGACGATCCTCGTCCAGCGGGCGCAGTTGCGCGGCGCGAAGGCGAAATGGACGTGGCGGGCGCGCTGCCGCGCCAGGGCTGAAGGTAACCGTCCCTCGAGCCGATCGTTGACGCCGTTGAACGTGACGAAGCTGCGGTCGCGCTTGGTCGACAGCGACACCGTGACCGCGGATGCCTCGCTCGCGTGCTTGACGTTCACCACCCGGACATCGTCCCGGCGCAGGGCGGTAGACGCGTCGCGGCTGAGGGCACTGACGATGGTGGCCCGCAGGCCCAACCGCGAGGCCGCGATCGCCGTGATCACCGCCCCGCCGCCGATGGTCGACACGAACTGCGGCGTCCGCAGTTCCTCGCCGGCCCGCGGCAGGCGCGGTAACCCGGCAAAGATCAGATCCTGGAACGCTTCGCCGACGGTGAGGAGATCGGTGGGCGGCACGCGCGGAAAGTATAATCCGCCCGATGGCCGACACCGCCACGGCTCGTGTTGATGAACGCGAAGGCCGCCAAGGCCGCAACGCAGGCCGAGCTTTGCGTTCCCTGTTCTGTGTCGCGATTGCGAGCCGCGTACTGTCGCTGACATTACGCGCCGGACCCGAGCCGTTGCCGCAGGACACCGGAGCGGCCGGCACGTGGCAGCGGTTGCAAAAGCTGCAGACCACCGCGAGCGCCATGCACACCACGGCGCATCCAGACGATGAGCAGGGCGGCATGCTGGCGCAGTTGAGTCGCGGGCAGGGCGCGCGTGTGTCGCTGCTGACGTTGAACCGCGGCGAGTCGGGGGACAACGCGATCGGGCCTGAACTGTTCGACGCCGTCGGGCTGATTCGAACAGAGGAGCTGTTGAGGGCGGGCCATTACTATGGCCTGGATCACCAGTACTTCACGACCATGATCGACTACGGGTTCTCGAAGCGTCTCGAGGAAGCGCTCGTGACGTGGGGCCGCGAGAACGTGCTGCGGGACGTCGTGCGCGTGATTCGGATGGATCGACCCCTGGTGCTGATTGCGCGCTTTCAGGGCAACGCGCGCGACGGCCACGGGAACCACGCGGCGGCCGGAATCATCACACAGGAAGCGTATCGCGTGGCCGGCGATCCCACTGTCTTCCCGGAGCAGCTCCGCGACGGGTTGCGCGCCTGGCAGCCGCTGAAGCTGTACATCGGCGGGGTCCGCGAAGACGAGGATTGGACGCTCCGGATCGACACCGGCGAGTACAGCCCGTGGCTCGGCGAGTCGTATCAGACCTTCTCGCGTATCGGCCTCGCGTTTCAGCGATCGCAGAACGGCGGTCGCGTGAACGCGCAGGCAGGACCGTCGATCGCGTACTACAAGCGGCTCGCTGCCGTAACCGACCGGGACGGACCCGGACTTCGGGTCGGTCCCCGTGAGCGCACGTTCTTCGACGGCATCGATACGTCCATCCCAGCTCTGTTCAACGCGATTCGTCGTCCCGCGCCGCCGGGGGCCGCAGCGCAGCTCTCGGCCATCGACGTCGAAGTGCGCGCGGCCGTGGCCGCGTTCACGATGCAGCATCCGTCGGCGTGCGTGCCGGCGCTGGCGCGGGGGCTTGCCGCCACGCGCAGCGCGATCGACGCGCTGCGTGCGGAGCCCGACGCGGTGTTCATCCTGCAGGTGAAGGAGCAGCAGTTCATGGACGCGATCAACGCGGCGCTGGGGATCGACCTTCAGGCCATTGCCGCTGTCGACGGCCCGCTGGTTCCCGGTCAGCACGTGGCCGTGCAGACGTCGCTTGTCAATCGGGGTTCACTCAAGATTGGCGAGATCAACCTTTCGCTTGCGGCGGATCCCGGCTGGCAGACGATGGGGATCGCGATCGGCGACTCGAGGCTGGGCGCCAACGAGACGAGGCGGCAGTCGCTGACGTTCACCGTGCCGGCGGATGCCTCGCTCAGCCGTCCCTATTTCGAGCGCGCGTCGATCGCGGAGCCGCGCTACACGATTCGCGACGCGACGCAGTTCGGCCGTCCCGCGGCGGAGCCTGCGGTGTCGGCGGTCGCCCGCTATCTCGTCGCTGGCGTGCCGGTGGAGATTCGCGCGACCGTCCGTCGCCGCGAACCGCACCTCCCGTACGGCGACGAGCTGCGCGAGCTGATGGTCGTGCCGGCCGTCGCGGTCAACGTGACGCCACGCGTAGCCATCGTCTCGACAGCGCAACGCGAAGGCTCGAGCCGAGCGCCCGTGGAGCGCGAAGGAACCACGCGGGCACCTGTGGAGCGCGAAGGCTTTAGCCGAGCGGTTGTCGAGGTCCGCGTCGAATTGGTCAACAACGTGGACGGCGCCAACGCCGGTCAGCTGGCCTTGCGTCTTCCGAATGGCTGGACGTCCACACCGGCTTCGGCGCCGTTTGCGTTTGCGCGGATCGGCGAGCGCGGCGCCTTCCGCTTCAGCGTCTCGGCCGGGTCGCTCGAGAATCGCGAGTACGCCATTGAAGCCATCGCGACCGCCGGCGGGCGTCAGTACACGCAGGGTTACGACGTCATCGAGCATCGCGATCTCGAGACGCGCTACCTCTATCATTCGGCGAGGACCGCGGTCCTCGGCGTGGACGTGAAGATCGCGCCCGGGCTGAAGATTGGGTACGTGATGGGGATCGGCGACGAGGTGCCGGCTGGCATTGCGCAGCTCGGCGCTTCCGTGACGCTGCTTGGCGAGCAGGACCTGGCGACCGGGGATCTGCGCCGGTTCGACGCGATCATCACTGGCACGCGCGCGTACGCCGTGCGAGAGGACCTGAAGACATACAACCGTCGGCTGCTCGACTACGCGCAGCAGGGCGGCAATCTGATCGTGCTCTACAACACGCAGGAGTTCGTGCCGTCCACGTACGCGCCGTATCCCGCGCAGTTGCCGGCGCGGGCGGAAGAGGTGTCGGAAGAAGACTCGCCGGTCGAGATTCTCGCCCCGTCGCATCCGCTATTCACGACGCCGAACCGGATCACGAAAGCTGATTTCAGCGGGTGGGTGGAGCAGCGCGGGTCGAAGTTCTTCACCGAGTGGGACGCGGCGTATACGCCGATGATCTCCACGCACGATCAGGGTCAGGCGCCGCAACGCGGCGGCTGGCTCACCGCGACATACGGCAAGGGGCACTACACGTATGTCGCCTACGCTTTTCATCGCCAGCTGCCGTACGGTGTGCCTGGCGCCTATCGCCTGCTGGCGAATCTTCTCTCGCTCGGCAAATAAAAATGGCCGGCGCGATTTCTCGCGCCGGCCACAGTTCTAACTTCTGACTTCTAAGTTCTAACTTCCGTCTTCGGTTCTACTGGAACGTATACCTGAAGCTCAGCATCATCACATACACGTCCGCAGTGCCGGCCGTGGTCTGCAGCGGTGTGGTGATCAGGTTACCGTTGAGCAGCTGCATGCGATAGGACAGTTTCCCGGCAGCATCAGCGACGCCACTGGTCAGGATCTGACTGTTGACGATTCGCTGCCCGACGCCCCAGTTGTGGTTGAGCAGGTTGCCGAAGTTCGTGATGTCCAGCCGGATCTGACCGGAGTGCCGGCGGCCGGCGATGCTGTGGAAGAGATCCTGAGTAATGCTCAGGTCCGTTCTGTTGACGAAGGGCAGGAACACGGCGCCGCGCTCCGCGTACTGACCGCGGCGCGAGCTGAGGTAGCTGTCTGCCTGGATGTACTGCTCGAAGGCGGCGGCCTGATCGGCGGCGGTGAACGTCTTGCCGCTCGCGGTGAACGGCACGAAGTTCATCTCCGACGTGTCGCGCGGGATGTAGATCAGGTCGTTACCGGACGCCGTATCACCGTTGGCGTCGCCGGCGAACGTGTAGCTGGTGTTGCCGTTGGTGTGCGCATCCCAGAACACTCCGACCGAGGTCGCACCAAAACCGAAGTACTGCTTCGTGTAAGACGCGGCGACAAACACGCGATGCCCTGGCGAGTTGGCGGAGTACGCCAGCGGAGCGTTGTTTGGATCCGACGGGACCGGGTTCGCGGCAAACGACGAGCCGGCGGTGGAACCGGGTTCGACGACGCTGCGTGACAGGCCGTAGCTGTAAGCGCCCTTGACGCTGAGGCCGTTGGCCATCGGCTTCGCGAGGCTTGCCGCGAAGTTCCACGAACGATTCTTGTCCGTGTTCTTGATCACGTACGCCTGGGTCACCTGATTGCCAACTGCGTTGTTGAGTCTGGTGGAGCACGGTCCCACTTGTCCCGCGGCTGCGCACGACGGCAGCGCGACGGTGATCCCCGGAGACAGCGCTGCTCCCGGAGTTGTCGCGGCCCACCGTGGACGGTTGTCCACACCGACGAAGTTACCTTCAGCCGCCGGCAGGTTGGCGTTGATGTAGAACGGATCGTTAATGTCGCGGTTGTAGATGAACTCGCCTGTGGCCACCAGGCCACCCGGCAGCCGACGGTCCACTCCGATATTGGTGCGCCACGTCTGCGGGAACTTGAAGGTCGGATCCGTGACGTCCAACTCGTAGCTGGTTGCCAGCGCGCCGGTGGCAACGGGCTTGTACCTGTCCGGATTGGGATTGAACGGGTATGCGGTGGTGTTGTCGGTCTGGATGAACCCCGCGAGGGCGCCCGTGTTGCCAATCTGGTTTGAAATCCACACGTACGGCGGCTTGCCGGTGAAGACGCCGGTGCCGCCGCGCACCTGGGTTTTCTGGTCCTTGTTCACGTCCCAGTTGAAGCCGAGCCTCGGCGAAAACAGCGGAGACGCATCCGGTAACTTTCCGGTCGAGTACTTCACCGCCGCGCCCGCATCGTCCCGGAAGGACAGCGCGTCAGCATTCGCGTTGGGAAACGCCGTGTTGCCGAACCTCGCGACGTCCATTCGGACGCCGGCCGTGACGGTGATGTTGGTCTGCGGCCGCCACTCGTCCTGGATGTAGCCGCTCGCGTACACGACGTCGAGGGGCTGGATCGGCGGAATCGTTTCACCCGGGACGAGCGAGTTCTTGACCTCGAAGCGCCGCAGGGAATTGGGCGCGGCGGTCCGGTTCGGATTGGCCAGGAAGCCATTGGCGTCCGAGTAGAAATCGGCCAGGGTGTTGTAGGTATACGCGCTCTGGACGCCAAAGTAGAACGAGTTGTCGGAGTGGTACTTCTCCACGCTCCCGCCCACGGTAATCGAGTGATTCTTGCTGAACCACGTGAAGTTGTCCTGGGCTTGGAACGTGTTGTACCGGAGAAGGTTGAACGGCGTGAACGGCTCCGAACCGAACGACGTATAGCCGACGCCAGAGCCGTCAAGGATCGTGACGAACGGGAAGAGGCCGATCTGGGCGCGGTCCTCGTTCTGATGCGTGTAGCCGGCGATCAAGCTGTTTGACTTGTTGCTGCCGATCACCCAGTTCCACTCCCCGATGCCCGAGTTGATGTTCTCGAGAATCTGGTAGTTCGAATTCTGGAAGCTCAAAAAGTTCGTGCTGAAGGTCGGCCGTCCCAGACCCAGCGAGCCGGAGCCGGACTGCGCCACGTCGGTGCTCGAAGCGAGCTGGTTGTACCGGAATGTGATCTTGTTCGAGTTATTGACGTTGTAGTCGCCCTTGATGAGGAACGGCTTGCCCGGGGTCTGCTTGGTGATGCCCTCGAACGGACCCGTGTCGTAACTGAACTTCGACGACAGGAACGAGCTGAGCGCGGTGAGATCCGATGACAGGACGCGCGTCGTGTTGCCGCCCACCGCCGCACCTCCGGGATTCGACGTGAACGTCGTCAGCGGGCGCGAGTCGTCCTGCTTTTCCCAACTGCCGAACGCGAACAGCTTGTTCTGGACGATCGGACCGCCGGCCCAGAAGCCGGTGTTATAGGTGGTGAAGGTTCCGGGGTTGAATGCGAGGCCGGCCGCCTCCTTGCCAACGAACGACTCGTTGCGCATGCGCCGGTACACCGACGCTCTGAGCGAGTTCGTTCCGCTGCGCGTCACCGTATTGACGCCGGCGCCGACGAAGTTGCCCTGGCGCACGTCATACGGCGCGACGCTCACTTGCACCTGCTCAATCGCTTCGAGCGAGATGGGCGCGACGCCCGTGCGGTCGCCAGGCTGGCCGCCGAGGCCGAAGGAGTTGTTGAAATACGAGCCGTCCACCGTGATGTTGTTGGCGCGGTTGTCCTGGCCGGCGAACGTGCCGCTGCCGCCGTACTGCGGGCTCAGTCGCGTGATGTCGTTGATTCGGCCCGTGATGGTCGGCAGGACCGCGAGATCTTCCCGCATGACGGCGATCGACGCGCCGGTGCGCGTCGAGCTGAACACCGGATCACTCGTGCCGACGACCGTGATCGTCTCGGCGACGTTGGCAAGCTTCAGCGTGAAGTCGAGGTCGGTCGACGCGCCGAGTGCGATGGTGACGGCGCTCTTCACTTCCGTGCTGAAGCCGGGGAGCGTGGCGCCGACCGTGTATGGTCCGCCGACGCGCATGCCGGGAATGAAATAGCGTCCGTCCTCGCGGGTGAATCCCTCGTACCTGGAGCCTGAGGGTTCGTGCAGAGCGGTGACGCTCGCGCCCGGGACGATCTGTCCCTGCGGATCCCTGACCGTGCCGGTCAGGTTCCCTGTCGTGACGCCCTGCGCATTTGCGCGGTCCACCGGCAACAGAAAGAGGCAAAAAGCCAGAAGCGCGAGCGATCGGAAAAGGGTGGTGCGACTCATGTGTTCTCCATGGCGGACCGTCATGCGCGGCCACCATTTCCTGCTGAGTGGTTAGTTTGAAAGACGCAGTAATTTTACCGCGTGGATTGTGACGGCGGTGCAAAAAAAGGCCGTCAGGTTGCCCTGACGGCCTTTTGATCCAATCCCTTGTAGAGGCTGGGTTTACCCCACATTATTGTGACTAAGGCGCAGATCCCGAAGCCTTGGCCTTGCGCATCGTGTTGGCCTTCTCGCTGAGGCCCTGCGCCTCTTTGAGCAGCGCCTGCTGCTTGGCCGGATCCTTCTCGAGATTGGCCTGCAGGCGGAGCAGGAGGCCCTTGTAGACGGTCGAATCGATGTCGTCCGGCTTAATCTGGAGCGCGTGGTCAACGGCGGTCATGCCCTTCGCCACGAAGTCCTTCTTTTCCGCGTCCTTCAGCTTGAAGTCGCGGTAGGCCTCGTCCCAGTAGTAGGTGGCGATGGTGTAGAAGGCGACCGCGTTGTTCGGCTCCTTTGCGGCGCGTTCCTCGAGCGCCTCGATCGTCTTGTCGAAGCGGCCCTGGCGGTTGTAATAGCCGGCCAGCGTCATGTAGACCGCGGCCTCGTTTGGCTTGGCCGCCTTCGCCTGGAGCAGCATCTTCTCGGCCTCGTCGTAGGCGCCGGCGTCCTCGTAGATCTTGGCGAGCGCGAAGTAGTTCGACGGCTCAGTCGGTTCGAGCTGAATCATCCGCTGCACCACCGGTTCGGCCTTGGCCGGGTCGTTCAGCTTGTCCGCTCCGTAGGACGCCACAAGATACTCGAGCGACAGCTTGCCGAGCTTCTTGTCCGCCGGGTCGGCGGACGAGGACAGCCTTTCGGCGGCCTTCTGGTAGTTGTCCACAGCCCTGGTCAGGAACGCGTCGTTGACCGCATCGCCCTTCTTGCTCGGCTTGTACTGGTTATCGAGGCTGTTCCCAAGGAAAAACAGCGCCTGATTAGCCGTTGGGGTGTCGGGCGCGGCCGCGATGGTGTCCGCGTAGTATTCCGACGCCTTTTTATAGTCCTGCTGCTGATACGCGGCGTTGGCGGCCTTGAACGCCTTTTTCCCTTGAATCTCGCCGACCTTGGCGCAACCCACAGTCGACGTGAATGACCCCAGGGCCAGCACCGCGATCCACGCCTGCGATGCTCCCGACAAAGAACGCATGAGCCCCCCTAAACAGAGAAAATTGGTGAAGCGGAAACCGGGCCAGTATAGTGAAGCAAAAAATCGTACGTCAAGCTAACCCCCTGACCGTCCGACATTTTGGTTAGACACCGAAAATCATGATTCGCTTCGAGGATCTCCTCGAAAAAGTCCGGGCCTACAGCCCGGACGCCGACGTCGAATTGCTCCGCCGCGCCTATGTCTTCTCGGCGTTCGAGCACAGGGGACAGGTGCGCCACTCGGGCGAGCCCTATCTGGTCCACCCCCTGGCGGTCGCCGACTTCCTTGCGGACATGAAGCTGGACGCGGTGGCCATTGCCGCCGGCCTCCTCCATGACGTGGTTGAGGATACCCTCACCACCATCGAACGCATCCGCGAACTGTTCGGCCCCGAAGTCGCTCACGTCGTCGAGGGCGTGACGAAGATCAGTGCGATCCCTCTGTCCCCGGCGTCGAGCGAAGAGCGGCAGGCCGAGAACTTCCGCAAGATGCTGCTCGCGATGGTGGACGACATCCGCGTCATCCTCGTGAAGCTGGCAGATCGTCTCCACAACATGCGGACGCTCGGCCATCTTCCGGAAGAGCGCCGCGTGAAAATCGCACAGGAGACACGCGACATCTACGCGCCGATTGCCAACCGCCTCGGCATGAGCAAAGTGAAGAACGAGCTCGAGGAGCTGTCGTTCCGCTACCTCGAGCCGCAGGCCTACGAGACGCTGCGCACGCAGGTCGACGCGAAACGCCGCGCCACCGAAGGCCTGATCGGCGATCTGAAAAAAACGATCACCGCCACGCTCGCCCAAGCGCAGGTGCCGGTGATCGAGATCGACGGTCGCATCAAACGCCTGTGGAGCATCCACCAGAAGCTCGAGCGCCAGAAGATCGAACTCGGGCAGGTCTACGACTTCATCGCGATCCGCATCATCACCGAGAGCGTGAAGGACTGCTACGCCACGCTCGGCATCATTCACCAGACGTGGTCGCCGGTGCCGGGACGGATCAAGGACTTCATCGCGATGCCGCGCCCCAACGGGTATCAGTCGCTGCACACCTCGGTGATCAGCGAGCACGGCATGCCGTTCGAGGTCCAGATCCGGACGATGGAACAGCACCGGCGGGCGGAGGAAGGGATCGCCGCGCACTGGAAATACAAAGAGGGCCGCGCCGGCGACGGGCGTGACGACCGCTACTTCCAGTGGATGCGCCAGCTCCTCGAGTCGCAGCAGGAAGTGCACGATCCGCAGGAGTTCATCCAGAACCTCAAGGTCGAGCTCTACCCGGAAGAGGTCTACATCTTCACGCCGAAAGGCCTGGTCAAAGCGCTGCCGCGCGGCGCGACGCCCGTCGACTTCGCGTATGCGATCCACACCGATCTGGGGCATCAATGCGTCGGCGCGCGCGTCAACGGCAAGATGGTGCCGCTGCGCACGCGCCTGAAGAACGGCGACATCATCGAGATCGTGCGGCAGGCGGGTCACCGGCCGAGCCGCGACTGGCTGAACTTCGTCGCGACGTCGCGGGCGCGCAGCAAGATCAAACACCTGATTCACGCGGAGGAAAAAACCCGCGCCGTGGAACTCGGGCGCAAGCTGTTCGAGAAGGAAGCGCGACGCTACGACCTGAACCCGAAGACGATTCTCGACGGCGAGGCGTTCGCGAAAGCCCTCGCCGACTTCGCCGTCGGCAGGAGCGACGATCTGTTTGCGGCGATCGGCTACGGCAAGGTGCATCCGAAACAGGTACTGGTCAAGCTGGTGCCGACCGACACGCTGCGCGAGAAGGCGCCCGAAGGCGCCGTCGCCTCCGTCGTCAGGCGCGTGCTTGGGTCTGGCGACGAGAAGATCAAGGTCAAGGGGTTCGACGACCTGATGGTGTTCCGCGCGCGCTGCTGCAGCCCGATCCGCGGCGAGAAGATCGTCGGCTACGTCACGCGCGGCAAGGGCGTCTCCGTCCACTCCGCCACGTGTCCGAACGTCGTCAACCTGCTGTACGACCCGGAGCGGCGCATCGAGGTGGAGTGGGACAAGACCGAAGCCGTCGGCCGCTACACCGTCAAGCTGACGATGGAAGTCAAGGACCGGAAGGGATTGCTGGCAGCGGTCAGCGCGAAGATCGCCGACGTCAACACCAACATCAAGAACATGGAAGCGCGCACCGGCGACTCCGTGAACGCGCGGATCGATGTGACGATCGAGATCAGCGATCTCAAGCATCTCGAGAAGGTGATCAAGTCGCTGCGCGGGGTTGAGGGCGTGATCGGGGTCGAGAGGGCGGGCAGAGCAGGGTAGCCTATCCGTTCTACCTGACTACTCGAAGGTCGCGATCAGGTCGATTTCGACGCGCGCGTCTTTCGGGAGCCGCGCCACCTGCACGGTTGCTCGCGCCGGGTACGGCTCCGTGAAGTACTCACCGTAAACGGCGTTCACGGCCGCAAAGTCGTTCATGTCTGCCAGGAACACCGTCGTGCGGACGACGTCGGCGAACGAGCGGCCGCCGGCGGCGAGCACGGCCCCGAGATTCTTGAAGACGCGGTGCGTCTGCGCCGCGATATCACCGTCCACGATCTGACCCGTCGCGGGGTCGAGCGGCACCTGTCCCGAGAGGAACAGCAGCTGCCCCGCGCGAACGGCCTGGGAGTAAGGGCCAATCGCCTGCGGGGCATCCTGGCTGGAGACGGCCTGTTTCATTTCAGACTTCTGACTTCAGAGTTCTGACTTCCGCGTCAGGCGGCCTTGCTGGGCCCGGCCTTGACGACCTTACCCGAGCGGAGGCAGCGCGTGCAGACGCGCATGCGCTTGTTGCCGCCGTTGACGACGGCCTTGACTGCCTGCAGATTCGGTTCGAACCGACGCGCGCTCACGTTGTTCGCGTGGCTATGCTGCCGTCCTACGACCGGACCCTTCCCGCACAATTCACATCGCTTCGCCATAAACAGTTCTCAGCTTTCGGCTTGTAGGGACAAACGTTGAGTATAGCCGCCGGTGATGGGGACGATCAAGCGGCAGTGCGGAAAATACGACGCCAGCCCGCCACACATCGGGCACTTCTGCTACACAGTGTCGTCTCCTTACGCGGACAAAAAATGGTGGTGTCCGGTCAGAACCGTCCGAGTCCGTCGGGCGTCTAAGGGATCATTGGATTTGAACGATTGGTTAATCCAGGCGGACGAGATGCTACAACGGACTCAGGCAGAACGACTTAATGGTGCGATTGCGACGAATGTCCATTAGTGGTGTCGCTTTTTGGCCTCGGAATTGTGTCAGGCAGTGCGGTGAGACGAAGACGGCTCATCGGCTTGCAATAGGACTCTAGTTCAGTATAGTCTTGGCGCTTCATTTGCATAACATTTTGGCAATCTTAAGCGGCGCTCCGGTTTCAAGCCGGGGCGGAAGGAGCGGACGGTCATGAAGAACACTCAAAAGAAGGAAGCGGCGCCGGCCAAGTCCGTGTCCCGCTATGCGGAACTCAAGCAGATGCTCGACGGCCGGCGTCGTGAGCTGCAGGCGGAAGTTCAGGGCAAGATGCGCGGCGTGCGTGAAGAAGGCTCGTGGGGCGGTAAGCTCAACGAAGTCCTCGACACGGTCGAGAGCGCGGAAGCCGACATCCAGGAAGAGCTCGAGTTCGCGCTCGTCCAGATGAAGGCGGAGACGCTGAACAAGGTCAACGACGCGCTCGCGCGTCTCGAGCAGGGCAACTATGGCAACTGCTTCGACTGCGACGAGGAAATCGCGGAAAAGCGCCTTCGGGCGCTGCCGTTTGCGGTCCGTTGTAAGGACTGCGAACAGGCCCGGGAGAACGCGGAGCAGCGTGAGCGTCAGCTGACGGCGCGCCGCGGCACCAGTTCGCTGTTCATGGACGTCTAAACGTTCAGGCGTCCCACACGATTCGGGGCTCCGCCGGTGGCGGAGCCCATCTCTCCCCACCGTCGCATCCCCACAACGCAGTAGAAAAGAGGTCGCGATGAGCGATCAACTCGAGAACCTCAAGACCGAGGACACCTCGCTTGGCGATCGGCCGCTCAATATCCCTTCCGAGCTGCCGATTCTGCCGCTTCGCGACACGGTCCTGTTTCCGAATTCGTTCATGCCCCTCGCCGTCGCCCGCGAGAGCTCCGTCCGTCTGATCGATGACGCGATCGCCAACGGCAAGCTGATCGCCGTGTTCACGCAGCGTGACGCGACGGTCGAGGAACCGGGGCAGGCCGATCTGTATCCGGTCGGCACCGCCACGCATATCCACAAGATGTTCAAGCTGCCCGACGGCAGCCTCCGCCTGATCGTCCAGGGGCTGTCGCGGTTGACGCTCGACGAGGTCGTCTCGTCCCAGCCGTATCTCCGGGCGCGCGTCAGCGC
This sequence comes from Acidobacteriota bacterium, assembly GCA_025358945.1. Taxonomy (GTDB): domain Bacteria; phylum Acidobacteriota; class Vicinamibacteria; order Vicinamibacterales; family CAVVIG01; genus CAVQFC01. The sequence continues at coordinate 22,198 of JANYHS010000347.1, forward strand.
CGCCACAGAAGACACCAACGACGCCGACGGCCTGGAAGTCGACGCGCTCGCACGCAACATCAAGACGAACTTTCAGCAGGTCGTCTCGTTGTCGCCCCTGCTCTCCGACGATCTGCAGACGCTGGCGATGAACATCACCGAGCCGGGCCGGCTCGCGGACTTCATCGCGTCCTCGCTGTCGACCATCAGCACCGGCGTCAAGCAGGAAGTCCTGGAGACCCTCGACATCCGCGCGCGCCTGGACAACCTGAACCGCATCCTGATCAAGGAGCTCGAAGTGCTCGAGCTCGGATCGAAGATCCAGTCGCAGGTGCAGTCCGAGGTCGGCAAGAACCAGCGCGACTACTTCCTGCGCGAGCAGATGAAGGCGATTCAGAAGGAGCTCGGCGAAGGCGACGACCAGACCAAAGAGGTCGAAGAGATCGCCGAAAAGGTCGAAGCTGCCGGCATGCCCGAGGCGGTCAAGAAGGAAGCGCTGCGCGAGCTCGATCGCCTGTCGAAGATGCCGGTCGCCGCAGCCGAGTACACCGTCTCGCGCACGTATCTCGACTGGCTCGTCATGCTGCCGTGGGCCAAGCGGACCGACGAGGTGATCGACCTCGGCAAGACCCAGCAGGTGCTCGACAAGGATCACTCCGGTCTCGAGAAGGTGAAGGACCGCATCCTCGAGTACCTCGCCGTCCGCAAGCTGAACCCGTCCGTGAAGGGGCCGATCCTGTGCTTTGTCGGCCCTCCCGGTGTCGGCAAGACCTCGCTTGCGCGCTCGATCGCTGAGTCGCTCGGCCGCAAGTTCGTGCGGGTGTCGCTCGGCGGCATGCGAGACGAGGCCGAAATCCGCGGCCACCGGCGGACCTACATCGGTGCGCTGCCCGGACAGATCATCCAGGGGCTGCGTCGCGCCGAGTCGAAGAACCCGGTGTTCATCCTCGACGAGATCGACAAGCTCGGCTCGGACTTCCGCGGCGACCCTTCGTCCGCGCTGCTCGAGGTCCTCGATCCGGAACAGAACAACACGTTCCGCGATCACTACCTTGACGTGCCGTTCGATCTCTCGGAAGTGCTCTTCATCACCACGGCAAACGTGCTCGACCCGGTCCCGGCGGCGCTGCGCGACCGCATGGAAGTGCTCGAGATCGCCGGGTACACGGAGGAAGAGAAGCTGAAGATCGCGACCGATCACCTGATGGACAAGCAGGTGAAAAACCACGGTCTCACCGCCGAGTACATCCGCTTCACGCCCGACGCCCTGCGTCAGGTGATTCGCGGTTACACGCGTGAGGCCGGCGTCCGCAACCTCGAGCGCGAGATCGGCGC